>JANOBY010000517.1:0-1754 GCA_031411935.1 Planctomycetales bacterium | reverse complement strand
CGAACCCGTCGGTGATGGTCGCCGCCGGCCTCGTGGCGAAGAAGGCCGTCGAGCGTGGCCTGACCACGAAGCCTTGGGTCAAGGCGAGCCTCGCGCCAGGCTCGAAGGTCGTGACCGACTACCTCGACCACGCCGGGCTGTCCCCCTACCTCGACGCGCTCAGGTTCCAGACCGTCGGTTATGGGTGCACCACCTGCATCGGCAACTCAGGGCCGCTCTCGGCCGAGATCACCAAGGCCATCCACGAGGACGATCTCGTGACCGCGGCCGTGCTCTCGGGCAACCGGAACTTCGAGGGCCGGATCAACTCCGAGGTCCGGGCCAATTACCTCGCCTCGCCCCCGCTGGTGGTCGCGTACGCCCTGGCCGGGACCATGGATCTGGACCTCACCACCGAGCCCCTCGGCCAGGGCAAGGACGGGCAGCCCGTCTTTCTTCGCGACATCTGGCCGAGCCAGGGGGACGTGCAGGACACGATCCTCAAGTCGGTGCGGGTCGAGATGTTCCGCAAGAATTACGACCATGTCTTTGAGGGAGACGAGCGCTGGAGGACGTTGCCCGTCCCGACCGGCGACCTCTACGAGTGGGATCCCCAATCCACCTACGTGAAGCATCCGCCCTACTTCGAGGGCATGACCAAGGAGCCACCGGCGCTGACGGAGATCCGCGATGCGCGGGTGCTCGCGGTGCTCGGGGATTCGATCACCACCGACCATATCTCCCCGGCCGGGTCGATCAAGGTCCAGGGCCCCGCAGGAAAGTACCTGACGGACCACGGCGTGGATCATTCCGAATTCAACTCGTACGGGTCGCGACGAGGCAACCACGAGGTCATGGTGCGCGGGACCTTCGCCAACATCCGGCTCCGCAACAGGCTGGCGCCCGGGACCGAGGGCGGCGTGACCCGCAAGCTCCCCGAAGGCGACGTGACAAGCATCTTCGAGGCTTCCGAACGCTACCGGAGCGAGGGCGTCCCTCTGATCGTCCTGGCCGGCAAGGAGTACGGCTCGGGGTCATCGCGCGACTGGGCGGCGAAGGGACCGAACCTGCTCGGCATCCGCGCGGTGATCGCCGAGAGTTACGAGCGGATCCACCGGTCCAACCTCGTCGGGATGGGCATCCTCCCCCTCCAGTTCGGGGCGGGCGACAGTGCCGAGACCCTGGGTCTCACGGGCGAGGAGCTTTACTCCATCGAAGGCCTGCCCGAGATCCTCAGGTCCGACTTCCAGGCGGGCCGCGATGTGACGGTCACGGCCACGCGGGGCGACGGGGTCACGCACCAGTTCACCGCCACCGTACGGATTGACACCCCCCAGGAAATCAAATACTACGAGCACGGAGGGATCTTGCCCTATGTCCTCCGGCAACTCCTGCGATGACGGCAGGGAGTGGCGGGCAGATTCTCGTAAATTCGCCCGCGAAATGCCCTTTGGCCGACATGAAGGGAAGCGAAAACGAACCCCATTCCTCTTATCGCGATCTTTCGTTAAACTTAAAGTCTGGTACGGGTGCGGTTCGAGACAAGTCTCGAGAGTTCCGGGCTCGTCATCGGAACGACCGAACCACCCCAACGATCGTCTCCCCGCGATCTAGGTTCAGGCTGCCCCTGGCCGCCCTCTTGCTCAATTCATGAACACTGGTACGGAACAGGAGACGGATGCGATGGCGCAAGTGCAGACCGAGCCCAAGCCGATCGTATCGCGCAATCAGGCCCTGGGCTGGCTGCGCCAGATGCTGTTGATCCGCCGGTTCGA
>JANOBY010000516.1:0-4831 GCA_031411935.1 Planctomycetales bacterium | reverse complement strand
ATCGACGGCACTCGCGCCGACTGGTTGAAGCTCACGGCTTACGGCCTGGATGCGAATGACAACCTGATCAACACTCAAGTCGATTTTTATCTTGCCGACTTGCGGTCCTCGGACAGCAGTCTCGACTACATCGTCAGCGACTGGCGTTACATGGACCTCTCGCCCCTGGAGAACGCCAGCCAGATCTTCTTCAACATCTCGGGCTCGCAGAGCAACGAGTTCGGGCTCACAACCCCCGCCTATTTTGCGATGGACAACCTGACATTCGCCTCCTCGGTACCGGAACCAGCGAGTTTCCTCGGTTTGGTTGTCGGGTCCGGGATCATCGCTCTGGCGAGGCGACGCCGGTTGGGTTGAGTCGTCCTCGGGCCGTGGGGCGCCTTTCCTGCGTCCCACGGCCTGGGACATTGTCCGTAGAGAGTCCTGCCCTCTCGTCTGTCCTTCCACCTTACGGGACGATCCTGAGACAACTTTCGATCATCAAATGCTCAATCCGCACAAATGCGGCTTTCAAGAAATTTCCGAATCCAAGATTATCCCGAGTGGTTCGGAGGTTCGTGAGGCTCCATGTGAACCAGCACGCCCGCGACCTGAGGCACGGCCGCTCGGATGGCGCTCTTGACCTTGCCGCCAACGATATGGGCTTCTCGCAAGGAGAGTTCGGGGTCGGCCTGCACGTGGAGGTCCACGAAGAACTCGGTCCCGAGCCTGCGGACCCTGAGCTTCTCCAGGGCCTGAACGCCCTCCACCGCGTGGGCCGCGGCCGTGATTCGCTCGTTGTGCGTCCCTTCGGGCATGCGGTCCATCAGGTCGCGGATGGCGGGCCGGAGGAGGAGGAGCCCGTTGACCGCGATGATCACCGCGGCCACGAGCGCCGCCCAGTCGTCGGCGGGCTCCCATCCCTCGCCGCCCCAGATCGCGATCGAGATCCCCACGAACGCCGCAGCGGAGGTCAGGGCATCGCTGCGATGATGCCAGGCGTCGGCCTTCACCGCATTGCTCCCCACCTCGTTGCCGACCTGTTGGACCTTCCGCGACAGGACCTCCTTCACGACGACCACCACCGCGATCACCACCAGGGTGAACGGCGCGGGGAGGTGGTGAGGCGTGAGAATCTCGCGGATCGCGGCGACCGCGATCCCCACGGCGGCCCCGAAAAGCATGAGCGACACGACCGCGGCGGCCAGGGTCTCGGCCTTGCCGTAACCGTAGGGATAGTCCTCGTCCGCGGGACGCGTGGTCATGCGGAGCCCGCCGTACACGATCAGCGACGAGAAGATGTCGGTGGAAGACTCGATCGCGTCGGCCACGAGCGCGTACGAGTGGCCCAGAATCCCGGCCACAAGCTTGACGACCACGAGGACGAGGTTCACCCATAAACCGACCAGGGCAGCCGTCATCCCACGCTCGACCACGTGCGGTTGGACGGCTCTCGGGGGTACGGACGGCTCATCCGACAGTGGCATATCGTGGTTCTTCCATCAAACCCGTCTTCGAAAGGATCGCCCGAGGGACACCCAAGCTCGCGCGAACTCCAGCGGGGCTCTGCCATCCATTCCAGCAGTTCGCAATCCTCGTTCCAGTCGGCGGACGTGCCAGATGACAAAACACTCGGAGGGTGGTTAGGGAAGTCAAACACCTGAACCGTTGCGATCCTTACGCGATCTCAACCTGGGCAGCCCCGAGAACGTCCAACCTGGGTTTGACGCCCAGGCCCGGAGCGGTCGAGGCCGCCATCCGGCCTTGCTCGCGTTGCGGGGCCCCTTCGGCGTTGCTCACGGTCACATAGCTGTTGAAGTCGGTCGTCGTGAAGAGGTTCTCGGTGGGCGTGCTGTGGGCGAGGTGGGCGATCGCCGCCGTGGTGATGTCGCCGCCCCAACTGTCCTCGATCGTCATGCCGAGCCCCAGCGACACGCAGAGGTCGCGGGCCTGCCGGGTCTTGGTCAGGCCGCCGAACTTGCTGATCTTGAGGTTCACGACGTCCATGCCCCCGTCGGCATGACCTCGCAGGAGCACATCCATGCCGTCGATCGATTCGTCCATGACGAAGGGATGATCGGTCCGGCGGCGGATCGCCAGGCATTCTTCATAGCTCAAGCAGGGCTGCTCGATGTACACGTCGATGTCACGAACGGCCCGGACCACGCGGGCGGCCTCGTGCATGAGCCACCCGGTGTTGGCGTCGGCCACCAGTCGGTCGCCGGGCACGAGCTTCGCGGCCACGGCCTTGATCCTGGCGATATCGACGTCCGGGTCCCCGCCGACCTTGAGCTGGAACCGGGTGTACCCCTCGGCGCGGTATCCGGCGACCTTCTCGGCCATCTCCTCGGGAGATTCCTGCGAGATCGCGCGATAGAGGGTCACGCTCTCCCCGAATCGTCCCCCGAGGAGCGTGCACACGGGAAGCCCCGCGACCTGACCGAGAAGGTCCCAGCAGGCGATATCGATCGCCGACTTGACGTAAGGGTGCCCCTTCAGGGCCGCATCCATGCGGCGGTTGAGACGCAGCAATTGAGTGGGGTCTTCGCCGATCAGGTGGGGGCCAAGCTCCCGGATGCCGGCCCTCACGCCCTCCGCATAGGCGGGCAGGTAGAACGGTCCGAGCGGGCAGACCTCGCCGTGGCCGACGAGCCCGGTGTCGGTTTCCACGGCGACGACCGTGCTGTCGAAGACCGTGACCGACTTTCCGCCCGACCATTTGTAGTTCCCCTCTCGCAGGGGGAGCTCGACCCGGAACGCCTGGATGCGTGCGATCTTCATGTGAACTCGGTGAGCAAGAGGCCAGATGGTTTCTCCTGAATCCAGTACCCTAGGGGATTGGCCCTCGATTTTCAATCGGCGGGCTCCGGCGGAGGGTGGATGATTCGGGCCGTCCCGCCCATTAGGATGAGGCTCCACGCTCCGCATCCTCGGACCGCGCCGGTCCTCCCCTGCCCTTGCGAGCATGCCATGACAAGCCGTCGTCAATTTCTGGCACAGTCCGCCTCCGCCTTCTTGATGGCCCCCGCGCTCGCGAGGGCGGGCTCCCAGGGAGATCGAAAAAAGGTCGCCTTCCTCGGGACGGAAGTCCGCACGCATTCGCATGCCCAGCACTTCCTCGACCGGATGACCCTGGGCTACAACTGGGCCGGGCGATGGGTGACCCCGCAGGTGGACTTGGCGTCGGTGTACATCGATCAGACCCCCGAGGGCGACCTGTCCAGGGAGCGGATCGCGCGCCACAATCTCAAGTCCTTCCCGACCATCGAGGAAGCCCTGACCCTGGGCACTTCGAAGCTGGCCGTGGACGGGGTTGTGATCATCGCCGAGCATGGGGACTATCCGAAGACCGAGAAGGGGCAGACCCTTTACCCGCGATACGAGTTCTTCAAACGGGTGGTGAAGGTGTTCGAGCAGAGCGGCCGGAGCGTGCCGGTGTTCAACGACAAGCACCTCTCGACCACCTGGGATCGCTGCACGGAGATGGTCGAGGACTCGCGTCGCCTGGACTTCCCGTTCCTCGCCGGCTCCTCGCTCCCCGTGACCTGGCGGCTGCCCCAGATCGACATGCCGATCGACACCCCCCTTGTCGAGAGCGTTTGCGTGGGCTACGGAGGCGTGGACAGCTACGACTTCCACGGCCTGGAGACCGCCCAGTGCATGTCCGAACGTCGCAAGGGCGGCGAACGTGGGATCATCCGCGTGCAGAGCCTGAAGGGGCCCGCCCTGTGGACCGCGCTTGAGGCCCCCGACCGCGTCGACACGCGAGAGCTGATGGTCGCCGCCCTGAATCGCAGCCACAATTTGCCCGTCGAGACGGGGTATCCGACCGACGCCGTGACCTTCGAGTGGGCGCGAAAAACCATGCCCGACATGCTGGCCTATCTCATCGACCATGTCGGGGGATTCCGCACCACGCTGTTCCTGGCCCCGATCCGCGACTTCAATTACGCGGGGCTTCGCGCCGATAACGGCCAGATCGTGTCCTGCCAGATGTACCTGCCCATGCCGGGCCACGGGTCGACCACCGCCGACTTCTTCAACCCGCTCGTCCGCCACATCGAGGAACTCGTCATCCATCGAAAGGCGAACTATCCGATCGAGCGCACCCTGCTGACCTCTGGCATGGTGATTGCCGGAGTCGAATCGCTCCACCAGGGACAGAAGGTCATCGAAACCCCCGAGATGGACGTCGCGTACGAGGCCCCTCGAACCTCCCACTATCGGAGAGACTGATGCCACTGGTGCGTCCAACCGCGGTTCCACACCTATCCGCCGTGCTTCTGGTTTCCATGGCCTGGGTTCCCGCTGCCCGCACGGCGAAGGCTCAGGCGGTGAATCCGCCGTTCCAGGAGTTCACGACGCTCCTGGCCCACTGGGACAGCTACGGCACGCCCGACTACCTCAAGTTCATCGAGGATGCACGCCCCGACATCGCCCAGGTCGGCTTCTATGGCGCCCATTTCTGGAGCCTCGGCCACACCGCCCAGTTCGGCGAGTACCCCGCGCACTTTCCTGTGAGAGGCCTGAAGGAACTGGGCGACTGGTTCGAGGACCTGAACGCCAAGCTCCACCAGAAGGGCGTCAAGGTCGTCGGCCACTTCAACGTCGAGTTCCTCGTGGGCGATCCCGACGGTCCCGATGGCCCGACCGGGTTCTTCCGGTTCTATCGCGACCTCTGGGACGAAAACCAGCTCGGCCTCAGGCCGGTTGCCGATCCCATCAGCCTTCTGGAGAAGGACGGCGAGGGCAAGCCTCTGAAAAATCGCTCCTATGCAATCGGAGGCATGAATGAGCACTGGGCCTGCCTTCGGAACCCCGCATGGCAGGCGGTCCTCAAGGCCTGGGTCCG
>JANOBY010000515.1:0-2505 GCA_031411935.1 Planctomycetales bacterium | reverse complement strand
CCGACCAGGTTAACTCCGGGATGACCGAGGAGTCGG
The DNA here is from genome assembly GCA_031411935.1 of Planctomycetales bacterium. Taxonomy (GTDB): domain Bacteria; phylum Planctomycetota; class Planctomycetia; order Isosphaerales; family Isosphaeraceae; genus JAQGHR01. The sequence goes on along the minus strand of JANOBY010000515.1, from coordinate 2,469 downwards.
GGACGAAAGCCTGGTGAGACGGATGAGGCGGTTCATCCAGGGGGATACTCTCGGCGGGAAGGTGGGCCGACATACCTCGGGATCCTCAAAGCGAGACCGGGGAGGAGCGGAAGGGGTGCCGGGACGTGGAGAGAGGAATCGTCCCTACCGCCCAACACCTTAACCAACCGTGAGATTGGTACAACCCCCTGGATCCCCCCTGGGCCCGCAAATCGGATCAGGGCTGGACCGTCTCGGAAATTTGCGACGGTCGGAGGCCGGATCGATCGCGATTCAGGTCGGCGAGCCGATTGATGATCGTCTTGAGGACCTCCAGAGGAGAGAGCGTCGCATCGATCTCGCAAATCAGGGAGGGGTTATAAAAGCTGAGCGTGCGGAACGTCTCTTCATAATAGATATTCAGGCGGCGACGGATGACCTCCTCGTTGATGTCATCGAGGCGATTCTCGCGGAGGGCGCGGGCCTTCAGGCGCTCGCTGGCCTTCACCGTGTCGCTGATGTTCAGGTGGAAGATCTGGATCACGTCGAGCATGTCGTGGAGTTGCTGGGCCTGATCGTAATTGCGCGGGAGTCCGTCCAGGATCAGCGTGTGTTGGTTCGGGAGCAGAAGTTCCTGCAGTTCGAGGATCTGGACATGCCTCCTCCAGATTCGTACGGTGAGATCGTCGGGAACGAGCAACCCCTGCGACGTGTAGCGGACGACCTCACGGCCGAGCTCGCCCCACTTGGGAAGCTTGCGAAAGATGTCCCCACAGGACACATGCACCAGATCCGGGAGCTGTCCAAGGACCACGCCCTGCGTACCCTTGCCGCTCCCGGGCATGCCAAAGAGAAGGATCGTTCGGTACCTGGAGCCCGTATCGTTCTGCGGCATGACGGAGCCTCGCGCGGGCGACCATGAGCAGGTGCCCGCGTTCTGCGGTTGGTTGGGATGAGCCGGAACGAGACCGGTCACAGGAGAATATCATCGTCCTTCCATGACCCATTCGGCAACCCAGAGCTCAGGGATACCTGCGTGACGACCCGGATTCTTCTGCTCCGACATGCCAAAACCGCCGCCCCTCACCTCTTTCATGGAGCTGAATCCGACGTCGAGCTAGGCCCCGAGGGGAGGCAACAGGCCCTTTCTGCGGCCGGACGGCTTGTCCACGAAAGCCCATCCGCGGTTTATTGCTCGAGCATGAGACGAGCCATCCAGACCGCAGAGCCCATCGCCGAGGCGTGCGGACTTTCCGTCCAGATCGAGCAAGGGATCCACGAACGAGCGATGGGACATCTCAGCGGAACCGCGTGGTCGGACACACGCACCGTCCACGAGCAGACCATGAAATCCTGGTCCGCGGGAGACCTGATCGCGACCCACCCGTCGGGCGAGTCGTACCAGCAGATGCACGACCGAATTCTGCCGGTCTTCCATTCCGTGGCGAGCCGTCATGAGCGCGGTGTGGTTGTGATGGTCGCGCACGGGATGGTCATTCGCGTCCTGATCTCCACCCTGATCCGATCGATCGGGAGATCGGACATCGGCTCGATTCCGATCGAGCATGTGGGCGTGTTCAACCTGCGCCAGACCGATTCCGGCTGGATCCTGGCGGAATTCCCGGCGATCCATCAGGCGGCCGACTCATCCATCCGATCGTCGCTCTGATTCTTCATGGCCTCCCACTCGTCCAGCGAGTAGAGGACCTCGCGAGCCGATCCGCTCTTGAACTCGCCGACGATTCCGTCTTCCGCCATGAAGTCAATCAGTCGAGCTGCACGTCCATATCCGATGCCGAGAGCCCGTTGAAGAAGCGAGGTCGAGCCTCGGCCTTCCCGGATGATGATCTCGATCGCCGGCTCATACAGCTCGTCTCGCTCCTTGAGCGCGGCCCCTCGTTCCTTGCCGCCGGCCCCACCCCCCATGGGTAGCCCGATGAGTTCTTTGGTGAACTCGGCCGGATATTGCTCGAGGTAAGCGCACACGCGGTTGACCTCGGCATCGGAAACGTAAGTGCCCTGAGCACGCACAATGTGCGACGTTCCGGGCTTCAAGAAGAGCATGTCGCCATTGCCCAGCAGCTTGTCGGCCCCCATCTCATCGAGCACCACGCGCGAATCGTTTCGGCTCGTGACCTGAAATGCGATTCGGGCGGGCATATTCCCCTTGATGAGGCCCGTGATCACGTCGACCGTGGGGCGTTGCGTGGCCAGGATCAGATGGATTCCCGCGGCACGGGCCTTCTGCGCCAGACGCACGATATGGGCCTCGACCTCCTTCGCGGCGGTCATCATAAGGTCGCTCATCTCGTCCGCGATGATCACGATGTAGGGCATGTATGTCGGGATGCGCTGAGCCTCTTCCTCGCTTTCGGGGCGGACGCGGTCGAGGATCTCCTCGGCTCCCAGGTCGTTATAGGACTGCACGTTGCGAACGCCGGCGCGCTGGAGGAACCCATAGCGTTCGTCCATCTTGTCGCAGGCCCAGGA
>JANOBY010000514.1:0-8300 GCA_031411935.1 Planctomycetales bacterium | reverse complement strand
GACCTCCAGCACCGGCGCCTCGGTCGGCCGGTCGGCGTCCTCGGTGTTGTTGAAGATGGCGAAGACGCGGAAGTACTCCGTCTGCGTGATCGGGTCGAACTTGTGGGTGTGGCACTGGGCGCACGCCATGCTCGTACCCATCCAGACCGCGAGCGTCGTGTTCACCCGGTCGACCACGGCGACGGTGCGGAACTCCTCGTCGCTGGTGCCCCCCTCGTTGTTCGTCAGCGTGTTGCGGTGGAACGCCGTGGCGACGAGCTGGTCCTCGGTCGGGTTCGGGAGCAGGTCGCCGGCGATCTGCTCGACCGTGAACTGATCGAAGGGTTTATTGGCGTTGAATGACCGGATCACATAATCGCGATAGCCCCAGATCGTCCGCGCGGGGTCGTCGGCATAGCCCGCCGAGTCGGCGTAGCGGGCCAGGTCGAGCCACAACCGGCCCCAGTATTCGCCGTATCCGGGATGCGCGAGCAGGCGATCGACGAGCCTCTCGTAGGCGTATGGCCGGTCGTCCTTCACGAACGCCTCGACCTCCTCGGCGGTGGGGGGCAGGCCGATCAGGTCGAGGCTCACGCGGCGGATGAGCGCGTGGCGGGAGGCCTCGGGCGACGGGCTCAGGCGTTCGGCGTTCAGGCGGGCGAGCAGGAACCGGTCCACGTCGTTCCTCGGCCACGAGGAGTCGCCGACCGGGGGCACAGGGGGCCTCGTCACGGAGGCGTACGACCAGTGCTTGGCGTAGGGGGCGCCCTGGCGCACCCAGTCGGTCAGGAGCTGCTTGTCGTGGGCCGAGAGGGTCTTGCCGGTCTTCACCGGCGGCATGGCCTCGTTGGCGTCGTCGGACGTGATCCGCCGGATGAGCTCGCTCTCGTCGGGCTTGCCCTTGACGATCGCCGCGTATCCGCCGAGGTCGGCCAGGGCCCCCTCCTCGGTGTCCAGGCGCAACGGTTTGGTGAGCCCCTTGCGTGCCTTGGGGTCGGGCCCGTGGCACTTGTTGCAGGCGTTGGAGAGGATCGGCCGGATGTCGCGGTTGAAGTCGATCGTCCGTGCGGGGGCGTCCTCGCCCCTCGCCGAGGGCGCGAGCATCAGGGCAACGATCGAGCCGAAAAGGGCCAGGGCTCTCGGGGTGGGCATGGCGGCGGGCCGTCCATCGAGGAGGGAGAGAAGGCGGCACAGGCAATCCATCATAGCCAACTCCCGCGCGGATTACGAAACGTGAACCCCTGACGGACGCTGCTTCGCCTGGAGTCGGGGGGAATTGCGTTTCACGCCGAGGGGACGCGGAGGACGCGGAGAATCGGGAATCGGCCCACCGGAATTCTCCTTCTCTGCGTCCTCCGCGTTCCCTCGGCGTGAAACGTCTTCATCCTCAAGCCCTGGTGAATCGTGTAAATCTTGTTTAACATCAAGCCGGGGGAACCTCAAGGGCGAGGGGGGCGGTGCTCATGGCGCGCTGGCTTGGATTCGTCGCGGCGATCGCGCTGATGGGCGGTCGGGCCCTGGCCGATGACGGCGTGGACTTCTTCGAGGCGAAGGTCCGCCCGATCCTCGCGAAGAGGTGCGAGTCGTGCCACGGCCCGAAGGTCCAGGAGAGCGGACTGCGGCTCGACGCCCGCGCGGGCTGGGAACGCGGCGGAGACCAGGGCGCGGCCCTCGTGCGCGGGAAGCCCGACGAGAGCCTGCTCATCAAGGCCATCCGGCGCGAGATCGACGACCTGGCGATGCCGCCCGACCGCAAGCTCTCCTCCGACGAGGTGGCGACCCTGGTGGAATGGGTGCGTCGAGGCGCCCCGGACCCTCGCGAGGCGACCTCCACCAGGGCCGGCGCGATGACCCTGGCCGAGGCGAAATCCTGGTGGGCGTTCCAGCCCGTGACCCGGCCCGAAGTGCCCCCGGGCGGGAACCCGATCGACGCGTTCCTCCTCGACAAGCTCGCCCGCTCCAACGTCACGAAGCTCGCACCCCGGGCCGACCGCCGCACGCTGATCCGCCGCGCCTCGTACGACCTGACCGGTCTTCCCCCTTCGCCCGAGGACGTGGATCGCTTCGTGGGAGACGATTCGCCCGACGCCTTCGCGAAGGTCGTGGATCGCCTGCTGGCGAGCCCGCATTACGGCGAGCGCTGGGGCCGCCACTGGCTGGACGTGGTGCGCTACGCCGACACCGCGGGCGAGAACAGCGACCGCCCGCTGCCCCATGCCTGGAAGTACCGCAACGGGGTGATCGAGAGTTTCAATCGTGATCAGCCGTACGACGAGTTTATCCGCGACCAGATCGCGGGCGACCTGCTGGCGAAGGGCTTGCCGCCCGAGGAGGCCGCCCGCAAGACGATCGCCACCGGCTTCCTGGCGATCGCCCGGCGATTCGGGCACGACATCGACAAGGACAGGCACCTGACCTACGAGGACGTGATCGACACCACCACGCGCGCCGTGCTCGGCCTCTCGGTCGCGTGCGCCCGGTGCCACGATCACAAATATGACCCGATCTCGAACCGGGACTATTACGCCCTCTACGGGATCTTCGACAGCACCCGCTTCGCCTTCCCCGGTTGCGAGCCCAAGCCCCTGCCTCGCGACCTCGTCCCGCTCCAGTCCCCGGCCGAGTGGGATCGCGTGAACGCGCCCTATCTTGAGCAGAAGTCCGCGCTCGACCGCGAGCAGGCGGCGCTCGACGCCGATCGCCAGGCCACGACCGGCTCGAACTCGCCGAAGGTCCTGGCCGAGGGCTCAATCCCCGACGGCGGGTCGATGGAGCTTCCGCCCGTGGTCGTGAGCGTGGGCGCGGGGCAGTCGCTCCGGCTGGTCATCTCGCCCCTCGGGAATCACGGGGCCGACACCACGCGGGTCGAGTGGCAGATCGCCGGGGCCGACAACCGGCGGTGGACCCTGCCGGACGACGTGACGGGCAACCTGCTCGCAGGCAACCCCCATCCGGGCGCCAAGGGGGGCGACCCGGTGTGGATGTTCCTCGACATGCGCGGGGGATCGTCCACGCTCGACGAGCCGGTGAAGTCGCTCCTGGGCAAGCCCGGCCTCGACGTGTGGCGCAACGGCGACACCCCTTCGGCCTTCGTCAATGCCAGCGGCGAGGCCCTCCCCGTGTGGACCTCCTTGCCGCCCCGCTCCTTCTTCGTGCATCCCGCGGCCGACGGCCCGGTGGCCGTGGCCTGGGTGAGCCCCGTCGAGGAGAAGCTCACGATCACGGGCAAGGTCCACGACGCCCACCCCGGCGGCCCCGACGGCATCGGCTGGCGGCTCGAACTCGACGAGTCCAACGCCCGAGAGTCCGTGCGGAAGCTCGCCGCGTATCGCGAGAAGAGGCGCGAACTCGATGCCCGCCGGGCCGCGCTCGACGCCCGCAAGCCCGTGCCCGAACTCGCCTACGCCGTGGCCGAGGGCCAGCCCCACCACGCGAAGGTCCAGCTCCGCGGGGACCCCGAGAAGCCCGGCCCCGAGGTGCCCAGGCGCTGGCTTGAGGTCCTGGGCGGCGACATCGTGAACCCCGCCACGGGCGAGAGCGGCCGTCGAGAGCTGGCGCAGTGGCTCACGGCCCGCGGCAACCCGCTCACGGCCCGCGTGATGGTCAACCGGGTCTGGCAGCACCACCTGGGCAGGCCGCTGGTCGAAACGCCCAACGACTTCGGCACGAGGGGCCAGCGCCCCACGCACCCCGAGCTCCTGGACTGGCTGGCCGCCGAGTTCATGGACTCGGGCTGGAGGATCAAGCCGCTGCACCGGGCGATCATGCTCAGCGAGGCCTATCAACGCGCGAGCGTGCTTCCGGACGGATCCGACGACATCCCCACCAGGGCCTACGCCCGGTTCGCACGCCGCAGGCTCGACGCCGAGGAGTTCCGCGACAGCCTGCTCGTGGCGAGCGCGCAGCTCGACCCCTCGCCCGGCACCGCGCATCCGTTCCCGCCCGAGAGCGCGTGGAGCTTCACGCAGCACAACCCGTTCGCGGCGAGTTATGCCACGCCTCGCCGCACCGTCTACCAGATGGTCCAGCGCAACCGGCGTGACCCGTTCCTCGCGCTCTTCGACGGGGCCGACCCCAACGCCACCACGCCGATCCGCCAGGGCACGACGGTCCCCACGCAGGCGCTCTACGTGATGAACGACCCGTTCTACCACGAGCAGGCCCGGCACCTGGCCGACCGCGTGCTCGGGCATGAGCCTTCGGCCCGCGTCGAGTCGCTCTACCGGATCGTCTATCAGCGGTCGCCCTCGGCCTTTGAGCGAGATCGCGCGGATCGATTCCTGAAGGTCTATGCGGACGAGGTCGCGAACGATCCGCCCGGCGAGCAGGACCTCGCGGCGTGGTCGGCCCTGGGCCGCGTGCTCCTGGGCAGCAACGAATTCCTCTACCTGGACTGATCCGTGAACCAGCCCTTATCCTCGACGGATCGTCGCGGGTTCCTCCGCTCGGCGGTGGCCGGGTCGATGCTCATGCCGGGACTCCTTCATGAGTTGCTGGCGAGCGATCAAAGCGACCCCCTCGCGCCGAAGCCCACGCACTTCCCGGCGAAGGCCAAGGCGGTGATCGTCCTGTTCATGAGCGGCGGGGTGTCGCACGTGGACTCGTTCGACCCCAAGCCCCGGCTGTTCGCCGACCACGGCAAGAAGGTCGTCCTGGACCACCCCGAGGCCCGCGACCGGCCGGGCTACGAGTCGCTCTTCCTGAAGCGTCCCGGCTGGGAGTTTTCGCCCCACGGCCAGAGCGGGACCGAGGTCAGCACGCTGTTCCCCCACATGGCGAATTGCGTGGACGACATCGCGCTCATCAGGTCGATGCACACGAGCCACTCGAACCACTACAACGCCACGCTGGGCATGCACACCGGGTCGTTCACGTTCGCACGCCCGAGCATGGGCTCATGGGTCAGCTACGGCCTGGGGACCGAGAACCGCAACCTGCCGTCGTTCGTGGTGATCGCCCCGCAGACGCCGTATGCGGGCACGCAGGTCTGGGCGTCCGACTTCCTGCCGGGGGCCCACCAGGGCACACGCGTGGTGCCCGGCCCCGAGCCCGTGCCGAACCTGGCGAGGCGGTCGCCGTCGCAGAGGAGGCAGGAGCTTGAGCTCGCGGCGATGAAGGAGATCGACTCGTCGCACCTGGCCGAGCGGCCCGGCGACGGCGACCTCGCCGCGCGGATCCGCTCGTTCGAGACCGCCTTCGGGATGCAGTTCGCCAAGCCCGCGGCGCTCGACCAGGCCGAGGAGTCCGACGCCACGCTCGCCCTGTACGGCCTGCCCCGCGGAGGGAACCAGGGGTTCGGCTGGCAGTGCCTGGTGGCCCGACGGTTGGTCGAGCGCGGCGTGCGGTTCATCGAGCTGATCGACACCGGCTCCAGCGGCAACTGGGACTCCCACGGCGACATGGCCGACCACGGGCGGCTCGCGAAGAACGTCGATCAGGCGATCGCCGGTCTCCTCCAGGACCTCAAACAGCGCGGGCTGTTCGACGACGTGCTCGTGGTCTGGACGACCGAATTCGGCCGCACCCCGTTCAACAACACCGCCGACAACAAGGGGCGGGAGCACCACAACTGGAGCTTCAGCTCGTGGCTCGCCGGAGCCGGGGTGAAGCGCGGGGTCGTCCACGGATCGACCGACGAGTACGGCATCAGGCCCGCCGAGGACCCGGTGCACGTGCACGACCTCCACGCCACGATCCTCCACCTCATGGGCCTGGACCACACGCGGCTCACCTACCGCCACGCCGGCCGCGATTACCGCCTGACCGACGTGCACGGGAACGTGGTTCGAGATATCCTCTCTTGATGGTGCCACAAGGGAAGAGATGGAACCGCCAGGACGCAAAGACACCAGGTGAAGATAAGAGTGATTGTGTTCATGAAAAATTCAGACGTTTTCCTCCGCGCCCTGGCGTCCTGGCGGTTCATCCTCCCCGCACTGGCCATGCTGGTCGCGGGCTCGGGGACGATCCGGGCTGAGGATTCGCCCCGTCCCGTGAATTTTGGGCGGGAGATCCTGCCCATCCTCTCCGACCATTGCTTCCTCTGCCATGGGCCCGATGCGGGGTCTCGCAAGGCGGACTTGCGGCTCGATATGCAGGAGTTCGCGCTCCGCGAGAAGGACCCGGTGATCGTGCCCGGAAAGAGCGCCGAGAGCGAGCTGATCCTCCGCGTGACGAGCCCCGACCCCGACCAGGTCATGCCCCCGCCGAAGTCGAATCATAAATTGAGCGCGAGGCAGATCGAACTCCTCATGCGATGGATCGACGAGGGCGCCCCCTGGGGCAAGCACTGGGCCTTCGAGCCGATCCGCGACGAGCCCACCCCGGCCACGAAGCGAGGCGACTGGTCTCGCAGCGCGATCGACCCGTTCATCCTGGCGAGGCTGGAATCGGAGGGGCTTTCCCCCTCGCCCGAGGCCGACAAGGTCGCGCTCATCCGGCGCGTGAGCCTGGACCTGGTCGGGCTCCCGCCCACCATCGCCGAGGTGGACGCTTTCGTGAAGGACGACCGGCCCGACGCCTACGAACGGCTCGTTGATCGCCTGCTCGCGAGCCCCAACTACGGCGAACGCATGGTCTGGGAATGGCTGGAGGCCGCGCGTTACGCCGACACCAACGGCTATCAGGGCGACTCCGACCGCACCATGTGGCCGTGGCGAGACTGGGCCGTGGACGCGATCAACGCCAACATGCCGTTCGACCGGTTCACGGTCGAGCAGGTTGCGGGCGACCTCCTGCCGGGGGCCACGACCTCGCAGAAGCTGGCCACCGGATTCGAGCGCAACCACCCGATCAACGGCGAAGGGGGACGCATCGCCGAGGAAAACCGCGTGGATTACGTGATGGACATGGCCGAGACCACGGGCACCGTCTGGCTCGGCCTCACGTTTAACTGCTGCCGATGCCACGACCACAAGTACGACCCGTTGAAGCAGACGGATTACTACAGCCTGTTCGGATTCTTCAACCAGACGCCCGTGACGGGCGAGGGCGGCAACGGCCAGACCCCTCCGGTGGTCGAGGTCGGGTCCGACGCCCAGACTCTCTACTTGCAGGTCTTCGACGACAACCGGAAGCTCGCCTCCGAGGACGTGGACCTCCACGAGAGGCGCGTGTTTCCCCGCGTGGGCGACCAGCCGATTTCGGCCTCGTCCGCGGCAAGGGACCTGCCGCCCGGCCTTGTGGCGATCCTCGACATCCCCAGCGGCAAGCGAGATCACGTCCAGATCCAGACCCTGGAGAACCACTGGAAAGCCCCGGATCCCGGCTACGCGGCGGCCCTGAAGTCCCTGCGCACGGTGGTCGAGCAACGGGCGGCGTACAGGCCGACGTTCGCGAAGGTGATGGTCATGGAGGACCAGGCGAAGCCTCGGGAAACGTTCGTGCTCGATCGCGGGTCGTACGAGAGGCCGACCGCCCGGGTCGAGCCCGCCGTGCCGGGCGCCCTGCCTCCTCTGCCCGCCGAAGCTCCGAGGAATCGCCTGGGCCTGGCAAGGTGGCTGGTCTCGCCCGACAACCCGCTCACGGCGAGAGTGACGGTCAATCGCGCCTGGCAGCTGTTGTTCGGGATCGGCCTGGTGAAGACGTCCGAGGACTTCGGCATCCAGGGGGAACGCCCCTCGCACCCGGAGCTGCTCGACGCGCTCGCCTTCGAGTTCGTGAAGAGCGGGTGGGACGTGAAGCGGCTGCACCGGAAGATCGTCACGAGCGCGACCTACCGGCAAGCGTCGCGGACCTCGCCGGCGCTGCTCGATCGCGACCCGCAGAACCGCCTGCTGGCCCGGGGGCCTCGGTTCCGCCTCCCTCCGTGGATGATCCGCGACCAGGCGCTGGCGGCGAGCGGTCTGCTCGTGAACCGGCTGGGCGGCCCCCCGGTGAAGCCCTATCAGCCCTCGGGCGTGTGGGAAGAGGCCACCTTCGGCACCAAGACCTACCAGCAGGACCGGGGCGACGCGCTCTATCGCCGCAGCCTCTACACCTTCTGGCGGAGGATCGTGGGGCCGACCGGGTTCTTCGACAGCTCGGCAAGGTCCACCTGCGTGGTCAAGCCCACGCGGACGAACACCCCCCTGCACGCGCTGGCCACGCTGAATGACACCACGTATGTGGAGGCCGCCCGGGCGCTGGCCCAGCTCGTCCTGAAGACGACCGGCGATTCGACGTCCGATCGCGTGGAGAAGGGCTTCCGCCTGGTTCTCGCCCGCAGGCCGACCGAGGGGGAGCTGCGGGTGCTCACGGCCGTGTTCGAGCGAGCCCGCAGCGAGTTCGCCGCCGATCGCGCCTCGGCCGAGAGGTACCTGGCGATCGGCGAATCGCCGCGC
>JANOBY010000513.1:0-19534 GCA_031411935.1 Planctomycetales bacterium | reverse complement strand
CGGTCCTGGTCGCCGCCGACAGCCGCACGCCGATCCCCGTCAGTTGCGTCGAGCAGGGCCGCTGGCGTTACCGGAGCAAGCACTTCTCCTCGGGCGAGACGCACTCCTCCTCCAAGTTGAGGCACTTCCTCAAGCGGTCCGTGGGCGAGTCGCTCAAATCGGGACAGGGGCACACGTCGGACCAGATGGCCGTCTGGGGCGAGGTGGGCCGACAGATGACCTCGCTCGGGTCCACGTCCGAGACGGGGGCGATGGCGGACACCTACGAGCGCCACCAGGAGCGTCTGAAGGAGTTCCGGGAGCGGCTGAAGTACGTCGAGGGGGCGAGCGGGGTGGCGGTGGCGGTGGGTCCGCAGGTCGTGGCCCTGGACGTGTTCGACCGGCCCTCGACCTGCGGCAAGGTCTGGGACCGGCTCCTGAGCGGCGTGGTTATGGACGCCCTGGAGGCGGGCTCGCCAGACAAGGTGGCTGAGGTCGCCGACGTGGACCGGCTGCTCTCCAGCATCCGGGCGTCCGCCTGGGAGCCGGCCCCGGCGGTCGGCGAGGGGCGGGAGTACCGCTCCGATGTCGTCGACTCGGCTCATGCCTCGTCCCTGGTCTTCGAGGACACGGTGCTTCACGGCAGCGTGATCGTCGAGAGTTGACTCCCTGGGTCTGGCAGGCGGCCCGGTTCCTCTGGTTCCCCCGTGGCCCGATCACGGCCGCCTTAGCTTCCCGTCCCGGTCCGCCTGCCAGACTTCCTCGGTCATGACGTCCATCGCCGTCAGCCACCCACCGCCGTAGCAGAAGGTGTCGATCCACTTGAGGTGGCCAAGGTCCAGGACCTCGCCGCCCTGCTGCGCCGTGTGGCCCAGGATCGCCGTCTTGCCCGAGTCGTGCGGGCCGGGGGTCGTCTCCCGCAGCGACTCCCACCGCAGCATCTCGTCGGGCTGGTCCTGCATCGGCAGGCCGGGGTCGTAGTTGGCGTGGGCGTAGATGTGGGTCTCGGTCTCGTGAAAGCCGTGTCCATTCTTGAGGAGTGCATGATGTGAAACGGTATTCCGACGGACTCGGCCGGGGCGATTCTCCGGTCATCGGCTTCGGGAGGAAACGCTTTTCCCGATCATGCCACTTGATCTGGTCCCTCACTCGCCGGGATTCCATCCCTGGAAGAGGACCTCGGGCTCCAGACCGTGAGCCTTCCAGAGTTCGGTGATCGCCTGGTCGTCCTGGTCCAGCCCCGCATAGGCACGGGCTCGCCCCAGATAGCACTTGACGGTCAGCGGGACGGGAGCCCCGGCTTCTGATTCCAGGCGGGCGATCGCTCGGGAGAAAGCATCGAGAGCGAAGCGGAAGTTCCTATTTTTGAGATAATGTTCACCTGCCTCATATTCCTCCTGGGCTTCCTGAGCCCTGGCTGGCATCGACGGCATGAGTGATGCGTCCGGCGATGGGGCGGACGTAGGATAATTGGATGCGCTGCGACGGCTTTGGAGACTGGGAAAGAAGACCGAAGCTACGATCATCAGACCCACCGACAGGATGGAGATGTTCAGCAGGCAGCCCTTCTGGCCCCCGAGCTTCGCCTCGATCTGGAGCAGGCTCCTCCCCGCCGAGCCGGCTGGCGGACGGGCCGAGGGCTCGCCACCAGCACGGACGATGCCCGCCGGGTTGCTCTCGGCGGCCCAACGCCTCAGTTCGAACGCCATGTCCGATGCCGTCGTGTACCGCTGAGAGGTCCGTTTCGAGAGCGCCTTCAGGCAGATGCGTTCCAGTTCCGGCGGGATCGTGTCGTCGATCTGCCTGGGCGGCCTGACTTCATCCCGGAGGATGCGACCCAGGAGTTCCTGCTGCGTGTCGGCCTGGAAGGGGCGCTTCCCGGTGAGCAACTCGTAGAAGACGGTGCCCAGGCTGAAGATGTCCGAGCGGCCATCGACCCTATGCCCGTCGCCACCGGCCTGCTCCGGGCTCATGTAGGCGGGCGTCCCGGCGACGGCGGCGTTTCGCCCGTGGTCCTCGTCCCTCAGGGCCAGCCCGAAATCGACGAGCATCGCCCTGCCCGAGGCGTCCAGGAGGATGTTGGCGGGCTTCACGTCCCGGTGGACGAGGCCGTTCTTGTGGGCATGGTGCAGCGCCTCGGCGATGGTGGAGACCAGTTCGGCCGACTCACGATGGGAGGGTCGATCCGCCTTGATCCGGGCGGCCAAGTCGCACCCCTCGATGTACTTGCTCACGACGTAGCAGAGGCCGTCGGCCGTGCGGCCGACGTCGTGGACGGGAACGATCGCCGGGTGGTCGAGGCCGGCGACGGTCCTGGCCTCTGAGAGATAGACCTCGACATCCTCGGGTCGGGAGATCCTCTCGGACTTGGGGACCTTGATCGCCACGGGCCGGTCCAGGGCGTCGTCGTGAGCGAGATAGACCTGCCCGAACCCGCCCTGGCCGATCCGACGGACGATGCGGTAGCGTCCCACCGCCGCAGGCTCGGTTGTCGCCCCATCCGGTGGCCTGCCCGACGCAGCGCTGGAGACGGTCTCGGGGATGTCGGGCGGCTCGGCCATGCGGGGGACGTCACGAGTTGAGCCCTTTTTGTGTATCCCTCGAATCGCCCCGCATTGTCACATGGCGTGCGGTTCGAAGCCAGCGGGCACGATCCGTTTCGTGGCGATGCAGGCGACTCGATCACGTCCCGGCTGTCGGGGCGTCGGTCGTTCTGATTCCCGGGTTACGATGGTGTCCTCGGGTCGGGGCCGGATGGCATCGAGGACGGCTCCCAGGGCCTTGGAGCAGCCGTGGATGTCTCCGATGGCGATAGTGCGGTGTGTCACGAGAATCAGGCTCAGAGTTCCTTGACCTTCGCACTGACCAAACGCTCGACCTCGGCCACAGCGGCGTCGGTCGCCTCCTGGACCGCACGCTCCGATCCCCGGCCCCGGGCGGCGATCTCCTTCCTCGCATCCTGGCGGATCGAGCGGACGGCGACCTTGGCCTCCTCTCCCAGCTTCTTGACGTGCTTGATCAGTTCGGCCCGCTGCTCGCCGCTGACCGGAGGGACGCCCACGCACACCGTCCTCGGGTCCAGGGCGTAGGCGTTGAGCCTGGCGTCGGAGAGGCTCTTCACGACCGCCGGGACGTTGGACTGCTCGAAGGGCGTGACAATGATACGGTCGCCACGGCTCGTGACGCTCGCCATCCTGCCGATGGTCACGGACTTTCCGTGGAGCGAGGCCCGGAACGTCTCGACGAAGCCGACGCTGATCGTGCCGGCACGGATGCCCGCCAGGCCCTCGGCCAGGTGACGCACCGCCTTCTGCATCCTCGGCTTCCAGTCGCTCATACGGGGCCAGATCCCTCGGGAACGGCGGGGACGGGCGGGACGGGGATGAGCCTCGACGGGTCTGACCGTGGGGCCTTGCGACTCGATCCGGCGCTACTCCCCGTACATCACGTCCGTCCGCAGGGCGTACTTGCGGCCCCCGGTGACGGCGGCCCCCTCGTGCAGGAGCAGGTGGGCGAAGACCAGGGCCTTGCCCCTCTCGGGCCGGACCTCCAGCCGGAGCACGCCGTCCCGTGCGTAGAAGTTCGTCCCGCCACCCTCGCACCCCTCGTTCAGGTAGACCATGAACGTCAGCCGGCTCTCGGTGCCGTCGCCCGGCGAGTAGCTCGCGTCGTAGTGCGGGGCGAACGCCTCGCCCACGTCGTAGCGGTAGAAGCGGAGCCGGGGGTTCAGTCCGACCGCCTCCCGGCCATCGACCTGCGGCATGAGGGGCCTGGCCCTGGCCCATAGCTCGGCGGCGAGGCCGGGGTCGTCGAGGATCACCCGGGCGTTGTTCCGCATCTCGACGGCCAGGACCTCGCCCACCGTGGCCGCCTCGTATCCGATCGCCTCGCTACGGTCGATGAGCCGGTCGCACTCCTCGCCGGAGAGGAACCCGTGGACGACGAAGGCATCCTCACCGTCCAGCGATTCCTTGTGCATGACGAGCCTCGACGGGCCTGGGGAAAACCGAACCGGGAATTTCGACGGGTTGTAGCGTACGCCGAGGGCCTTGGCCTTTTCCTTGCGTGCGTAGGGAACGGCCAGTTCGTGACGGGTGTCGTGGATCATGCGGCTCGCTTCGTCGGACCTGGCGTCCTTGCCCCTCGGGATATGGCGGACATCCGATCACAGATCGGCGATCGGGTCAACTCGAACCGAGGTCACGACGGCGAACTCAACCGCATCGGGGTCCGAGGCGTTGGGGGCGGGGAAGTTCGACCTGATCGTCAGCGCCATCGGCCTGACAGCAGATGAGGGAAGTCCCCGGGTTCCGGGGCCGTCAGTCGCAGGCATTATTTTTATTCCGATGTTTGCATCGTTTGATTAGTGTACTCTTGGGAGCGAGGGACGAGCCTGTGACCATCCTCATGGACCGGTCTGCGGCAGGCACGCTGTTCCGTAGCCGCCCCCCCCGGCATGTCCCCGACCATCTGCCTGCTCCTCCTCCTAGACCGGCAGTGAGCCACTCCCCGGTTTGCCCCGGTGGCGACAATAAACGTCGATTCCGACCCGGTCGCCCCAGCGAGCCTGCAAGAAATCCCTGCCACCCAATGAACAGCCCCGAAGCCATCGCCAGCCGAGCGATCCACTCCAGCCGCCGGGCGATCTCGGAGGCCGTCGTCGAGCGGCAGTATGCCCGCCGCCCCGAGCTTCGGGACCGTTACGGCGAGCGGGGCCGGGAGAAGTGCGTCGCGGACACCCAGCAACACCTCGCCCACCTCTCGGGTGCCCTCCTGGCCTCCAGCCCGGCCCTCTTCGCCGACTACATCTCCTGGGCCTCGGGGGTCCTGTCCGTCGCCTCCGTCCGCACGGAGGACTTTCGGGAGAACCTGACCAGCCTGCGGGATGTCCTCGACGACCGACTGACGGGGGGCATGGCGGCTGTCGCCACGAGCTACGTCGGGTCGGCCCTGGGGCGGCTCGCCGAATCGCCGCCGGAGGTGCCCAGCTTCCTCCCGAGGGACGGGACATTCGCCGGGATCGCCGGGGAGTTCTTGCGGCTGTTGCTGGCCTGCGACCGGCACGCCGCCGGCCGCCTCATCCTGGACGCCGTGGACTCGGGCGTGCCGATCCGGGACGTCTACCTCCTGGTCTTCCAGCCCTGC
Organism: Planctomycetales bacterium; assembly: GCA_031411935.1. GTDB lineage: Bacteria > Planctomycetota > Planctomycetia > Isosphaerales > Isosphaeraceae > JAQGHR01. The sequence continues at coordinate 14,410 of JANOBY010000513.1, read as the reverse complement.
CAGCGGGAGGTCGGCCGGCTCTGGCAGGCGGGCCGGATCACCGTCGCCCAGGAGCACTACTGTACGGCGGCCACCCAGGTGATCATGGCTCAACTCGCCCCTCGCCTCTTCACCGGCGAGCGGAACGGCCCCCGGGCGGTCGTCGCCTGCGTGGCCGGCGAGACGCACGAGGTCGGCCCCCGCATGGTCGCCGACCTGCTGGAACTGGGCGGCTGGGAGACCATCTACCTCGGCGGCAACGTGCCGCTGCGGGGCGTCGTCCAGACCCTCGCCGAGCACCGGGCCGACCTGCTGGCGATCTCGGCGACGATGACGACCCACCTCCCGGCCGTGATCGACCTGATCGCTGCGGTCCGGGCGGCGCCGGCCTGCTCCGGCGTCCGGGTCATGGTGGGCGGCCGCCTCTTCGACGCCGAGCCCGGCCTCTGGCGGCGGGTCGGGGCCGACGGCCACACCGCCGATGGGGATCAGTTGTGCGGCATCGCCGACGCCCTCGTGTCCGGACGAGGGCGTGAGCGGGCGGGTGCGGGAGCCGCAGGGTCGTCCCTTCGTCCCCCCCCGGATGACCGCAGCCCCGCACCTCCCCGGGGGCTGGGCGACCTCTACGACGAGATGGGGCTCTTGAACAACGAGGTCGTCGCCCTCAACCGGGAGTTGGCCCGCAAGAACGCTGAGGTGGAGCGGCTGCACGCCGAGGTCTCCCGCCATGCTCACCAACTGACGGAGGCCAACCAACACAAGGACGAGTTCCTCGCCGTGCTGGGGCACGAACTCCGCAGCCCGTTGGCCCCGCTCCGCAACGCCCTCGCCCTGCTCGGCCCGGACGACCCCGACCCGGAGACGGTCGGGTGGGCCAGGGACATCATGGGGCGTCAGGTCCGGCACATGGTCCGGCTGGTCGATGACCTGCTGGACCTGTCACGGGTCATGCAGGGCAAGCTCGACCTCAGGACCGAGCGGTGCGACCTGGCTGCCGTGGTCACCGCCGCCGTGGAGACCGCCCGCACCGTCATCGACTCCAGGGGCCACGACCTCGGGATCTCGCTACCCGCCGAGCCGCTGTACCTGGATGCGGACCCGACCCGCCTCACCCAGGCGGTCGTGAATTTGCTGAACAACGCCGCCAAGTACACCGACCCCGGCGGTCGCATCGACCTGACCGCCGTGCGGGACGGGGCCGAGGCGGTCGTCGTCGTGCGTGACAGCGGCGTCGGGATCGCTCCCGGGCTTTTGCCCCGCATCTTCGACCCGTTCACCCAGGAGGGGCGGTCCCTGTCCCGCTCCCAGGGCGGCCTCGGGATCGGGTTGACCCTGGTGAAGAAGCTCGTCGAGATGCACGACGGGAGCGTGTCGGCGAGGAGCGAAGGGCTCGGCCTCGGCTGCGAGTTCATGGTCCGGCTCCCGGCGCCGGCGGTCACGGCGCCGGCTGGTCCACAGGGAGGGCGGAAGTCTTCCGGGGAGGTCTGCCGCCGTCGCCGCATCCTGGTGGTGGACGACAACGTGGACGCCACCCGTGCCCTGGCGAGGTTGTTGGAGAAGTTGTACGGCCAGGAGGTGAGGGTCGCCCACGACGGCCCGGAGGCCCTGGCCGTCGCCGCAGAGTTCCGCCCCGAGGTGATCCTGCTGGACATCGGCCTGCCGGGCATGGACGGTAACGAGGTCGCCAGGCAGTTGCGGGGGCGTCCCGAGTTCGAGAGGACCCTGATCGTGGCCCTGACCGGCTGGGGCCAGGAGGAGGACCTGGCGAAGTCCAGGGAGGTGGGCTTCGACCACCATCTCGTCAAGCCGGCTGACCCCGCCATCATCCGGGATTTGCTCATCACCTTCGAGGCGGCTTCGTTGGGAGTATGACATGCGATCCTCCGTGGACCGAACGGACGGGAGGTGCAGGTCGGAGATCGTCGAGGGGAACGGGCAAGGCCCCGCCTCGGAGTCGGAGGTGGTCCTGCGATCTTGTCGTGGATCGCCGTCGCCGCATGACGTTCCAGCGGCAGACCCGGAACCCGTGCGTCCTGCCTTCCCGTTCACTACCGCCACCGTCGTGCCCCGCACCCGGTGCTCATGAACAAAATCTTGGATTGCCCTTCTCCTTACTTGAGCATCCTCGTGGAGATGCGTCGATGAGGCCCAGCAGGGTCGGCCCGGATCCCCCCGACGGTTTCCCGGACGGCCTGAGACTTGCTTGTATCTGCAATACCGCAGTTGGCCGCTTTCGCCATCTATGGATCGATCTCGACCGTGGGTACTCTGCTCGACGAGTTGACGGCCAGGGTTGGGTTGGACCGGGAGACGTCCGAGAAGGTCGTCCGGTTGTCCCAGGACAACGCCGACCGCCTGCCCAAGTTGCTCGGCGGCGGTGCGTTCAAGGGCTGGTGGACAAAATGCCGGTCGGCCTCGGCGGGATGATTGGCGGGAAGCCCTAGGGCCGAAGACGGCCGCATCCAGAATCTGAACGACATCGCTCCTTGCGAGGTTCCCCTCGGCGTGCGAATCGCCGGCATCTAGTTGCCCTGCCCTGCGGATCGACAGCCATGCCGAGAACAACGTCCTCGATACTCTCCCGCTATGGCTTCGCCATCGTCGTCGTCCTCGTGGCTGCCTTTGCACGGTGGGCACTGCAACCGCTCCTCGGCGAGCGGCAGCCCTTCGTCACCTTCTACATCGCCCTGATCCTGTCGGCCTGGTACGGCGGGTCTGGCCCGTCGCTGGTGACCCTGACCCTGGGTGCCCTGTCCGCCCTCGCCTTCTTCCTGCCCCGGCCGGGCTCCCCCTCGACGAACCCGGCCGCCGACCTGCTGGGCACCGGCCTCTTCGTCGTCGTCGGCTCGGTCCTCATCGCCTACAGTCATGCCCACCGGGCCGCCCGCTCACGCCTGGAGCGGGCCGAGGCGTCCGAACGGCAGCAGCGGGAGCGCCTGGAGACGACGCTGGCCAGCATCGGGGACGCCGTGCTGGCCACAGACGCCGAAGGCCGGGTCGCCTCCATGAACCCCGTGGCCGAGGCCCTGACGGGCTGGACGCAGCGTGAGGCCCTGGGCAAGCCCCTGGGCGAGGTCCTCCGCTTCGTCCACGAACAGACCCGCAACGAGGTTGAGGACCCGGCAGGGCGGGCGTTGCGGGAGGGGGCGGTGGTCGCCCTGGCCGACCGCACGGTCCTGATCGCCAGGGACGGGAGCGAGCGGGCCATCGACGACAACGCCGCCCCGATCCGGAATTCGTCGGGGCAGGTCGTCGGGTCGGTGCTGGTCTTCCGGGACGTGGACAAGCGGAGACGTGCGGAGAGGGCGTTGGCCGAGAGCGAGGCTCGCAAGGCGGCCGTCTTGGGGACGGCCCTCGACGCCATCATCGCCATCGACCACGAGGGCAAGGTCGTCGAGTTCAACCCGGCCGCCGAGGCGACGTTCGGCTACGCCCGGTCGCAAGTCGTTGGCCGGGAGATGTGCGAACTCATCGTCCCGCCTTCCCTGCGGGATGCCCACCGCAGGGGGATGGCCCGCTACCTGGAGACGGGCGACGGCCCCGTCCTGGGGAAGCGGATCGAGATCACGGCGGCCCGGGCCGATGGCACGGAGTTCCCCGTCGAACTGGCGATCACCCGGATCTCGGGGGATGGGCCACCTGTCTTCACGGCCCACGTCCGGGACATCACGGAACGGAAGCGGGCCGAGGGGGACTTGCGAGACAGCGAGCAGCGGTTCAGGGGGCTCATGGAGCAGGCCCCCTTCAGCATCCAGGTCCTGGCGCCGGACGGTCGGACCCTGCGGGTGAACCGGGCGTGGGAGCAATTGTGGGGGCTCACGCTGGACAAACTCGCCGACTACGACATGCTCCGTGACCCCCAGCTTGAGGCCAAGGGTGTCCTGCCCCACATCCGCCGGGCCTTCGCCGGGGAGCCGGTCGCCGTCCCGGCGATCCAGTACGACCCGAACGAGACCCTCCCCGATCGGACCGTCCACGCCGATCCTGGACGCTGGGTCTCGTCCGTCGCCTACCCGCTGAAGGACGCCGCCGGTCGAGTCCGGGAGGTGGTCATCGTCCACGACGACATCACCGTGCGGAGGCGGGCCGAGGAGGCGATCCGGGAGAGCGAGGGGCGGTTCCGCCACCTCGCCGACGCCATGCCGCAGATGGTCTGGGTCACACGGCCCGACCGATCGGTCGAGTACGTCAACCGCCGCTGGCTCGACTACACGGGGCAGACTCAAGACGAGTTCCTCGGGCCGGCCGGCTGGGCGGCGGTGATCCACCCCGAGGACCTGGGCCGTGTGGCGGACGCCAGCCTCCGGGCGCACGCCGGGAACGAGCCCTTCGAGGCCGAGTACCGCATCCGGCACGCTTCCGGGACCTACCGCTGGCACCTGGGCAGGTCGGTGCCGGTGTTCGACGAGTCGGGCCGGTTCGTGCGACGGTTCGGGGCGGCCACCGACATCGACGACCGCAAGCGGGTCGAGGGGGACGCCCGATTCCTGGCCGAAGCCAGCGCCACGCTCGCCTCGATCGTGGACGAGGCCAGCACGTTGCAGCGGGTCGCCCGCCTGGCCGTCCCCTTCTTCGCCGACTGGTGCTCGGTGGACCTGGCGGACGAAGCCGGGCCGATCCGCCACCTGGCGGTGGCCCACATCGACCCGGCGAAGGTGGAACTGGCCCACGACCTCCAACGCCGCTACCCGCCCGACCCGCAGGCCCGCCAAGGTGTCCCGCAGGTCGTCCGCACCGGCTCGCCTGAGATGGTCGCCGAGATCACCGACGCCATGATCCTGGCGGGGGCACGGGACGAGGGGCACCTCCGCATCCTGCGGGAGTTGGGCCTCAGGTCGTACCTGTGCGTACCCCTCAAGGGGCGCAACCGCACGCTCGGGGCGATCACCTTCGTGGCGGCCGAGTCGGGCCGTCGATATGGCCCGCAAGACCTGCGGCTCGCCGAGGACCTGGCGGTCCGTGCGGCGATCGCCGTCGAGAACTCCAGGCTCTACTCCGAGTTGATGGAGGCGGACCGACGCAAGAATGACTTCCTCGCCACGCTCGCACATGAACTCAGGAATCCCCTGGCACCAATCCGCAACACGTTGCACCTGATGAGGGGGCCGAGTGGGGAGGGCCGGATGGAGGCCGAGCGGGCGATGGCCGAGCGGAACGTTGTCCACCTGGCCCGCCTCATCGACGACCTGATGGACGTCGCCAGGATCAACCGGGGCAGGATCGAACTGGGCCGGGAGGTCGTGGACCTCGGCCCCGTCGTGAGGCACGCTGTCGAGACGGCCCGGCCCCTGATCGACGAACGCCGACACCGACTCGACGTCGCCGTACCCGAAGTGGCGATCCGGGTGGAGGCGGACGCCACGAGGCTGGAGCAGGTCCTCGGGAACCTGCTGAACAATTCCGCCAAGTACACCGCACCCGGGGGGCTGATCCGGCTGTCGGTCGAGCCGGACGGCGGGGAGGTCGTGGTAAGGGTGCGGGACACGGGCATCGGCATCAGGGCCGAGATGCTCCCGAAGGTGTTCGACATGTTCGTCCAGGTCGGCGAGCACAGGGACCACGCCCAGGGCGGCCTGGGGATCGGGCTGAGCCTGGTCAAGACGCTCGTGGAGATGCACGGCGGGTCGATCACGGCGAACAGCGACGGCCCGGGCCACGGCTGCGAGTTCGTGGTCCGACTGCCTCTCCTGGTGGGCGACCTCCCGAGCAGGTCAACGGAACGGGGCCATGGCCGGGGGACGGACGCCAGGCCGCACCGACGCCGCATCCTGGTCGTGGACGACAATGTGGACGCCGCCAGGAGCCTGTCCAGGCTGCTGGAGAGGCTCTACGGGCAGGACGTCAGGGTCGCCCACGACGGGCCGGAGGCGTTGGCGGCGGCCGACGAATTCCTCCCTCAGGTCGTGCTGCTGGACATCGGGTTGCCCGGGATGGACGGCCACGAGGTCGCCAGGCGGCTGCGAGGGCGGCCCGAGTTTGCAGGGGCGTTGATCGTGGCGCTGACCGGCTGGGGCCAGGAGGACGACCTGGCGAGGTCCAGGGAGGCGGGGTTCGATCACCATCTGGTGAAGCCGGCGGACCCGGACGCCATCCGGGATTTGCTTATCAACCCCGGGGCGTCCCCGGCGGGATGACGTTCGTCACGCCAGGCCGCCCCGCTCCTCCGTGAGCACGACCCTCGCAACGGACCTCTCGCCGCCGAACTTGTCATCCCACGACTTAAGAGACCTGGAGGGGCGGGTCTTGTGCCCGGTTGAGCGTTTCTTCAGTCCCGCCTTCGAGGGGCACTGCGCCCCCCAGTCGATCGCCAGCAACACCTTCACCATCGAGTGGCCGCCCCGGTCGGGCCTGCGTGTGGAGTTCCCCGAGATCGACCGGGCGGCCTTCCTTGGCCTCGATGAAGCCAGGCGGAAGGTCAACGCCGGGCAGGTCCCGCTGATCGACGAGCTTGAGCGGACCGTGGCGGGCGGGGGCTGATGCGACCTTCACGTCTCTAGCTTAGGGCAGATCATCGGGTCGGTCGTCACCGCCTTCGTCGATGCGATCCGCAGCACGATCTTCGAACTCCTCGCCGGAGATCGTGGCGCCCCAGGTCGCCGGGATCTGGACCAGCTTCTCCACCTCGTCGTAGAACAGCCCCGCCTCGATCAAATCCTCCAGAGTGGGCACGAAGACGTCCGGGAAGAACTCGCCGAACTTGTGGGCGACTTGCCTATCGAACGCCCCGGCAGTGATGCGGGTCTTCTTCTTGCGCTCGGCGGCCTCCTTGCGGAGTTGGTGGTCCTCGTAATCGCCGCTCGCCGAGCCGAGGCGGGGCCTGGCCCCCATGAGCGCCGCCACCAGGCCCCGCTCCTTGCACTCGACCTCGGGCAGGCCGTCGAGCCGAGCCCTGGCATACATGTAGGTTGCCAGGAGGTCGAACTTTCCGATCCTCACCTCGTCAGGCTTCGAATTCGCCATTGCCGCCTCGGATACACGGGACACCGGAAAAAGGACGATTCAGACCGGGAAGGACCGGCGAGGCGGTCACGCTCCGGGGCGAAACAAACGCTACTCCGCACCCGCGACCCTGAGCAAGACACGCCCGTAGCGGGTCAACGCCGGCTCACCCCGGTCGGTGACGGAGAGGAGGATCGGGATCGTCCGGCCGGCTAGCTCGGGGCCGACGACGAATTGCGGACTGCCCCTGTCCTGGCCCCCGAAGACGACTCTGCGGGAAAGGTCCGGGTTCGTCGGGTAGACGCTCCACGAGAAAACCAGCCCGTCGCCGTCGGGGTCGGTCGAGCCCCCGGCGTCGAGGGTCACGACGTCGCCCACCGTGGCCGGCCGCTCCCGGTCCCCGGCGATCCGCACGACCGGCGGGTGGTTGGCCTCGCCATGGGGCTTGACGCACCAGTCGAGCCGGGCGGCGAAGTCGGCCTGGAACGCCGGCCTCCAGCGGTACACCGACGACATCCTCGGGTCGGGGTCCCCGGCGGTCAGCCTGCTGATGTCCGTCAGGACGACCTGGCGGGGTGTCTCCGGCGGCGGGTCAGTCTTCACTGAAGCAAAGGAGGTGACGAGCAGGACGGCGACGAGGATTCGGGCCCTCATGGCTTCCCTCCCCGGGACACGACGCCCTTCGCCCGGACACCGGCCCGGAGAGCGGTGCCATCCGTCCGCTGCCGTAGGTCGCCCCCCTCGGCGTCCCGGAATCGGGGATCGGCCCCGTAAACCCCGTCGGCCTCGGCGACCGGCAACCTCGGATGGCTCCGCTCGGGGGCGTCGAGGCAATACCAGGCGTTGCGGGCCAGCGTGAACGTCTCCGGGGCCGTGCCCGGGCCAATGTTGACTGACACCACCATCTCGTCCGAGCGGAAGGCGATCAGGTTGTCGGTGAACTCGCCGTTGCGGCAGGGCAAGAAGCCCTCGCCGTTGTTCTCCCGGAGGATGCGCAGGCCCCACCGCCCAGGCCGGTAGATCGTGTTGTGCCGCACCTCCGCACCGTCCACGCCCACGAACGCCACCGGCGTCATCGACCCGATGAAGGTGCAGTCCTCGACGGTGATGTCCCTGGCCTCATAGCCCCGAGGCTCGGGCCGGAAATAGGCCCGGCCCGTGCTGCCGCCCAGGTTCACCGCCCGCTGGCCGGCGTGCTCGAACCGGCAGCGGCGGATGGTGATCTCTCCGCTGCCGCCCTTGGCCTGGGCTCCGTTGTCTCCCTCCCGGTCGCCGTGGCGGAAGGTGCAGCCCGTGACCTCGCCCCGGTGGCAGCCCACCATGTCGATCCCCGAGCCCCGGTCGCCCCAGCGTTCGACGGTGCAGCCCTCGACCCGGAAGTCGTCCACTCCCGAGAGCTTGATGCCGTCCCGGTTGCCCTCCGGCCCGACGTCCCGGACGACGACCCGGCGCAGGGCGACGTGGCGGGAGGGCGTGGCGGCGCCTCCGTCGTCGATGTTGATCCCGTTGCCCGCCACCGCCTCCACGAGGATGTCGTGGATCTCGACGTGCTCCACGGCCGAAAGGTGGACGCCGAACGTCCCGCCCCGGAACACGGGAGGCCGCCGGGGGTCGGCCGCCCGGAGCGTGATCGGCGAGCCCGGTTCGCCCTTCAGCCCCCGGGCCGTCAACCCCCCTTCGTAAATGCCCGGTGCGATGAGGATGGTCGTCCCCGGCTTCGCATCAGCAAGAGCCCGCCGGAGACCCTGGTCGTCGGCGACGGCGATCTCACCGCCCGTGGCCGGCGGGACCGTCAGGGCGAGCCCCAGCGTCACGATCATGTGCGGTCTCATGGGCTGTGGGCTCCGGCGGGGGATCGGCGGGGGCCGATCCTGTCGATCCCGGCCCGCCCCAGAAGATAACAGCGTGATCGGACCAGGGCCACGGACATGCAGGGGCGGTCGGACCGCCTCCGCTCGGGGGCCGAGTGAAGCCATTGGGCACCCCCTCGCCTGCCCGTGCATTGGACCGATGGTATTACGCTTGCCGTGCAGGCTTCCAGCCATGGACGGGATGCACGGTCGCACAACTCGGCCCGCCGTCCTTCCCGGTGCCCGGCAACCTCGCTTCAAGGACAAGTTCCTGGTCGGCCGCCACCCGATCGATCATGTCCCGGGTGATCCCGCCCAGCGGCACCTTGATCCTCCGCTGCCACACGCTGTCCAACTGGCCCGCCGATTTCCCGATGTCGATATAGAGGAATCGACCGCCCGGCGGCCCCTGGGTCAGGGGGCCGAGGAGATTTGGCGGGCCATCGCCACGATCGCCCTTCGCCGTGATCGTGGCGTCGAAGCTGAGATTCTCCCCCTTCGACCTCTGCGCCTGGACCGTCCGGTAGCCGGACCCTTTGCCCTCTTGCAGGCCGAAATCCACCCCGACAGGCGGGCTCTCCAGGACGATGCGGAGCCTCAGTTCGACATCCATGACCGCTTTCCCTCCTTGATCACCGACACCCTCGCCTTCGCCGTCGTGGCCGGGTGCGGGGCTCGGGACCCGGGGATTATCTCCGTCCGGCCCGGTGATCGCCAGGAGCGTCCTCGCTCGCTTGCGAGACAGACGCCGAGACACCATCTCCACGATCGCCGAGATTCCCTACGCTGGGAAGTATCGGGGCTTCATTCTCAGGTGGCGGGAAATCGGCGCCGAAAATGCGGCAGACCTTGAAGAGTGGTCGGATGGTCCGGGTCTTGCCTGACCCGGACGCCACGGCGTATGGCGGCGAGGCCCGACGGATGTTCGTGTTCTACACCAACAGGCTCGGGTGTGCGGGTTCGATCCTGATGTCGGTTGTATTGTCGGCCTTGCTGATACTGGTTGTGCGCTCCTGTGGCCGGTGACGACGGGCGGGCGAGCCCGGGCCGCATGGCCTCCGACCGGCGAGGGCGACCGAGATGAACCTCCCGACGCTGATCCACGGCCTCGGCTCCGTCGGCGTGTTCGCCGCCCGGGCCTTCCTGCCGGCCTTCGTGACCGCCCTGCTCCTGCGGTTCGGCCCCCAGGTCCCGTGGCTGGCCGGGGCCGGGCTGCTCCGGTCCGTCCGGGGAGTGCCGCCGTGGTTCACCTCCGATGCCGCCCTGGTGGCTCTCGGGGTCCTGGCGGCCCTGGAACTCGTCGCCGAGCGGGTCCCCGAGGCCAAGGACGCCCTCGATGCTGTCCACGGCTACCTCAAGGCGGGCATGGCGGCCCTGACCTACCTGGGCGTGCTGGACGCAACCGACCGGGCGGCGGTCGCCCCGATGGTCAACCAGGCCGGCCTCGGGGATTTCTTTCCGGCGCTGCTGGTGGGTGCCGGGACGCTGCTGGCCACCCGGGTCCGGGGTGCGGCGGTCGATCCGCTGGGCGAGGCGGATGAGGACGACGACCTGGGCATTCAGCGGCTCCTGCGCTGGGCCGGCGACCTGTGGGGCGGCCTGGGGCCGGTGGCCCTGATCGTCTTCCCGCTGCTGAGCCTGGCCCTGTTCGGGGTCGCCCTTGTGGTCCTGGTCCTGGTCGAGCGTCGGGTCGAGGCCGGGCGGGAGCGGGCGAGGGTCCCGTGCGGGACTTGCGGCCTTCCGATCCACGCCAGCGCCCCGTCCTGTCCCGACTGCCACAGCCCCATCGAGGAGCCCAGGGACGTCGGGCTCCTCGGGCAAGCGAAGGCCGGGGCAGCAGACTTACGCACGCTCCCGTATCGCCTGGTGTCGGTGAAGCGATGCCCGGCCTGTGCCTCAAGGCTCGCAGGGCGGACGCCGAAGCCAACCTGCGGGGCGTGCGGGCACCGCCTCTTGGAGGACCCGGGCTTCGCCCGGGGCTATGTCGCCTCGATCGACCGCCGGGTTCCCTTCGTCTTCGGTGCCTGCTTCCTGCTTGGGCTGATCCCGGTGCTGGGGGTGATCCCCGGCGTGATCTGCTATCGGCTGGCGATCGTGGCCCCATTCCGCCGGTACATCCCGCCGGGCCGTGGCTTTGTCCTCCGCTGGGGCGTGCGGCTCGTGGTGCTGTCCCTGGCCGCCTTCCAGTGGGTCCCGGTGGCCGGGGGCCTGGCCCTCCCGGCGATGGCCCTGATCAACTACGCAGCCTATCGCACGGCCTACGCCAGGCTGGCCCTGGCCCAGTAGACCCGCCCCGATTTGGCCCGGTCGATGGCGTGGAGGCACCCGATGACCACGGGCGTCTGGTCGCTATGCTGCGGGAAACGAGCAACGTCAGGATGTCTGTGGCCGCCGGACTGGACGACAGTTCTGGAAAGAACCACTGTCGTACCCCGTTCCAAGAAGATAAACGGTGGAAGCATCGCCGTGACGGAGACTCGTCCCCACCCGACCTCACCCCGGTCTCGGGCCTGGATGGAGCCTCCGGTGGCCCATGTCCCTCGGGCTGGGACGCCGATACACTACCGCCAACATCACCGATCCGTCACCCGACAGGCGAGGGCGACCATGAACCCTTCGACGGCACGAAAGTCGATGCTCCTGATGGTGCTCGTGGCCTGCCCCTGGGCGAACGGCCCGTCCGCCGCCCCCCACGAGAAGGCCCGGGACCGGGTGTTCGTGGGCTACGTCTTCGGCCCGCCCCGCAACATCAACTTCCGACTCTACACGCACCTTTGCCACGCCTTCCTCGTGGCCGACGGCGACGGCAAGATCAAGACAACAGGGACGGTCCCCAGCCGGGAACTGACCGTCGAGGCCCACAAGGCGGGCGTGAAGGTGCTCCTGTCGCTCGGCGGATGGGGCTGGGACGGGCAATTCGCCCAGATCACCTCCCATCCCGAGGCCGAGGACCGCTACGTCAGGGCGGTTCTCGGCGTGGTGGACGAGTTCGATTACGACGGCATCGACCTCGACTGGGAGTACCCCGACACGAAGGAAGAGGTCGTCGGCTTCGAAAGGCTCTCACGACGACTCCGCAAGGATCTCGATGCGATCGGCGGGAGGAAATCCAGGCCGATGGTGCTGACCATGGCCGCCTCGTCGAACCCCGGCACGCTCCGGTGGCTCGACAGGGACTTCCTCGTGGAGACGATGGACTGGATCAACGTCATGACCTACGACTTCACCGGCGACTGGACCGACTACGCCGGCCATCACTCGCCCCTGTTCGCCTCGTCGAAGCAGCCGGGCGACAGCCCCCGATCGACGGAGGCGACGATGAAGTACCTGATCGTCGAGAGGAAACTGACCGCAGACCGGCTTGCGGTCGGGATACCGCTCTACGGCCGGGGCTTCGCCGTGAAGGAGCCCTACGCCTCGACGAAGGGCGTCCCCAAGGGCCGCATCCCGCAGGGGGATTATCGCAACCTCCACAAGTTGCACCACGACCAGGGCTGGACCCGGCGGTGGGACGACGAGACTAAGACCCCCTGGCTCGTCTCCCCGGAGGGCTCGGTCGTGATCGGCTACGACGACGCCGAGTCGGTCGCCCTGAAGACCGATTGGGCGATGAAGCAAGGCTTCCGGGGCGTCTTCTTCTGGCAAGTCGCCGCCGACCGCCTGCCCGACGGCACCAACCCCCTCCAGGACGCCTCTCGAAGGACGTGGGACGCAGCCCGGGAGGGTGGTCGCTGAGCGTCCTATCGGATCGACCGGATCTCCGTCACGGATGGGGCGGGGCCGGGAGTCGCCTCGTCCCCGCTCCACCCAAGCTGGACCCTCCCGTTCAGCCAGGCGGCGACACGATCCAACTCCTCATGCCCGGTCGGAGCCTCGCCGGACGCCAGCCTACCGGGCTCGAAGAGGATGTTGAGCACCCGATCCAGCACCGGGAGCATGGGGCAACTCCACCGCCCCTCGCAGTCGAGGATCGCCTCGGCCCGCTCGCCCCGATGGGTCATGAAGATCACCCAGCCCAAGCTCGTCCCGTGGCACGAAGGCGGGGCAACCTCGATCGGGGTGTCGGCTCGTGCTCGTGATCCGGGAGCAAGGGCAGTCTGAATCCGCATCCATGCCAGCGGGCGGGAAGACGGGAGCATGGCGGAATCCTCGCTTGGGAACGATGTCGGATGCCACGGACCAGGATAACATAGTGGACAAAAATACACAACCAGAAAATCGAGATCATGACGTGCGACACAGCGGAGAGATCCTGATCTCGTCAAGTGCGTGACACACCGGATGGGTCGGAGGTGCATGCCGGTCTCGGGTCTTTCTGCGTGACGGGATACCCGCCAGGAAAGATCCATGAGGCCCTGCGAGCAGGGAGACGGGCTCGATGCCGTAGTCTGGTAGACCAGTCTTCGCACGACCGAAGGCGCAGCCGTGGACGACGCCCGGAACGGGCGTGTCCCTTTCCACGCCGATGAACCGGGAGGAATGTGACCGGATCGACTCGAAGCGGAAACGCCGATCGTTGAACAGGAGACGACGGGGTGCCTGCACCCTGTCGAGGTCGAGCGTGCTCAGCTTGCGGGCCTGCGGACGGGTGGTCTCGTCACTATGAGTGTGCGGATCATCGGGACGGGGATGCCTTCATTGCGCCAGCCAGGGGGCGGGTCATCCCGTCGGCGGGCTCACACCACCTCATGGACGTCGTGGAGGACGCCCCGGGGGATGCACACGGTCAGGACTGTCAGCCTCCCAACCGCCTTGTGCCGGACGCCCCTGGGGACGTAAACGACCACGCCCTTGCGAAGCTCGATCTCCTCGTCGTCGAGGACCATCGTGCCCTCGCCGTCGATGACATAGTAAATCTCGTCGGTCTTCTCGTGATAATGCAGCTTGGCGTCGTGGATCTCGACGTGGTGGACCTCGGCGGCGGCCCCGTCCCGCTCCTCGATGAGCGGGCGGATCTGCCCGCAGGGCTCGGGCCAGGGCTCGACCTCGGCGGGGTCTCGACGCAGGAACCTGGCGACGGTGCTCATGGGCATTTGACTCCCCGGGTACGGACCCTCAGGAGCCATCATCACCCGGCGACGCACGGCGGGCCAGCTTTTTCGTCCGAGGGGTCCCTCAACCGTCTCCCCCGAAGACCTCTCTTGGGTGGCGGAGGGCGGCGACCCCGAATTGGCCTTCGGGTTCACCCCTTTCGGTGCTCACTCGTTGCCGGAAAGCACGACCCGTTCGCAAGCCCCTAGGATCGCCTCCAACGGCTCTGGGTCGCCCAGCCTGTGGTCGCTGCCGACGACAACCAGGGCCACCTCGGGCAGCCCGCTGGCCCCCGACAGTTCCCTGCTGTCGGCGATCGGGATCACGTCGTCGGCCTCGCTGTGAAGGATCACCGTGCCGGGCTTCACGATCGTGGCGTTCCCATACTTCCTCCAGGCCGGGCAGAGCAGGACCAGCGGGGTCGAGCCCGATTCGAGGTTCATGGCCACGGCCCCGCCACGGGAGGAGCCGACAATCACATCCGGGTGATGATGGTCGTACTCGGCCTGGGCAGTGCGAATGGCCTCCTCGAAGTCGTCGTCATTCAAGGCGGGGTTGATGACCTCGTGGCTATGCAAGGCGAGGTAAGACGGTTTCACGCCGCCGGGGAC
>JANOBY010000512.1:0-2400 GCA_031411935.1 Planctomycetales bacterium | reverse complement strand
TCGCTGGTGGTCTCGACCAGAAGCAGGCCTTCCGAGCCCCCCGACCTGCGGACCTTCACGTCCGTGATTCCGGCGGCGTTGAGCAACGCCCGGCCGGCGTTCTCTTGCTCCTGCGGAGTGCCGGAAAGCCCATCGAAGCGTGCAAGATAGAAGGAGTACTTGCCATCGTTCCCAGGCTCGCCCGGCACGTTATCGTAATCGGGGGCGGAAGGACCGAACCCGTCGCCGCTGAGGAGCTGGCGGACCTCCAGCTGCTCAACGTTTATCTGATTCAAGACCCGGTTCGCACGCTTGCGAGAGGTCCGGGTTCGGGCAAAACGATCGAGATTCACCGTGGCCATGTTGTAGGTTCCTGGGAGGGGATTCGGGTCGCGACGAAGATGATTCGGATTGGGAGGGCCACCCGCTGCCCCTGCGCGGATCGCAGCGAGCCCTCGGAAGGATCTGACGAGACGTCCGATCAGAGTGCGCGGCTCACGGGTGAGACGAACCCATGCGAACGACGGCCTTTGGCGATTCGAGCCTCTACCGATGTCAATGCACCAGGGCATGAGCTTCGGACGATGCAACGAGTCTGAGCACGAAAAGGTCGGACCGGTCTAGGAGATCGCGAGGGAATCGAGAAGATCGCGGTCCGCTCGGCGAGCAAAGCCTACACACCGATCTCGACCGAGCATCGCAGCCTGACGGCCACACAGCTCAGTTCGAGGTTCGGGGCAACGAATGTCAGAGCGAAACGGCTAGCGAAATGAGGACAGGATTCATCTCACGCCAGGGGCATGGGCGATAAGAATCGGCCCGTGCAGGCCACGCGAGCATCGCATGTGGCCCAAGGCTCAACCCTTTGTGGGAAGGGTCATCCGACGGTCAAAGTCGGATTCCTGCGACGCTTCCAGGCCCCAGTCAGGCTCGCCAATCCGAGGACGGCCATCGAAAGCGATGACGGCTCGGGCACGACGGCGGAAGAAAGCACCATATCATCCATGACAAACTGCGTCCCACTCCCGGTCGTGAAACCTGCCGGCGTGCCACCCGAGGAGGAGAACGTTAACAGCGTGATCCCAAGGAACTCGAAGTCGAAAAGGGTAGGACCGGTCGTATCCACCACGACTGTCATCGTGTAGAGCAAATCCCCGTCCTTGAAACCGCTCACAACGATGGAGAGGCCGTCATTAAAAGCCGCCGTTAAATTTGCGCTGCGGAAGTTGAACAGACCGGTGCCGTCGGGACCGAGAGCAACCGACGCATCGTCGCCAAATCCGTTATAGGCCACGTTCGTCCCCGATACGAGACCATTTACATAGCCCGATGGATCAACATCGCTTGCAACAAGTGAGAACATATTTTCCCATAAGAATCCTCCGTAGGTGTCGAGTGGGGCCTCGCTGGCCAATCCTTCAAAATCCAGGAGCAGGTCCGCCCTGGCTGAATTTGCGGTGGCCATACAGAGGAGCAACCCACCCAGCAGAACTCGTGTCGCGGAACGAATCATCGAATCCACTCCCAGATAAATAGAAGCCCGGCATCGGCTAACGAACGAAGGGCGACCATGACCTTCGATAACGAGGTCATCTTGCCGAACAAGGATTGGGATATCCAAACAATTCATTGCGAAAATCGGAAAGTTTCTTTTTTTCAACAACACACCGTTTATGGCTATAAATGGCGTGGCGCGTGTTGATTCTCTGGTCACGACAGCGGATTGAAAACTTGAAAGTTTAAGTAACTAATCAGAGGGCCTCTTGCCTCTTCTCGCCAGGGATTTAAGGTGGCGACTATGAACGGAACGGATCTGGCCTGCCGGGATCGGGAGACCCTGATCGCCCTGGAGAGAAGGACCTCCTGCAGGAGCCGATGGCGATGTCGCACGAGCGTTGGGGAGTGGCCTCGTTGAAGGGAGTTCCGTGGTCTCGTGAGGATGCCAACCGCCTCACCCCGCCGAGCCTTTCCCCGGTGCTACGCCGCCCAAGTCGTCCGCAACGGCAGGTCTCAGGCCGGTCCGCCCAACGTCCTTTGCCGCGGCTACAACCGACGCTTTGTCGCCCGGCCCGAGCGAGAGCCGATGGCCAAAGGGCGTCGGGGACGGGTGCGGCGGCTGCTCCCGGAGCGACTCGGTCTGCGGGCCTTCGCGCGGGCCGGAGGCGTCTTCCGGACCCGGCACCAGGGCTTCGTCAACGATCTGGACCGCGAGCAGACCCCGTGGGAACATGGGCCGCTCGAAACAAGTCGGGCGAGCTGATCCTCGCGGCCGAGGGGGTGGTGAGCAAGCGATGTACTCGGTGGGTGTGGATGGCCCAGGAAGCCCCGACTCGGCAGGTCGTGGCGATGATGGTCGGGCCCGCTCGGAGGTCGCCGCCCGCGGCCTCGGGGAGGCCTTGCTCGAGGAGTCCCAGCGAAGGG
>JANOBY010000511.1:0-11332 GCA_031411935.1 Planctomycetales bacterium | reverse complement strand
CTGGCCGCGGCCGAGGGCGAGTACACGCTCACGGTCAACGCGGCGACGATCCTCAGCCCCGAGGGCGGCAGCGGCTCGGGCTCGGCCCAGGCGACCTGGACCACCGACCGGACCGGGCCCACCTCGCGGGTCGTGCCGTTCACCTCGCGGCAGACCACGGCGACCTTCCCCGTGTCGATGACCTTCGCCGACACCGGTTCGGGCGCGGGGTCGTACAGCCTTTATGTGTCCACGAACAACGGGCCGTTCGTCCTCGTGCCCGGACTGGCCGACGTGCCCCTGGCCCCCGGTCAGACCGCCGACACGAAGATGTTCACGGCCACCAGCAACCGGACCTACAACTTCCGCGTGGAGGCCCGCGACCTCGCGGGCAACGTGGAGGTGAAGGTGGGCACCTCCACCAACGCCGCCACCTCCACGGGCGACGTGGCCGCGCCGGTCAGCCAGGTCACGGCGGTGGACGGGTCCGGCCAGACCTTCGTGATCGACTACTCGGGCTCCGACACCGGCAGCACGACCGGCATCCAGAGCTTCGACCTCTTCGTCCAGATGACCCCCGAGGGGCAGCCGGCCTCGATCACCGAGAAGATCGGCACGTTCGCCGCGAACCCCGCCGTCGGGGGCGTCTCCGCCGGCCAGGCCATCTACGCGGCGAAGGCCGACGGCACATCCTACACCTACCGCTTCTTCACCCAGGCCCGCGACTTCGCCGGCAACGTCGAGGTCTTGCCCTCCCAGCCCGACGCCACCGCCACGACAACCTTCGCCGCGTCCCCGAACCTGGCGGCGATCGGCTTCCAGGTGTCGCGAGGCCTCAGAACGCGCTCGTTCGTCCGCTACCTGGATGTCCTGTTCAACCAGGCCGAGACCGCGGCAACGCCCGTGATCTCGAGCCTCTGGAATGACATCACGCTCACTCGCTACCCGACGAACTCGGGCGTGGTCCCCAACCCCGCCGACGGCAAGGCCGTGCCCCTGAACTCGGGGATGTTCTCCGCCCTGGACAACAAGCTCACCATCGACTTCGGCGCCGGAGGCCTGGGC
The DNA here is from genome assembly GCA_031411935.1 of Planctomycetales bacterium. Lineage (GTDB taxonomy): Bacteria > Planctomycetota > Planctomycetia > Isosphaerales > Isosphaeraceae > JAQGHR01. Next base: position 10,288 of record JANOBY010000511.1, on the reverse strand, counting down.
GGGACCCCCACCAGCAATAGCATGGACGGCTACTACGAGCTCTCGATGAAAATCGGAACGACCTTCACGAAGGCCTATTTCTATCGCCTCCTGGGCGACGTGGACGGCAACCAGACGGTCGAGCTCACCCCTCCGTCGGGCTCACCGCCGGGCACCACGACCGACTACGTCCTCACCAGCACCATGCTGGGCCTGGCCTCGCCCGCGGGCCAGCCCACGGTTTATCTGAATTCCGACGTGGACGGAGACGGCAAGGTCACGCAAACTGACCGCAACATCATCAACGTGAACCGCGGTCGGACCGTGACGAAGGGCCTGAAATTCACCACCCCGAAGTTCGGGCTCGCCTGATCCCCCTCCGCGAAGATCGACCGGATAACGGAACCCGCCCATGAATGCCGCAAGCCGTCGCGTGGTGCTGGAAGTGGCCGTGGCCTCGGCCGAGGACGCCGAGGCCGCCCAGCAGGGCGGGGCGGATCGCGTGGAGCTCAACTCGGCGCTGCTGCTCGGCGGGCTCACCCCGTCGCTCGGCTCGCTGATCGAGGCCCGCGCGCGGGTCCAGATCCCCATCATCGTCATGGTCCGACCTCGGGGCGGAGGGTTCGCCTACACCGATCGCGAATTCGCCGGGATGCAGCGCGACGTGGACTTCTCTCTCGAGCACGGCGCCAGCGGGATCGCCTTCGGCATCCTCACCGGTTCAGGGACGATCGACGAGCCCCGGACCCGCAAGCTCGTGGAGCAGATCGGCAGCGATCGCCAGTCGGTCTTCCACCGGGCGTTCGATGTGACGCCCGACCCGTTTGAGGCGATGCAAACGTTGATCGACCTGGGCGTCCGCCGGGTCATGACCAGCGGCCAGGAGGATTCCGCCTACAACGGCGCGTCATTGATCGCGGAGTTGATCGCGCGATCGGTGGGACGTCTGGAGATCCTGCCCGCGGGCGGGATCAACCGGTTCACGCTCGAAGATGTCCTGCGGCGGACCGGGTGCGATCAGGTGCATGCGTCGTTGAAGACCACGCGGCATGAGGGGTCAACCGCCTCGCGACCTGGGCTGTCGTTCGGCGGAACGCTGAGGCCACCCGAAGATCGTTACGAGACCACCGACCCGACGGCCGTGGCGATGGTCCGGTTGCGGCTGGACCGATCGTAAGGCGAGACCCAGCCGGCCGACCCGCGACGATCGCGGACGGCGGATGAGCCGTTGCGCTGCGAGCTCGACACGCGGACCAGATCCGAGCCGCGGGGCGAAGCCGCCACCACCGGGCCGTCCAGTCCATCCGGCTCGCGCACCGAGACCAGGCCGATCGCGTCGAGCGACGCGAGCACATCGGTGGTCTCTTCCACGTCCAGGCCCAGGCGATCGGCGACCTCCGCCGGGGTCATCCAGGGGGACACGCTGGCGGACAGGCTTTCGAGAACCAGGCGCCAGCTCTGCGGGACTTCGGACATTGAGGAACCTTTACACCGAGGAAAGAAACCGAGCACCCTGTTGCCAACGGACGAGTAGCGAATCGCGGGCCACTCGCGATGGGATTCCACTGCGGCTGAACTCATGATACGCATCGGCCAGAGTCATCGACGCCGATTTGTCGGCCGTCGCCCCATTTCTCACCCGTGATCCTGTCATCGGCATCGAGGACACGAGATCGCGAGCCTGACTCCTGGCATCTTCAACGAAAATCCAACCTCTCCTATAGAGACTTCGCAAGATCGCCGGAAATTGCAATAAAAATTTGCGATGAAGTTGCAATTGAGCCCCAATTGATGCCACGGGCCATCCGGGCCCACCGGAAGCTTACGTCATGATCGGCACGATGTGACCTGCCGCACCAATCGCCCTGTCGGGAATCCTGGGGAATTCCCCCAGACGGACACGTTTCCACGGCCCACGCGCCCTCCCCACCCGCCACCTCCGAGGCGACAGGCCCAGGGGGCCCTGGGCACGGCCCGGGGAGAAGCATCGAGCCGGCCCCGTCTCTTGCTGACACTGTCCCATCGGAGACCCTCCTGCCTCGAAGAACACGTCGGATCCGTTCCCGCCCGAGTGCGGATGTTTTCCCGGGGAGCAGGGGCCCCACGAGGGCCCTGAATGCCGACCCTCGGGTCACTCGTGCGTCGCGACCGCCGGGGGGATCTCGTGGTCGAGGAGCCCTCGCCGATCGAGGGCCAGGCCGATCGCCTCGTCCGGGGCGGCCACCGGGCGGGAGGTGATCCGGTCCAGGCGGTCGAGCTCGGCGGTGGTGGGGGCTTCAAGCCCGAGGAACCGGGCCTCGGCCTGGGCCTGGGCCACGGCGTAGTCGGCCAGGTCCCTGGCGGCCTGGGCGTCGGCGGCGCGGGCCTCGGCCTCGAGCGTCCGCAGGGCATTGAGCGCCGCGTCGGGGAAATCGGCCAGTCCGTCGAGAACCGAGCGGACCCAGCGGGCGGACCCCGTCTCGGGCACCTCGCGGGCCAGGACGAAGGCCGCGGTGCAGGCGTTGGCGTCTCGGGCCGCGAGGGCCTCGTTCACGAACACCTCGAGCGACTCGGCCGGGCTCTCGCGCAGGGACTCGACGTAGCGGGACACGATCCTCGGGTTGAGCTGGTCGGGCCGGTCGCACGCGGCGTCGATCTTCTGCTCGTCCTCGGGGGCGAACACGCGATTTCGCATGGATTCCAGGTGGCGGCGGGCCCACTCCATGCCGGCGTCGTCGCCCGACTGCGCGGCGGTCTCGTGGAAGCGGAGCATCGAGTCGAGGGAGGGGGCGGGGTCGCCCCCGACCATGGGCCGCGCGAAGGCCTTGCCTTCGAACTCGGCGTTGCGGCTGGCGAGCTGCTGCTCGATCAGGGTCTGCTTCAGGAGCCGGTTCGTCTCGCGCTGGAGCGTCTCCAGCGAGCCCTGATCGCGTGCGGTCTTGCGGAGCTCGGCGGCCTCGGCCAGGCGATCGAGGAACGCCCGAGGGACCGGGCTGAAGGTCTCGGCACGCGGGGTGAGAAGGTCTCGCAGACGCGAGGCGGCGTCGGCGGCCTGCTCGCGGGCGACCTTGACGGTGATCTCTCCGCGACGCACCCGCCTCTCCAGCTCATCGCGGACCGCGCGGAAGCCCGCCAGCGAGGCCTCGGCCTGCGACTGGAACGGCGAGTCCTGTCGCGAGGCCGCCAGACCGGGACGAGTCAGAGCGCTGCGCAGGGGGTTGAGGCTCATTCGGGGAATTCCTCAAAAAAGAAGCGGCCGAGGGAGGAAGGAATCGGGAAACGTGTCTGTGGGACGTATCGCAACGGGCGAATCGACCCGGAGGATCGTCGGGGCGGTCAGGGGAGGTCGTCGCAGGGGCCGACGATGGCCTCGAGCGCAGCGAGGGCCTCGTGCACGGCGCGGGCCCGGCAGCTCCCGTGGCGCTCGACGGTCCGGGGCCATTCGGGGCACGACACCCTCGCGAGCCACGGCTCGCCTCGGATCTCGGGCCCGTCCACGCGGTGCCAGCTCACGAGCCAGCCGCTGGGGCCAAGCCTGGCTTGCAAGGCGCGAGCCTTCTTCTGGTCGCGGCGGTCGAGGTACTCGCGGAAGGGCGATCGCATGCGCAGGAGGGCCCGTGGGTCGGGGCGGGCCGGTCCCCCGCGATATCGGGGGAGGGCCACGGCCTGGGAAGATCGTCTCTTACCCTGGATCATCGCGGGCCGAAGCGGGTTCGATCAGCCAATCGGCGAGAATCGGTCATGGTCACCGGCACGGGCTTTGGGTAAACTTGAATGTTGCTCCACCCCTTTGAACCCGGAGCCAGGCGGACGTGTCGGCACGAGGTCCGGTCGTCGAGACGACCCGAACCCGGCCGGACCGTCGGAAATCGCGCCCGCCGCTGCCCTCCCGGACGAGTCCCGATGATTGATACCCCGCACGACGACGCCTCGACCGAGATCGAACCCCAGGCCCCCGCCACCCCGCCCGAAGCCGATGGCGACGCGCCCAAGTCCGACGGCCTGCCCAAGCGGCTGAAGGGCACGAGGATCGCGCAGGACGACGTCCCGCCCACGGCCGCCGACCGCGCCGTGCCCGGCCGGATCCACGTGGCCCTGGACCACGCGAAGATCTGCGCGCGGATCGCCGCCGACAACCGCGCCAAGGACATCCTCGTGCTGGACCTGCGCGGGGCCACGCCCCTGATCGACTTCTTCGTGATCGCCTCGGCCGCCTCCCGACGCCAGGCCGCCGCGATCGCCTTCGAGATCGACGCCGACATGAAGAAGCTCGGCGAGAAGAAACTGGGCATCGAGGGGACCGAGGAAGGCCGCTGGACCCTGATCGACTACGGCGACTTCGTGGTCCACGTGTTCTCCGAGGAAGCCCGCCAGTACTTCGCCCTCGAAGAGATCTGGGGCGACGCCCCCAAGATCGACTGGGAAGACCCCTCCCGGGCTTCTCGCCCCTGAGAGCATTTCACGCTCGGGTCGCGGAGGCTTCGGGCCGGGAATCTGTCCTCCCGAATCCTCCCTCTCCGCGATCTCTGCGCGAAACGCCTTCCGAACCCCGCTGCGCGAAACGTATCCCCACGATCCGGCGACCGCCCCCATGAACGTCCTGAACGAGCTTCGCAGAGCTTTCACCGCCGTCACGCCCGAGGGGGCCGACCCGTCGAGCTTCGGCCAGGCCGTGAGGCCCAGCACCGACCCCAAGTTCGGCGACTACCAGGCCAACGGCTGCATGGCCGTGGCCAAGGCCATCAAGGCCAATCCCCGCGAGCTCGCCGCGAAGGTGGCCGAGGGCGTGAACCTGGAGCCCCTCGCCGATCGACCCGAGGTCGCCGGCCCCGGCTTCCTGAACGTCCGCCTGCGCGACGCGTTTCTGTCCGACACGCTGGGCTCGCTCCTGAACGACAAGGCGCTCGGCCTGACGGCCCCCAACCGGCGCAAGGTCGTGGTGATCGACTTCTCCTCGCCCAACGTGGCCAAGCCCATGCACGTGGGGCACGTCCGCTCCACGGTGATCGGCGAAAGCCTTTCGCGGCTCTTCGCGGCGCTCGGGCACCGGGTCATCCGCGACAACCACCTGGGCGACTGGGGCTCGCAATTCGGGATGATCCTCTGGGGCTGGAAGCACGAGCGCAATGACGAGGCCTACGAAGAAAGCCCCGTGACCGAGCTCGCCCGCCTGTATCGCTCGGTGCAGAGCCATATCAAGGCGGGCGCTGCCCTTGAAGAGCAATTCGCCAAGGTCTTCGCGCTCGAGAAGCAAGGGCGACAGGCCGATGCGGACGCCCTGTTCAACAACATGTACGACGGCACCGGGCTCAATCGGCAGGACGTGGAGCACGTGATCCTCCAGGGTCGAAAGGTCGCCGACGAGGCCCGCCAGGAGACCGCCAGGCTTCACGCGGGCGACCCCGAGAATCGGTCGCTCTGGCAGCAATTCATGCCCCACTGCCTGGCCGCCTTGCAGACCATTTATGATCGCCTGGGCGTCCGGTTCGACGTCCAGCTCGGCGAGAGCTTCTACGACGACATGCTCGCCGACGTGGTGAAGGACCTGGAGGCGAAGAACCTGGCCGTGCCCAGCGAGGGGGCGACGGTCGTGTTCGTCGAGGGGGCAAAGGCCCCGCTCCTGGTGCGCAAGAGCGACGGCGCCTATAACTACGCCACGACGGACCTGGCCACCATCAAGTATCGGGCCCGGACATGGAACCCGGATCTCTCCCTCTACGTGGTCGACCATCGCCAGAGCGACCACTTCAAGCCGCTTTTCGACGTGGCCCGCCGCTGGGGTTACGACTCGACGGAGCTTCAGCACGTGGCGTTCGGCACGGTGCTGGGCCCCGATCGCAAGCCCTACAAGACCCGCGACGGCGACGTGATCGGCCTCGAATCCCTGCTGGACGAGGCCGTGAGCGAGGCCCGCAAGGTCGTGGACGAGAACAGCCCCGACCTCGACGAGGCCGAGCGCGCCCGCGTGGCCGAGATCGTCGGCCTGGGCGCGATCAAGTACGCCGACCTCTCACAGAACCGCCTCAGCGACTACGTGTTCGACTGGGGCCGGATGATGGCCATGAACGGCAACACCGGCGCCTATCTTCAGTATGCCTACGCCCGCATCCGCAGCATCTTCCGCAAGGGGGACATCGCGCCCGAGGCGATCCGCTCGGCCCGGCCCCCGATCCTCCTGACCAACCCGCTGGAGCGGGCGCTCGGCGTGCAGATCCTCCGCCTGCCCGAGATCCTGGAGCTTGCCGCGAGCGAGCTCAAGCCCAACATCGTGACCGACTACCTCTTCGAGCTCGCCAACAAGTACTCCTCGTTCTACGACGGATGCCCCGTGCTCAAGGCCGAATCCGCCGAGAGACGCGACAGCCGCCTGGCGCTCTGCGACCTCACGGCCCGCACCCTGAAGTTCGGCCTCGACCTGCTGGGCATCGAGGTCGTCGAGCGGATGTGATCGGCCTCGTGCCTCGATCTTCCTTCCATCCTCCCAGTGGGGCGGCAATCAGGGCCATCAGCGCAACGGCTTGGGCAATCTCTGGAGGACGAACTCCAGGCAGGCGATCGGGCCGGGGTCGGGGTAGAGCAGGGGGCCTCGGATCAGCTCCACGTGGTTGACCGGCAGGACCTCGTGATCGTCCACGCCTTCGAGGCGGGTCGAGGCGACCGCCACGCAGCCGTCTCCGGTGCCCTCGGTCACCTCGTCGAGCGCGGCCGGGGCGCCCGCCGCGGCGACCCGCGAGAGCCCTCCGACGAGCCCGCCCGCGCGGGTCGCGGCCACCAATCGCAGCTCGATCGCCTCGCGGTTCGCCTTCGTGAGGAACCCCATGTTGCCCGCGAGGATGTGATAGGCCACGCCCTTGCGGCGGGGCCTCCCGTTCAGTTGCTTGAGGAACGCGCTCTCGGGCTTGAGGTCCTCGGCCGCCGCGCCCAGGCCGTCGTTCCGGCCCGCCAGGAGCTTCGGGTCGTGCTCGGGGTCGAGCCGGTTCTGGACCGCCCCGGTGAGCTGCAAGAGGGGCTGGACGCGGGCCACCGCCGCGCCCTGGTTCGTGGGGCCGATCAGGATCAGGTGGTCCACGTCGCCTCCGTAGTCGTCGCCTTCCACGTAGGCACGGCCGAGCAGGACCCCCATCGAGTGCGTGAGGATCGACCAGGGGCGTTTGTCGCCGGTCTTCTCACGCAGACGCTTCCAGTGGCGGGTAAACTCCTTGACCGACACGTCCAGGTCGCGATCATAGGGATACTCGCAGACGACCAGGCCGAAGCCCTCGGCCTCGAGCGCCCGGGCCAGGTTGCGGAACGACTCGCCCGTCGAGTTGATCCCGTGGATCAGGCAGACCGTGGGACGCGAAGGGTCGTTCGGCCGGTACGACGGACGAGGAAAGATCCCATAGGCCGGGGGCGGGTCGGGCACCAGCTTGGTCGATCGTTGCAGGGTCTTCATCCGGGACTTGAACGCCGGCTGGCCGGTGCGGTTAAGCTTCGCGGGGTCGATCCTGAAGACGGCCTCGTCCTCGCCGATCTCGATCGTCACCCCCGAGCCCAACGCCTGCGCGATCGCGGCGCGAGCCAGCACGGCCCCGATCCCCCGGACGGGCACCCTCACCGCGCCCGGCCTCTTGCCCACGATCGGCGACACGTCCATCTGCCCGGCCGCGTCGATCGGCACGCGGACGACCAGGCGGTCGTCGGCCGCCGGGACCATCGCCAGGACTCCGGTCAAAAGTGCCACGCCCCATCCCATGAGAATCGCCTCCTCCAGGCCTCCTCGATCGTACCGTGGTCTCCCCTGCCTCTGATGCTATCGGGGCGACGGCCGTCGCGTCCACGGGCCGAGGCTCAGGGCCGGGGCACCCCGCCGACGGCCATCAGGAACATGGCGATCGTGCTCAGCCCGTTGAAGGTCGCGTGCAGGGCGATCGGGGCCGCCAGGCTGCCCGTGCGGCGGTAGGCCTCGCCCAGCATGAGCGACAGGAAGAACAGAGGCACCGGCGCCGGCCATGCCGTGGCGTGGAGCCCCGCGAAGATGAACGACACGGCCACGTTCGCCCGGAAGTCGAATCCCCCCCGGCCCGCGAACGGCGACTCCTCGACCACCGTGACGACCGGCGAAGGCTCAGCCCGGAGCGCGGTGGCGAACGGATCGCCCTGATCGGGGAAGTCCCCGATGATGAGGACCGGCTCGGCCTCCTCCTCGCGCCTCCGCAGGCCGATCCTCCAGAACCAGCCGAGCAGGACCCCGCGGAAGAGCAACTCCTCGGCGATGGGCGCGGCGACCACGGCCGAGAGCCCGGCCACGATCATCATCCCGGGCGACTGCGTCTGGCGGATCGCCTTCTCCATCGGGTGGCTCTGCGGACTCGACACCCGCGACGCGGCGAACGCGACCGTGTAGACGACCGGCAGCATGAGGAAGCACAGCCACATGCCCCGCGCCAGGTTCTTGCCGAGCTCCCGGGTCGTGAGCCCCAGGTCCGCGAGTTGCGCGCCCGAGGTCCTGCGCAGGATCGGCGGGACCAGAACCACCATCAGCAGCTTGGTCAGGGCGTCGATCAGCAGAAGGTCGATCAGCGGGATCGCCCCGACCTTCCCGTGGCGGGCCCATTGAAGCCCGGCGTAGCCCGCCCCCAGCAAAAAGCTGATCGCCAGATAGGCCCCGATTAGCGCGAGGACCGACAGGGGCCCCCACGGCACGACCCGGCGTTCGCCCTGGGGCAGGAACGTCTGGCCGTCGACCTTCTTGACCACGAGCCAGGCCCAGGAGCCGAGCACCGCCATGACCACGCCCACGCTCAGGGCCAGCGCCAGGAGCGCCACGGTGGGGGGGATCTGCGTCTGATCGGCCATCAATCACGACTCCGGCGAGATCGGCTCGAAACCCTCAAACAGATAATGGTACACGCCGGGGGGCCGGGAGGCCACCTTGCCGGGCGTCGCCCGCGTGCCCTAGAATCGCCGGTCGCCCGTCCGGGCCGCGTGGTTCTGGACCGATCCTGATCTCCGTACGACCGAGGCCCAGCCGCCGATGTCCAGCGCCGCCGAGCAGTGGGAGACCCTCAGCCGGGGGGTCGATAGCGTCGTCCCCGAGGACGAGTTCCGGAAGAAGCTCGACCGATCCGTGGCCAAGGGCGTCCCCCTGCGCGTGAAGTACGGGATCGACCCCACGGGCATCGACGTGCACCTGGGCCACACCGTCCCCCTGCGAAAGCTCCGCCAGTTCCAGGACCTGGGGCACACCGCCGTGCTGATCATCGGCAACTACACGGCGCTCGTGGGCGACCCCTCGGGACGAGACGAGACCCGCGCCACGCTCACCGAGGCCCAGGTCCAGGCCAACGCCCGGGACTACCTCCAGCAGGTCGGCCGGATCATCGATTTGAGCCGCGCCGAGGTCCACCACAATGGCGACTGGTTCGGCAAGTGGTCCTTCCTTGACGTGCTCGCCCTGACCCGCCGCACCACGATCGGTCAGATCTCGGCGCGCGAGGATTTCGCCAAGCGCCTGAAGGAAGGCAAGCCCGTCCACCTGAGCGAGTGCCTGTACCCGCTCATGCAGGGCTGGGACTCGGTGGAGATCAAGGCCGACGTCGAGCTGGGCGGGACCGAGCAGCTCTTCAACCTGCTTGTGGCCCGCGACCTCCAGCAGGAGGAGGGGCAGCCCCCGCAGGTCGCCATGACCATGCCGATTTTGGTCGGCACCGACGGGACCCGGCGCATGGGCAAGAGCCTGGGCAATTACATCGGCGTGGGCGAGCCCGCCGACGCGCAGTTTGGCAAGGTCATGAGCCTCCCGGACGAGCCCATGAAGGCGTACTTCACCCTCCTGACCGACATCCCCATGACCGAGGTCGATCGCCTGCTCGCCCCCGGAGTGAACCCTCGCGACGCCAAGGAAGCCCTCGGACGCGCGATCGTGGAGCAGTACCACGGGGCCGCCGCCGCCGAATCCGCCGCGCAGGCCTTCCGCCGGAGGAGCGAGGGGCTCGACCCCGAGGAGATCCCCGAAATCGCCGTGAATCCCGAATGGCTCGACGCCGACGGCAAGGTCGCGGCCTCACGCCTGATCGTCGAGCTGGGGTTCGAGACCAGCACGTCCAACGCCCGCAGGACGATCCAGGGCGGGGGGTTCAACATCGGCCCCGACCGCGCCGTGGTCAACGACCCCAAGGCCACGATCGAACCGACCGACGGCCTCATCGTCCGCGTGGGCAAACGCAAGATCGCCCGCCTGCGCCGATCGGTCTGACTGGGTCGTCGACAGCGGTTCCTTCCTGAGCGGGTCGATAACCCCGGTGGGGAAGTCATCCCTGCCTGCCTGAACCCTTGAAGCGCATTCCCG
>JANOBY010000510.1:0-9340 GCA_031411935.1 Planctomycetales bacterium | reverse complement strand
GGCACGAGCATCCACCGCGAGAGCCTCCCCGCGAGCGTGGCCCCCGTGGAGGGCAAGCGGGCCGGCCACAACGGCTCCCTGATCGACATCGACCGCCCCCTGCCCGAGGTCGCCGAGGAACTGATCGGCCGGGTCGAACGCGAGTACTTCTCGCAGCTCCTCGTCCGCTACAAGGGGAACGTGGCCAGGTGCTCGCGGCACAGCGGCCTCTCGCGCCGGAGCGTCACGCAGAAGCTCCTCAAGCACTCGCTCGATCGCTCCTCCTTCCGGGACGGATTCGCCGACGATCCCGGCGAGGACTGATCGCCGCGCGGCGTATCCTGCACAAAGCCTTTGCCCATCGAGGACGGGGAGCGAGCCACCGGGCCCGCCCCGCGATTCTTGGGCCCGGCTAACCTTCCGTGCCCACCGGGGCTCGCCCGGCTCCTCCCACGATCCAGGCCACGAGCGGGGCGATCATGGCGAGCACGGCGATGGACGCCAGGGGTGCGAGGGCTCCGCCTTCGGAGGCGAGCATGAGCAGGCCGGGGCCGACCGGCCTCGCGGCGATCGTGGGGGTGAGCAGGATCGCCGGGCCCGCGTCGAGCGCCGACGCCGCGAACGACCGGGTGAGCGGGCCGCTCCAGATCTGCCAGAGCCGAGGGACCCGGATCGTCCACCAGGCCACGCCGGGCGAGGCCCCGAGCGTCCGTGCCACGTCGAGTTCGCCCCGGTCCGCCGATCGGCTTGACTCCACCAGGGCCTCGGCCAGGTCGGGGATACGCAGGATCGCCACGACCAGGATCAGCACGATCCACGGCGAGAAGAACGGGTCGATCGCGTTGGCCGCCCCCTGCACCAGCGCGGCGAGCCTCGGGGCTCGCCCCCCGAGCGAGGCCGCCAATCCGTCGAGCAGCCCCGGCAAGAGCGCCGCCCCGAGCCCGAACACCACGGGCGCGATGCGGGCGGGCCATCGCGAGGGGGACCGCCAGGTGATGCCCGGCTCGCGTCGGGAGAGGAGATAGGCCATAACGACAGACACCGCCGTCGCGGCGAGCCCCAGGATCGCGCTGTCGGCCAGCAGGGCGAGCGCCTGACGGTTGCCGATCGCCGCGGCCAGGCCCGCGAACGAGCCCCGGCCCGACCGGTCCACGTCCAGCGCCAGGGCGAACAGGCCGAGCATGGGCGCGAGCAAGACGAGCACGACCGCGATCGCGATCGTCGAGGAGATCACCAGGCGGGGCCACGAGGCCGCGGGCCTTCGCCACGAGGGCGAGGCCGGGGGCAGCTTCCAGTTCGGGCCGCCCCGCCAGACGATCAGGACCCGCGCCACGATCGCGAGGACCAGCGCGATGCTCCCCACGGCGGCCGCGCGCGTCGGTTGATCGCCGGCGAGCCAGGCCTCCAGCATCCGATGCCCGAGCGTCCGGCGCACGTTCAGGATCCACGGGGCCCCCGGCTCGACCAGCACCACGGCAAAGACCCCGCCGAGGGCGCGGGCCACGCGGGGACGCGCCATGGGCCAGGCCGTGGCCCACCAGGCCCGCCGTTTCGACGCGCCGCCCATCCTCGCGGCGTCTTCCCACGAGGGGGCCACGCGATCCAGGCTGGTCATGGCCGCCATCATCACGCGAGGGACCGCCCAGGCCAGGTGGACCCACGCCAGCGCCAGCCACTTCCCGCGCCCGCTCCCTTCCAGCCAGGCACCCCCCATCCCGGCCAGTCCGATCGCGCCGAAGATCGGCGGGACCGATCCCGAGATCCGGGCCAGGGTGGCGAACGCGGCTCGGCCCCGGAACCGCCGGACCGTGAGCCATCGGGCCAGCCCCACCCCCACGATCAGCGCGAGCAGGCTCACCGCCGAGGCCAGCCCCACGCTGTTGCGTACCGCCTCGCGCACCGACACATCCGAGATCGCCAGCGCGAGCGGGAACGCCGTGAGCCGCAGAGTGCCCTCGGGCGAGCGGTCCACCAGCGAGGCCAGGGGCACCGCGCCGACGGGCACCACGATCATCGCCGTGATCGCCAGCCAGCCCAGGGAGCTCAGGACCCGTCGCCAACTCATCCGGCCCCTCGCCTCCGCCTGGAAACCCGCCCATCGGGAGCATCGAGACTACGGGAAGTGCCCCGTCCGGACCACCCAGGACTCCTCAGCTCCGCGGAGAGAAGGCAACGCGCGATGTCGAAAGGAACGGGGGCCGATTCGATCACGCCGGGCGGGGGGTGCGTGAGGGCAGGATGACCACGTGCTCGGGGGCCACGAACGCGGTGAGGCTCTGCCCCTCGCGCAGGCCTTCCGAGGGGGCCTGGAGCGCCAGGGCGGTGATCGGCCACTCGCCGGGGCCCCGCAGGAAGACCTGGCGGGTCGCGCCGTTGAGGACCTGCATCTCGATCGTCGCGGCGAAGCGGTTCGCGCCGGGGGAGACCGACGAGCCGATGGCGATCGCCTCGGGCCGGATCGCCACGGTCAGGGCCGTGCCGGCGGCGGGTGTGCCCGCGTAGCACCTTCCGATCAGGCGTCCGAGGGGGGTGCGGACGACGAGGTCGCCCCGGGCGTCGACCATCTCGACCTGCGCCTGGATCAGGTTCGTGGGGCCGAGCATCTGCGCGACGAGTCCGTCGATCGGGCGGTTGTAGACCTCGCCGGGCGGGCCGACCTGGAGGATCTTGCCGAAGTCGAGCACGGCCAGCCGATCGCTCAACGCGAGGGCCTCGCGCGGGTCGGCGGTCAGGATCAGCGTGGTGGTCTCGGTCTCGGAATGGATGCGGCGGATCTCGTCGCGAAGCTCCGCGCGGTGCCGGGGGTCGAGCCCGGCCATCGGCTCGTCCAGAAGAAGCAGTTCGGGCTCGGCGATCAGGGCGCGGGCCAGGGCGACCTTGCGGCGCTGGAGGGGCGAGAGCGAATCGGGGCGGCGATCGCCCAGGCTGTCGATCCTCGCGGCGTCCAGCGCCTCGGCCACGCGCATGCGGCGGTCGCGTCGGGCGATCTTCCTGAGCTTCAGGCCGTACCCCACGTTCTCGGCCACCGTCTGATGGGGCCAGAGCGCGTCGTTCTGCGGGACGAACCCCACGCGCCTCTGGTGCGGGAGCAGCCCCGCGAGCGATCGGCTCTCGAAACGGATCTCGCCCGATTCGGGCGTCTCCAGCCCCGCGATCAGCCGCGCGAGGGTCGTCTTGCCCGAGCCCGAGGTGCCCAGGACGGTCATGAGCTCGCCGGGCCGGATTTCCAGGTTCAGGCCGTCCACGGCGCTCACGCCGTCGTAGCTCCGGGACAGGCCGGCGATCGTCACGCGAATCATGGCGGGGCGTACCTCGAATCGGCCAGGCGGGACACCACGCGACGATACCGTTGCCGGCTCCACGCGGTCCACTCCGATCGCAGCCAGGCTCGGAACCTGGGCTCGGCCGCGAGCCTTCCGTCGGCCGCGCGGGCGAGCGTGTCGAGCATCACGCCGTCGATCGGTTGCGAGGCCCGCGACCAGCTCTGCAACAGCCATTGCCGCGCCACGGGGTCGGGGGCGACCTGCTCGGCCAGGAGCTTCATGAGCGACTCGCGGTCGCCCCTCGACCGCATCTTCTCGATCGACGCGGGCGGCCACGGAGGAGCCTCGGTGAACAGGGCGAGCGACCGCGCGGGGTTGCCCGCGTCGGCCAGCGAGGCCCTCGCGGCGCGAAGTTCGACGTCGGCCGTGATCAGCGCCGCACGCAGGAGATCGGGCAGGAACAGCACGGAGCGCGAGGAGTCCGGAAGGCGCCAGCCCGCGGCCAGGTCGCGCAAGGCTCTCGCCGCCTCGGGGTTGGCCGTCCCCTTCACCACGGCGCAGGCCTGGGCCTCGCCCGCAAGGGCTTTCGCCTCGCCGGACCCGTCGCCGCGAACGAGCCTCGCGAACAGGTTGGCCCACTCGGCGGGGCGGGCCTCGGCCGCGATCAGGGCCGAAAGCGGCGAATCTCCCGCAGGCGCATCGCCCCGGATTTCGCCGTCGAGCCGGCCCGCGCGGCTCAATCGTTCGTACGACGAGGCCGGGCCGCCCACGACCAGGTCGACCGGGGCGCGACGGTCGAGGATCCTCGTGGGGTCCTCGTCCGGCCCCACGCGGATCCATCGCAGGCGGACGGGCCGGTCCCGGGGCGCGGCGGCGAGGCGTTGTTCCAGCTCGTCGCAGCGGCTTTCCGTCCAGTTGGTCGCGATCACGAGGGAGTCGCTCGACCCCGGGGCGCAGCCGATCGGCAGGAGCACGAGAAGCGTCCGCAGCATTCGTGCCCCTGCGATCATTCGGAATGGCCCCCACGAAGGCGATCTCGCCACGACGATCAGTCGCGGGCGCGGGTGCCGAGGGTGATCTTCAGGGCCACGTCCTTGCCGTCGCGACGGACCACGATCTCGATCGTCTCGCCCGGCTTGTGGCCGCTCATGGCCGCCATGTAGCCGTCGATGTCCTTCACGTCCTTGCCGGCGAACTTGACCACGACGTCTCCGGCCTTCATCCCGCCCTTGGCGGCGGGGCTGTCGTCGTTCACGCCGTCGAGCTTCACCCCGCCCCCCTCGGGCACGTCGGCGTACGACGGGCGGCTGCCCAGGTACACGCCGCTGCCCCGGCTGGCGCTGGCCATCGCGGGCCCTCGGCCGAGCTTCACGAACTTCGGCCGCTCGGGCCTCTGGGCGAGGTCCAGCAGGAGCAGCTCGCTCACGTCGGCGATGCGCTTCATGCCCTCGAAATTGATCAGGTCGGTGTCGTCGGCGGGGCGGTGATACTCGGGGTGCGTTCCGGTGAAGAAGAAGACCACCGGGATGTCCTTCATGTAGAACGAGGCGTGGTCGCTGGCGAAGAACTCGCCCTGCGTGCCCACCACCTGCTTCGCCTTGATCTCCTGGTCGGTGGCCAGGGCCTCGACCAGCTTGTCCAGGCCGGGGCTCGTGCCGGTGCCGAAGACGGTCAGGTCGCGGCTATCGTTCAGGCGGCCCACCATGTCCAGGTTGAGCATGGCGACCGTGTTCTTCAGCGGATAGAGCGGGTGATTGGTGTAGTACGCCGAGCCGATCAGCCCGCGCTCCTCGGCCGAAAAACCCATGAACACCACGCGACGCGGCAAGGGATCCTTCCGGGCCGCGAGCCTACGCGCCAGTTCCAGGACCGTGGCCGTGCCCGACGCGTTGTCGTCCGCGCCGTTGTGGATCGACTTGTCGCCCGGCTTCAAGGACCCGAACCCGCCGTAGCCCAGGTGGTCGTAGTGGCCGCCGACCACGATCGTCTCCTCGGCGTGGGGCCCCTGCCCTTCGAGCACGCCGATCACGTTCTTGACCTTGAGCGCCTTCTTCTCGATCGCGACCGTGGCGTCCAGGGTGGCGTTCTCCAGGACGCGGCTCTGCGGCTTGAGGTCGGCGTCGATCAGCGCCTCCAGCTCCGAGAGCGACGGCTGTCCGGCGGCCTTCATGAGCCCGTTGGCGAACTCGCGGGTGACCATCACGAAGCCGATCGAGGCGTTGGCGTTGCCCCCGGCGTCGGAGAACTCCATGAGCTCGTCCTTGCCGTCCTTCTTCGTCGTGAAGTCGTCGTTGACCATCACGATCGCCTTCGCCCCGTGCTTCACGGCGTTGGCCAGCTTGTGCGTGAACGCGGCATACGACGTGTTCTGCTTGCCGCCGAACCGGCTGTCGTCCTGGCCCTGCTGGGGCTCGCGACGGATGATGAGGACGGCCTTGCCCTTCACGTCCAGGCCGGCGTAGTCGTCGTAGTCGAGCTTGAGGTCCTCGTCCTTCGCGGTGATCCCGTACCCGGCGAAGACCACCGGGATGTCCTTCAGATCGACCGGCCCGCCCAGGGCCAGCGGCATGAAGGTTGACTTCGGCTCGCCCTTGAGCGAGGACTCGCCCGCCTTCAGGACCAGCGTGGGGTTGTCGCCCAGGCCGCGCTCGCCGGGTAGCTCGAAGTTCTGGAAGTAGCCGTCCGCGCCCTCCGCGGGCTTCAGGCCGCTCTCCTTGAACGAGGCCGCGATGTAGTCGGCCGCGGCGTCGAGCCCCTTGGTGCCGGGGCCCCGGCCCTCGCGCTCGTCGGAGGCGAGGTAGGTCACGTCGGCCTTGAGCCGGGCCTGGCTGGGGCTCACATCCTGCACGGGGGCGGCGAACAGGGCGGCGGCGGGCACTGCGGCCGCGGCCACGATCAGCGCGATTCGGGAGCGACGGAACGTCATGCGGCGATTCCTCAGGGGTCGATTCACGGAAGGGGCGGAAAGCGATTCTCGGAGGGCAGGACGGCCAAACAGCTCGCGAGGCGCCGAAATCTACCCCGATTCTCGACACCGGCCCAACCGGCGTCAAGCCGCTGAGCCAGTCGGGAAGAGTTTCACGCGGTGACGCAGAGGGCTCAGGAAAGGCAGAAGGCGGAATCGAATCGCTCTTCCTCCTCTCATGCGTCCCCTCCGCGACCTCGGCGTGGAACGCTTTGCCCGGACCCCGATTGCGGGATGACCGGGGGCACGATAGATTAATTCTTACGGACATCCAGGGGCTTTCGGGGGCGAATGTCATGGGTCGCATCGGTGCGCTTTTCGTGGTGGTGGCTCTGGTCGGCTCCTCGTCGAGCTTCGGGCAGGGGTCGGACTCGGCGCTGAAGGACCGCGTGGAGCAGCTGGTCGAGAAGCTCTCGTCGGCCGACGAGGCGGCTCGCGCCTCGGCCGAGAAGTCGCTTCTGGGCCTGGGGGCGAAGGTCATCCCGCTCCTGCCCGACGCCGCCAAGGTCCCCAACGCCGACACGAAGGCCCGCCTCGAGAAGATCCGCGTGGCTCTGGCCGAGGAGCAGGAGAAGGCCAGCCTGGTGGCCTCCCGCGTGACGATCCAGGGCCAGGGGATCCGCCTGAGCGAGGCCCTCAAGCAGCTCCAGTCGCAAACGGGCAACCGGATCAGCGACCTGCGCGAGGCCAGCGGGGCCGACGTGACCAACCCCGGCATGGACCTGGACATCCAGGACAAGCCCTTCTTCGAGGCCCTGGACATCATCGCGAAGCTGGCCGACATCACCCCCAATTTCTACACCGGCGACAGCACCATCGGCATCATGCCGGGCCCCGGCGCCGAGCTCCCCGACCAGGTCGGCCAGGAGCCGCGATCGCCGACCGCCATGGTCGTGTATTCCGGCCCGTTCCGGATCCAGTTCAAGGCGATCTCGCTGGCCAAGGATTTCAGCACGGGGCAGGACTCGGCCAACGCACAGTTCGAGATCGCCTGGGAGCCTCGCCTGCGCCCCATGCTGCTGAGCCTCAAGGCCGAGAACGTGAAGATCGTGGACGACCGCGAGGTCGAGGTCGCCCCCTCGGTCACCGAGGAATCGGGCAGCGTGGTCCTGAGGCCCGAGAACCCCGTGGCCGAGATGAACCTGAACATGCTCGCCCCCGACCGCAAGGCGCAGGTGCTCGAGAGCCTGAAGGTCAAGGCCGAGGTCACCGTGCCCGCGGGCATCCGCTCGTTCCGCTTCCCCTCGCTGGCCGCCAAGAACGAGACCAAGCAGCTGGGCGACGTGAGCGTCCTGCTCGAATCCACCGACGTGGACGAGGCCGTGTGGAAGGTCAACGTCACCCTGGCCATGCCCGGCCAGGGCGCCGCGTTCGAGAGCTACCAGCAGGGCCTGTTCAACAACCGCATCTGGCTCCAGCAGGCCGACGGAAGCCGGTTCGAGCACAACGGTGGGTTCTCGAACACGGGCAACGACGGCGGTAAACTCGGCTTCCAGTATCTTTTCGTGGACGCGCCCGGCAAGCTCTCGGACTACGGCCTCGTGTACGAGACGCCCAGCCGGGTGCTGACGATCCCCCTGGAATTCGAGTTCAAGAAGGTCCCCCTGCCGTGAAACATCGCGTGATCGTCGCCTTGCTCGTCGTGGTGATCCTGGGTCTTTCGGCCATGTTCGTCGTCAGGGAGCAGCAGGCCCAGGCGCAACTCCGCGAAGCCGAGGCCAGCCGGGCGAAGCTGGAAGTCCAGCTCGAAGCCCTCCGCAACGAGGCCCTCTCCCAGCAATTCATCCAGCAGGAAAAGGCCGCGAAGGCCGCCGCACCGAAAGGGGGAAACAAGTTCGAGACCCGTTGAGCGTCCCGCCAGCCCACGGCCGCGATTCGACCGCGCGAAGGGTCGTGGCGAGGTCGGAGGGATTCCCGTGGTCTCGTGGAGGATGCCAACCGCCCCTCGCCGAGCCGCCTGGGACCGGGACGGATCGGGGGGACGAGGCAACCTGGCCCGCCACTCCGGCGAATGGCGCATCGCGATAGAGGGCCGCGCGCGGTCCCTCCGTGATGCGATCGGTTTCTCGGCCGGGCCTGCGATGGGCGCGGGGCGGATCGCCCGGGGTCGATCTTTGGGGCCGAGCGCAGATCGTCGGGGCTGGCGGTCGCGATGATGATGGAGGAGCGGCTGCGCGGGCCGAGGGCTATTGCGCCGGGCGGGGCGGTTCTCGCGTCCGATCGGGGTGGGAGGGCATTCGCCCGATCGAGATGCGTGGCTCTTGGAGTCCTACGCGGTCGGGCCGGGCCGCCCTGGACCTTCAAGAACGGGGATTGACGGCGACATGTCTCGAACCGACTCCTCGACCCGGCGACCGGACCCGGAACGGGGCTGCGTTGTGACATTCGAGGGGTGGCCCCGCGCCCCGGCGATCGGGGGCGAGGACGTGTCGCGATCGCGACCGCGCGATCCTCCGCAAGAGGCTGGCGAGCGGCGAGCCGGTGTGCGTCAGCCCGGCGGGCTTGCCGCCGGGAGCCCCCCATCGGACACGGAGGCCAACTGGTCGGCGAAAGTTCGACTTCGCACCGCGCTGCAGAGGACCCTGCGTCCCTCCACGACGCGATCGCTGTTATCATGGCGATTTCGGCGGTGCGGAGCCGCTCGACCCGGCCGTGAGTCGTCAGGAATTCCACCCTTCGTCCGCCTCACACCCGACGCGGGGTGATCCGCGCGGACTTCTCACCCAGACCGACCCAGGGAGTGTCCATGTCCGGGCATCGAATCTTCACCACGAAATTCTCGGGCGTCTATCCGCTGTATGTTCAAAAAGCGGAGCGCAAAAATCGCACGAAGGACGAGGTCGACCAGATCATCTGCTGGTTGACCGGATACAGCGAGGAGGGATTGCGTCAGCAGATCGACCAGGGTAGCGACTTTCAAACCTTCTTCGCCCAGGCGCCGGGCATGCATCCGAATGTTTCGCTGATCCAGGGCACGGTCTGCGGCATCCGCGTGGAAGCGATCGAAGATCCGCTCATGCAGAAGATTCGCTACCTGGACAAGCTCATTGATGAACTCGCGAAGGGCAGATCGATGGAAAAGATCCTGCGGCAATAGCTCGAGGGGAGAATCGGGGGACGAGGCGTGGTCTGG
>JANOBY010000509.1:0-7754 GCA_031411935.1 Planctomycetales bacterium | reverse complement strand
ATCGCGCAATCAGGCCCTGGGCTGGCTGCGCCAGATGCTGTTGATCCGCCGGTTCGAAGAACGCTCGGCGATGCTCTACCAGAACCAGAAGATCGGCGGGTTCTGCCACCTGTATAGCGGTCAGGAAGCGGTCGCCGTGGGCAGCATCGGGGCCCTCCGCGAGGACGATTACGTGATCACCGCCTACCGCGACCACGGCCATGCCCTGGCCCGCGGGATGGATCCCAAGTTCGCCATGGCCGAACAGCTCGGCAAGGCGGCGGGGTGCTCCAAGGGCAAGGGCGGGTCGATGCACTTCTTCGACGCCGACAAGGGCTTCCTGGGCGGTCACGCGATCGTGGGCAGCCATCTGCCTCTGGCCGCCGGTGTGGCGTTCGCGTCCAAGTACCGCAACGATCAGAAGGTCACGATCTGCTACTTCGGCGACGGGGCCATGGACCAGGGGGCCCTGCACGAGGCCTTCAACATGGCCAGCCTCTGGAAGCTGCCCGTCATTTACGTTGTCGAGAATAACGGCATGTCGATGGGCACCCAGCTCCATCGCCACTCCTGCCTGATCGACCTCACGATCCGCGGCGGCACCGCCTATGGCATGCCCGGGGTCGCCGTGGACGGCAACGACATCGAGCAAATGGCCAAAATCACGCTCGAGGCCGCCAATCGCGCCCGGGCCGGCGAAGGTCCGACCTTCATCGAGGCCCAGACCTACCGCTTCCGCGGCCACTCGATGAGCGATCCGATGAAGTATCGCT
Organism: Planctomycetales bacterium; assembly: GCA_031411935.1. Lineage (GTDB taxonomy): Bacteria > Planctomycetota > Planctomycetia > Isosphaerales > Isosphaeraceae > JAQGHR01. The sequence goes on along the minus strand of JANOBY010000509.1, from coordinate 7,002 downwards.
CCAAGGAAGAGGCCGAGAAGGCCAAGGAGCGCGACCCGATCGTCCTGTACGAGTCCCTGCTCAAGGAACGCGGCTGGATCAACGGCGCGGCCCTCGAAGAGATGCACGAGAAGATCAAGGTGGAGATCGACGAGGCGATCGAGTTCGCCGAAAACGCTCCCGAGCCCGAACTCTCCGCGCTTTACGAAGACATCTCCGTCGCCCCTTACCTTCCCCAGGAGTGAGCGAGTCAACATGGCCGTCTTGCATTATCGCGAAGCGCTCCGGGCGGCGATGACCGAGGAAATGGAACGCGACGAACGCGTGTTCCTCATGGGCGAAGAGGTCGCCGAGTATAACGGGGCCTACAAGGTCTCCCAGGGTATGCTCGACCAGTTCGGGGCCAATCGCATCATCGACACGCCAATCTCCGAGAACGGCTTCGCCGGCATCGGCATCGGCGCCGCCATGGTCGGCCTGCGCCCGATCGTCGAGTTCATGACCTGGAGCTTCGGCTACGTGGCCTTCGACCAGCTCGTGAATAACGCGGCCAACATGCGTTACATGAGCGGGGGCCAATTCTCCGTGCCCATCGTCTTCCGCGGCAACAGCGGGATCGCGGGAGCGCTTGGTGCGACTCACTCGCACCGCCCCGAGGCGCTGTATTCCCATGTGCCCGGCCTCACCGTGATGATGCCGTCCACCCCCGCCGACGCGAAGGGCATGCTCAAGGCGGCCATCCGAAGCGACGATCCGGTGGTCTTCATCGAGCATGAGAATCTCTTGGGCGACCGTGGCGAAGTGCCCGACGACCGGGATTTCCTCGTGCCCATCGGCAAGGCCGACGTGAAGCGCGAAGGCTCGGATGTGACGATTTTGACCTATTCACGCTCGGTGCTGACCTCGCTGAAGGCCGCCGAGATCATGGCGTCCGAGGGCGTATCGGTCGAGGTCGTGGACCTTCGGACCCTTCGACCCCTCGACCTCGAAACGATCCTGAAGTCCGTCGTGAAGACGCACCGGGCCGTGATCGTCGAGGAAGATTGGCCTTACTGCGGCATCGGTGCCGGCGTGGCCGACCGCGTCTACAACGCCGTGTTCGACGAACTGGATGCGCCGATCCGCCGGGTGACCGCCAAGGACACGCCCATCCCGTACAATCGTCGCCTCGAGGCCAGCGTGATCCCCAGCGTCGAGCGGGTGGTCGCGGCCCTGAAGGACGTCCTCTACAAGAAGTAATCGCCCGCTTACGGGCATCAGGCGAATCCCTCCACGCCATCGACCGACTCCGGTCGGTGGCGAACTCGCACTCTTCCGGAGCTGACCGTGCCGATCGAAGTCAAGATGGCCAAGCTGAGCCCCACCATGGAGTCGGGGCAGATGGTCAAGTGGTTCGTGAAGGTCGGCGATCAGGTCAAGGAAGGTGACACACTCGCCGAGATCCAGACCGACAAGGCTGTCATGCCGATGGAGTCGTTCGACGAGGGCGTGGTCGCTCGCCTGGACGTGAAGGAAGGCGACGACATCGCTCTCGGCCAAACCGTGCTTGTGCTCGCGAAGAAGGGGGAAGATCCCTCCGCCATCGCGAAGAGTTCGGCCGGCAAGGGCGAGTCCAGCGTGGCCGTCCGCAAGGACTTCACCGAGCAGGAAGAGACCAACACCCCCATCGCAAACGGCCAAAGTGCGGCCGCGGCCCCCTCCGCCGCACCGGTCGAGGCTGCTGTGCAGTCGGGTGGCCGGATCAAGTCGACCCCTCTGGCCCGCAAGGTTGCCGCCTCGGCGGGGATCGACCTGGCCGAGGTTGCGGGCTCTGGCCCCTCGGGCCGGGTGGTTCGTTCGGACGTGGAGTCGGTCCTCCAGGCAAAGCCCGCCTCCAGGCCGGTCGCCGCGAGCTCGGCGCCTTCGGTATCTCGCGACACGGTTCGCATCCCCCACACGCGGATGCGGAAGACCATCGCGGATCGTATGCTCAAGGCGAAGCAGGTCGCGCCCGAGATCCACGTGACCGTCGAGATCCGCGTGGACAAGGCCTCGGCCATCCGTGAGAGCCTCAACAAGGCACTTGCCGCCGAGAAGATCAAGCTCTCGATGGGCGACTTCGTGACCAAGGCGGTGGCCCTGGCGTTGAGGAAGCACCCGGGCGTGAACGCCTCGTACGAAGCCGACGCGATCGTCCAGCACCCCAGCGTGAACGTGGGCATCGCGGTCGCGATGGAGGGAGGGCTCATGGTGCCCGTCCTCCAGAATGCCGACCAGATGGGGTTGAAGCAGATCCGGCTGGAAACCGAGGCCATCGCCACGGCCACCCGCGCGGGCAAGCTCACGCCTCAGCAGATGATGGGCGGGACCTTCACCATCTCCAACCTGGGGATGTACGGCGTGAAGCAGTTCGACGCCATCCTGAACCTGCCCGAGGTCGGAATTCTGGCCGTGGGGGCCGCCGAACAGAGGCCGGTGGTCGAGGGCGGGGCCCTGGTGGTCGGGACCGTCATGACGGTCACTCTGACCGCCGACCATCGCGCGGTCGATGGGGCGCTCGCCGCCGAATTCCTCCGCACGATGAAGGGCTACCTGGAAGAGCCTGCCTCCATGCTGCTCTGAACGCCGTCGTTCGCCTACAATGAAGACGGGTTGATCCGACCGCCAAGGCGTGAACGATCGGCCCGTCTTCTTCCTGTGAATCATCGCGGATTTCCCATCATCCCCCGTGCGAAAGCGAATCGATGGCTTACGACTACGACCTGATCGTGATTGGCGGCGGCCCCGCCGGATATGCGGCTGCGATTCGCGCGTCCCAGCTCGGCAAGAAGTCTTTGTGCATCGAGAAGGATAAGCTTGGCGGGATCTGCCTGAACTGGGGCTGCATCCCGACCAAGGCCCTGCTCACGAACGCCCACCTCGTCGAGCTTATCAACCGCCACGGCAAGACCTTCGGCTGGTCGGGGCAGTCGTCGTGGGACTTCTCGCAGATGATTGGCCGAAGCCGGACCGTCGCGGGCAACCTGAACAAGGGCATCGAAGGGCTGTTCCGCAAGTACAAGGTCGCTTCCAAGTTCGGCACGGCCAAGGTCATCAAGCCGAACACCGTGCAGGTTGGCGCCGAGACCGTGACGGCCGAGACGATCCTCATCGCCACCGGCGTGCGTCCCCGGCCCTTGCCCGGCCTGGAGTTTGACGGGAAGCAGGTGATCTCGTACAAGGAAGCCATGAACCTGCCCGCGCAGCCGAAGTCGATGTTGATCATCGGCGGGGGCCCCATCGGTCTGGAATTCGGCTACTTCTACAACGCGATCGGCACGAAGGTCACTCTCGTCGAGCTCATGGACCGGATCCTGCCCGGCGAGGATGAGGAAGTTTCGGCCACGCTCCAGAAGAGCCTGGAGAAGCGGGGCATTACGATCCTCACGAAGTCCAAGACCACGGGCAAGGCGACCAAGGGGCCCAACGGGGTGAAGGCGGAGATCGAGACGCCCTCGGGCGTGACCACGGTCGAGGCCGAGGCTGTCCTGGTCTCCATCGGGGTCCTCGCCAATGTCGAGGGCCTGTTCGACGACAAGATGAACGTGGAGCTCTTCAAGGGGCACATCAAGGCCGACCCGAAGAAGGGTTACGCCACGTCGGTCAAGGGGATCCATGCCGTGGGCGACGTGATCGGGCCACCCTGGCTCGCCCACGTGGCGCACCACGAGGCGATCGCCTGCATCGAGACGCTTTACGGCAAGCATCCTCGCGAGGTGGACTACACCAACATCCCGGGATGCACCTACACTGATCCCGGGGTGGCCAGCGTGGGGATGACCGAGAAGGCCGCGCGAGAGACCGGACGCAAGATCCGCGTGGGCAAATTCCCCTTCATCGCCAGCGGCAGGGCCCAGGCGGCCGACGAGACCGAAGGCTTCGTGAAGCTGATCTTCGACGACGAGCACGGCGAATTGCTTGGCGCCCACCTGATCGGTTCGCAGGCCACCGAGCTGATCGCCGAGCTGGTCATGGCCAAGAAGCTTGAGGCGACCGAGGAAGAGATCATCCACGCCATGCATCCGCACCCGACCTACTCGGAAGCGATCATGGAAGCCGCCGGCCAGTCGGTCGGGGAGTCGGTCCACTTCTGAGCGAGGGCCCGTCAGCCCTCGCCCCGAAACCTCCGCCCGGGCCATCCTCAGGTCAACTGTGGATGGCCCGTTTGTCCACCGCCATCGCGGCTTCCTTCACGGCTTCCGACAGCGTGGGGTGGGCGTGCGTGATTCGCGCGATGTCCTCGGCCGAGCCGTGGAATTCCATCGTCGTGACCGCTTCGGCGATCATATCCGAGGCACGGGGGCCGATGATGTGGATCCCGAGCACCCGATCGGTCCGGCTGTCGGCCAGGATCTTCACGAGCCCTTCGCTCTCGTCCATGGCCTTGGCGCGACCGTTGGCCAGGAACGGGAACTTGCCCACCTTGTAGGCCACGTTCGCCGCCTTGAGCTGTTCCTCGGTCTTGCCCACGCTGGCCATCTCGGGGTGGGTGTAGATCACGCTCGGGATGGTGTCGTAATTCACATGCCCCGACTTGCCCGCAAGAAGCTCGGCGCAGGCCACGCCCTCTTCCTCGGCCTTGTGGGCGAGCATCGGGCCGTCGATCACGTCGCCGATCGCCCAGACGGAGGGGACATTCGTCGCGAAGTGACCATCGGTGCCCACCTTGCCCGTCCGCGGGTCGGTCTTCACCCCGATCGCTTCCAGTCCCAGGCCGTCGGTGAAAGCCCTCCGGCCCACGCCCACGAGCACGCGGTCGGCCACGATCGAGATGGCCTTGCCGTCCTTGGTCTCGGCCGTGACCGTCGCCTTCCCGTCCTTGACGGTCGCGCCCGTGACCTTCGTTTCGAGGAGGAATTCGAGGCCCTGCTTCTCAAGGCTTTTGTGGAGGATCATCCCAAGCTCCTGGTCGGCCAGGGGCACGATCCTGGGAAGGAACTCGATCACCGTGACCTTGGCGCCCAGGCGCTTCCAGACGCTCCCCAGCTCCAGGCCGATGTAGCCTCCGCCGACGATCACGAGGTGTTCGGGGACGGTCTCGAAGTCCAGGGCCTCGGTCGACGAGACGATGGTCTTGCCGTCGAACTTGAGGAAAGGCAGCTCGATCGCCTCGCTGCCGGTCGCGATCAGGATGCGCTTGGCCTCGAGGGTGGCCTCGCCCCCCTCGTTCAGCTGGACCTTGACGGTGGTGGGCGAGGTCAGCGTGGCGCATCCGAAGACGGGCGTGATCTTGTTCTTCTTGAACAGGAATCGCACGCCGTCGGTCAGGTCCTTCACGACCTTGTCCTTGCGGGCGATCATGGTGGGCACGTCCATCTCCACCGCGCCGACCTTGATCCCGTGCTTGCCGAAGCGGTGTGAGGCCAGGTGGTACAGTTCTGACGAATCCAGCAACGCCTTGCTCGGGATGCATCCCACGTTCAGGCACGTACCGCCGAGGCTGGCCCGCTTCTCAACGCACGCCACCTTCATCCCGAGCTGCGCGGCGCGGATCGCGGCCACGTACCCGCCCGGCCCAGCCCCGATGACCACCAGATCGAACGACTCCGCCACCGCGAGCTCCTTAATGCACAGACGTGCCACAAATCAGGGGGATCGAAGCGGCCCGGACGGCTCGCCAGGGGGGAACCGCCGGGCCGGGGCTTCGTCTCAGATCTCGATCAGGATGCGCTCGGGGTTCTCGACGCATTCCTTGATCTTCACGAGGAAGCTGACCGCTTCCTTGCCGTCCACGATCCGATGGTCGTAGGACAGGGCGAGGTACATCATGGGCCGGATGACCACCTGATCGTCCACGGCCACGGGCCGCTTCTGGATCGTGTGCATGCCGAGGATGCCCGACTGGGGCGGGTTGAGGATCGGTGTGGAGAGCAAGGACCCGAACACCCCGCCGTTGGTGATGGTGAACGTCCCGCCCTGAAGGTCGGCCACGCTCATCGCGTTGTCACGGGCCTTCTTGGCGAAATCGCCGATCGCCTTCTCGATCCCGGCGAAGGACAGGTGGTCGGCATCGCGGACCACGGGGACCATGAGCCCTCGCTCGGTCGAGACCGCAACGCCGATGTCGTAAGCATTGTTGTAGACGATATCCTGGCCTTCGATCCGCCCGTTCACGGCGGGGTACGCCTTGAGGGCCTCAATGGCGGCCTTTACGAAGAAGGACATGAAGCCGAGGCCGACCCCGTGCTTCTTCTGGAAGGCGTCCTTGTATTTCGAGCGCAGGTCCATGATGCGGGACATGTCGGCTTCGTTGAATGTGGTCAGGATGGCCGCGGTTTGCTGGGCCTCGACCAGCCGCTGGGCAATCTTCAGGCGAATGCCGCTCATCCTCTTGCGCGTCTCACGGCCCGCTGCGGGGGCCGGCGAGGTTGTCGGCATCGACGGGGCGATCACGGGCGCTGGGGCGGGGGGGGCCTGGAGACTCTCGATCACGTCGCCCTTTGTGATGCGGCCGTCTCTCCCGGAGCCCTCGATGCGGGAGGGATCAACATTTTCCTCGGTCACCAGCCGTCGCACGGCGGGCGAGAGCTGGCTGGAGTCGGCCGATGCCACGGGCGAAGGAACCGACGGGGCGGAGGCCGCGGGCGAGGCCGCCACAGGCTTGGCAGCGGTCGCGGGGGCGGCGGAAGGGGTCGCCGAAGGGTCGAGCGACCCCACGGACGCGCCGATGTTCACGGTCGTCCCCTCGGGCACGCTGATCGTGAGCACGCCCGTTGAGGGGGCGTTCACCACGTTCGACGCCTTGTCGGTTTCCAGCTCGAACAGGGGCTCGCCCGACTTCACGAGGTCGCCGTTCGCCTTGAGCCAGCGAGCGAGGATGCCTTCGTTGATGGACTCGCCGACGGAAGGCACTTGGATCGGGACGGTGGCCATCGGGATTTATCCGCAGAGCGGTTCCATTGAGCGACGGGTCATAAGGACCACGATCGTACCAGGGACGGGGGACGCATCGAAGGTTCACGGCGAAAAAACGAACCGAGAGCGAGGGAGGTCCCAGGGCCGGGG
>JANOBY010000508.1:0-17356 GCA_031411935.1 Planctomycetales bacterium | reverse complement strand
CGGCAACCTGATCGATGCTTGGTTCGTTCATGAGTCGGGCAGTCCCATCACGCTCCAACGTCCCGGAGTGTTGCGACCCAATTGCTCCTGCAACGTGCCCCCGTCGTTCGTCACGAGGACCTGATCACCGCGACCCGCTCCCAGACGATCAAACACCAGGACCGGTTCGCCGTCGTTCGAGTCATTCATGCCTTTAAGCTGAACGACGAGCATGCGTTGGCCTTCGAATGTGGGGTGCTTGATGGTCGCGGTCGCCGTGCCGAGGACGATGCCGAGTTGCATGGTCGAGCCCTCAACTCAAAGGAATCGAAGGCCGTTGATCGCCGTCCGTCGGTGCCGGAGGAACGTCAACGGCGTGGTCACACCTTCGCCCGTAGGGCCCGCGATCGAGAACGATGTGGGGGCCGGACCGCCCAGGCTCTGGGTGCTCGGCCCGTTGATCACGAAGATGGTGCAATCCATGATCTTGCCCATCTTGGTCATGATCGACGTGTCCCGGGAGTGCAGGACCGCAGTGTGGCCGTAACCGTGCTCGGAGAGCTTCGCAAGCTCAATCGCCCGATCCACATTCGGCACGCGGACGAAAGGAACGAACGGCATCATCTGCTCGATGTCGACGAACGGGTGATTGTCGCCTGTCTCGCCATAAAGGAGCTGCGTGCCCTTCGGAACCTCGACCCCGGCATGCCTTCCCAGAACATCGGGATCCATGCCCACGAGGTCCTTGTTCACGTGGAGCTTGCCGTCATCCCCCTTCACGAACGCGGCTCGAGACAGGTTCTCGATCTGGCTGTGGTTGAGCCGGAACCCGCCTTTCGTGCTCATCACATCCATGAGCTTGTCGAAGATCTCCGACACGGCGAAGACCTGCTTCTCGCCGATGCAGAGCAGATTGTTGTCGAACGACGCCCCGAAGACGATCGACTCCGCCGCATTGGTCAGGCAAGCGGTTGCATCGACGACCACCGGCGGATTGCCGGGCCCCGCGACGACCGCACGCTTCTTGCTCGCCAGGGCCGCACGGGCCACAGCGGGTCCGCCCGTGACGACCAGCAGCTTCACCGAGCGATGATCGAAGAGGGCCGCCGCCGATTCGAGCGTCGGGGGATGAATAATCGTGAGCAGGTCGTCCAGCCCGATCGCGTCTCGGATCGCCTTGTTGAATCGTCTCACGCCCTCCGCGGCGATCTTCGCCCCGCCTGGATGGGCGTTGAAGACCACCGTGTTCCCCCCCGCGAGCATGGCGATCGCGTTTGCGGCGAGCGTAGGTAAGCTATGGGTCACGGGAGTGATGGCACCGATCACACCAAATGGGGCGTAGTCGGTGAGCCAGGCGCCGAGGTCGCCGGTGTGGATGTCGGTCTTGAGGAATTCGACGCCTGGGATCGCCGGGATCGAAAGGGCGAGCTTGGCGATCTTGTGGTCGAGGCGGCCGATCTTGGTCTCGTCGAGTTCCTTCTTCCCTAACTCCTCGGCGTTCTCCACGCAGATCTTTTTGATCAGCTCAATGGCCTTGGCGCGATCCGAGAGCGGCCGCGTGCGGTACTTCTCGAACGCTGCTTGCGAGGCGATTACCGCCGCGTCAGCGGACGGGTAAACGCCGAGGCTTGAGGGCTTCGAGGTTGCGCCGTTGCTGACGGCGCTGCCCATCTGCGACAGCACCTGCTGGACAACGTTGCGAATCAGATCTTCCGACATTTGCATGGGTCAGGCCACCCTAGGGAGAGCGAGCGGACGGATCACTCCGCCGCGTTCCGGTTGGAAAAGATGAGGTTGCCGCCAACGTCCACGGTATCCACCAGGCCGATCACCACCGCATCGATCGGGAGCTTTTCGGTCTCGGGTGTGAGCCTCGCGCTCGACCCTTGGCACACGAGCACCATCTCGCCTAGCCCTGCGCCAAGCGTGTCGACGACCACGAACGATCGGCCGGTCGGCACAAGGCGCTCGCGGGTCTTCTCGTCGACGCGATAGGGTTCGACCATCAGGAGCTTGTGGCCGGTCATCGACGCGACTTTCTGGGTGGCCACCACATGGCCGGTCACACGGGCGACGAACATCTGTCACGCCCCCTTCCCGGTGAGCAGGTCGCGAGTTTGCCGAGCCACCACAATCTCCTCGTTGGTCGGAACCAACCAGGCCTGGACCTTCGAGGCTGCGGTCGTGACCAAGCGTTCCGCCTCACCCGACTTGTTTCTCGACTCGTCGATCTCTAGGCCGATCCAGCCGAGTTTCGCGAGCACTCGTTCACGGACGAGCGACGAGTTCTCTCCGATCCCGCCCGTGAACGCGATCGCGTCCACACCCCCCAGATGCACCATGAGCGCACCCAGGTAGTGACGGATCGAGTCCACGTAGACTTCAAGCGCGAGCGATGCGTTCGCATTCCCGGAGGCCGCCGCGTTCTCGATATCCCGGAGGTCGTTGAACCCGCAAATCCCGAGAAGGCCGGACTTGTTCGCCAGGATACTCAACACCTCATCGAGGCCAAGCGACGTGTGCTCCATGATTGCCGGGAGGGCGAAGACGTCGAAGTCGCCCACGCGATTGTTCTGCGGTAGTCCCGTCTGCGGGCTCATCCCCATGCTCGTGGCGATTGACTTTCCCGAGTCGATCGCGCACAGGGATGAGCTACCACCGAGGTGGCAAGAAATGACCTTGGCGTCCGTTCGTCCGAGCAACTCGGCCATTCGACCGCCAATGTAGCGGTGGCTGGCCCCATGGAAGCCAAACCTCTGAACGCCGACCTCGCGTGTCCACGCCTCGGGAATCGCGTAGCGTCGACGGGCCTCGGGGATCGTGGCGTGGAATCCGGTCTCGAACGCCGCCACCTGGGGCAGGTGGGGAAAGCGTTCGAGGAGCATCCGCATAGCTTTCACATAAGGCGGGTTGTGAGCCGGAGCCACTCCAGAGTAAGCCTCCATTGCGTTCAGGAGGGCCGCATCGACCCTCTGGACGCCCGAGACGTTCTTGGCGTGGACCGCCTTGAACCCGATCGCCGCCACCTCGTCGGCCGAGGCCAGCACGCCGCTCGTGGGCGACGTGAGCTGCTCAAGGCACAGCTCAACCGCTTTACCGTGATCAAGCACGGGCTCGACGGAATCGGCCTCGCCTCGCGAGGATCGCATGGTGACCTTCGCGCTCTCCGATCCGATCCGCTCCACGGCGCCGCGCGCCAGGAGCGGTTCGGACGGTGACCCGAGGTCGTACAGGCGATACTTGAAGCTGGTGCTTCCGAGGTTGGCGACGAGGATCTTCATCTCAGGAATCTCCGGCGAATGCGGCGACCACGGCCGCACTCGGCCGCGGGATCACGTGCGCGGCTTTCAATTCACCGACGCGGGCGGCGGCGTCGGCTCCGGCCTCGACGGCAGCCTTCACGCTTGACACGTCGCCCGAGATCATCACGCTGACAATCCCCCCATCAAGTTTGATAATCGAGCTGGCCATCGACACGTTGGCCGCCTTGAGCATGGCGTCGGTCGCGTGAATCAGGCCCACGAGACCCATGGTCTCGATCAGGCCGAGGGCACCATTCATGGAAGGTCTCCCCGGTTCGATCAAGAGAGGAACGTACGAAGGACCGCCGCGTCGGGACGCGGGATCACGTGGGCGGAGATCAGTTCCCCAACCCGGCTGGCCGCTTCGGCGCCCGCCTCGACGGCCGCCCGCACGCTGCCCACGTCGCCGCGGACCATCGTGGTGATGAACGCCGCGCCAATGCCCACACGACCCGCCAGCGTGACGTTGGCCGCTTTGAGCATGGCGTCGGTAGCCTCGATCACGCCCACCAGGCCCTTGGTTTCAATCAGGCCCAGCGCGTCATTGCCGAACCCGCCGTTCGCGCTGGAAACCGCACCTCGCGAAGTTGCCGTCGCCATGGGATCAAGCTCCGTTCTGCTTGGGGGCCGCGGCGGGGGTCGCCTTCTTGGTGAACGAGAGGATCCCGGCGAGGTCTTCGTGGGGACGAGGGATCACCTGCACCGACACAACCTCGCCGATCCGGCTGGCCGCCGCCGCGCCGGCATCGACAGCCGCCTTCACCGCTGCAACGTCACCGGCAACGAAGGCCGTGACCAGGCCGCTGCCGACCTTATCCCAGCCCACCAGCTCGACATTGGCGGCCTTCAACATCGCATCGCACGCTTCGACCAGCGCCACGAACCCCTTGCACTCGATCATCCCGAGCGCTTCCAGACCTGCGCTTGCCATCGTCTCGACTCCAGAGGAAAAAGGGAGAGTCCCCGTTGATCAACGCTTTTCAATTCCACTTATCTTGACCTGGTCAGGCTCACGCTTGTTGCATGCGTGAGGTCGCAACTGTTGGCTTCATCCGTGTCGATGTGGACCTCAAGCTTCCAATCCGGGTTCGTCCTGACCAGCAGCCCCTCAAGGGTGGTCGGGCAGGGGCTCTGAATCCTCAGATCCATCCGATCCAGATGTTTCACTCCGTAATACGCCGCATCCTTGTCGCCCATATGCACATGCCGCTCGGCGCGAATCACTCCCTTGGGCATGACCAGCGACCCTTTCGGTCCAACGAGCAGGCAACCCGGCGTCCCCTCAACGTCTCCCGAGAGACGGACCGGGATATCGATGCCCAGGCTGATCGAGTCGGTGAAGGCCAACTCGACCTGGCTGAACTTGCGGCAGGGACCCAGGATGCGAACGCCCGGGATCATCCTTTGACGTGGCCCAACCACGGCCACCGTCTCGTTCGCGGCGAAGTCGGTCGACTGGTAGAGTCGCTTCATCTCGGTGAGCTGATACCCCTTACCGAAAAGCACATCCACATCATCTTGTGTGAGGTGGCAGTGCCTCGCCGAGATGTTCACCACAAGCTTGGGCGAGTAGCCGTCGGTTGAGTTGCCACGAGATGCCCCGACGCCCTGACTCAGGATCGAGCGGACCATCGTCTCGATCTGGCCCCGCGAAACCGCAATGCTCATGACCCGCTCCTGGCATCCGTGGATGCTGCAGCCGATTGTTCGCTCGAACCGGCCAAGGTGAAGGCGACCCCTCGTGTCTCCAAGAGGTCGCGAAACTCGGGGGAAATCGCAGCATTCACGACCAGGCGTCCGACTTCTTCGAGTTCGCACAGCTTGGCGAGCGACAGTCGGCCGAACTTGGTGTGATCGGCGACCACCACGACCTCCTGACCGCACGACATCATGCGCCTCTCCGTCTCGACGAGAAGGGAATTCGAGTTGAAGACTCCTTCGGGGACGATCCCGCCGGCGCCCATGAACACCAGGCGTACGCGAATATCTTGCAAGGTCGCGATGGCAAGAGGGCCCATCGCCACTCCGGTCCTTGGATAGACATACCCGCCTATAAGGATCAGGTCCGTCTCCTTGTTCGCGGCAAGGAGCGTTGCAATCGGAAGGCTGTTCGTGACGACCTGGACAGGGCGTCCAATAAGGGCCCGCGCCACCTCGAGGGTTGTCGTCCCCCCGTCCAGGAGGACCGTGTCGCCGTCGCGGACGAGCGAAGCCGCCGCCAGACCGATCGCCCGCTTTTCCGCGGTCGCGGTCGCTGCGCGGTCATCGAGTGCGGGCATGGACCGAACTTCTCCCGTGCAAACCGCTCCACCATGAGTCCGCTTGATCGAGCCCGCGTGGTCGAGCGCTTCCAGATCTCGCCGAATGGTGCTCTCGGATGCGCCAACCGACGCCACCAAATCTTCCAGCGTGGCAAATCCACGCTTTGAGATGAGCGTCAGAAGCGATCGACGACGAGCCTCGGCGAGCATGGAGCCCCTTCTTCACAATCTGTCATGAGTAACGAACTTAATTATTCAAGATCAGTCAGAATCTGTCAAGAAGTGTCAAGCGTTCCTGAAAGATATCGCTAAGGGCGGGGGTGTAATTCGTTCTGCATACGCTAGAATTTGATTTGACCCACTGGAGCGACTGCTCATGCCCGAGCTGCCCGAAGTCGAGACGATGGTCCGGGGGCTACGCCCGGCGCTCGTCGGCCAGATGATCTCGAAACTTCTCGTCCTGGATCCCTTCCTACTCCAACACTGTGAGGCCGACGTCTTACAACAGCGGGGTCAAGGTGCTTCCGTGGCCTCCGTGAGCCGTCGCGGCAAGTGGGTCGTCCTGACTCTGGACAAACTCCTCGGTGTTATCGTCATTCAGCCCCGCATGACAGGAGGCTTTTGGCTCATTCCTCCTGACCGACCCGAACACGTGCGCATGCGGCTCGATTTGCACGGGTCGGGGGGAACGGTTTGGTTTTGCGACGCGAGGCGACTGGGCAAGATCGCGCTCTTCGATACGACCGAGGAGGCCGAGTCAGCCTTCGCGAGATCCCATGGCCCCGATGCCACGGAGATCGATCGCCGGACGCTCGAACACCGATTGAAGAGAACGGGTCGCGCCATCAAGCCCGCGATCATGGATCAAAAGGTTGTCGCTGGCATCGGCAATATTTATGCAGACGAGAGTCTCTTTCGTGCCCGAATTCATCCCGAGCGCAGGGCCAACACCCTGAAGTCGGCGGACTTCGGGAGGCTCCATTCGGCAATCGGGACCGTCCTCGCCGAGGCGATCGCCGCCGAGGGATCTAGCTTCGACGCGGGGTATCGAACGGTCCTCGGACTCGAAGGCGGGTTCCTGGCGATCAATTCCATGTACGGAAGAGGCGGGCAACCGTGCCCAGACTGCTCCACCCCGGTGGTCAAGACGAGGATCGTAGGGTTGGCCGGGCGGCCCACGCACTTCTGCCCCAAGTGCCAGCCTTACAAGCAACTAAGGACTCGAAAACGGTTCTGATCCTCAGGCTCGACTGGTCCGATCCGTACGCTTCGATTAAGTTACAGAAGAGGATGGCGGGCAGCCTTCCCGCTCGCCCCTGGATTCCTTCTGACCGAGGATGCCGTGTCGTACCGCACCTTCAAGCACTTGCTGGGCGAGACCAGCCTGGAGCGGAAGTGCCGGTTCATCTTTGGCGGAGGAATTCTCACTCTCGTCACTCTCTCGTTTTACTGGTACGGACAAAAGACCGAAAGCCTCGTAATCGGCCAGAAGATGGGTGAGGCGCGGGTGAGGGTCGAGCAGACCCTATCCAACCTGCATATCAAGCTATTGCTCGCCGACAAGGGGCTCGGCCTTGAGTCGTTTATCAAGGAACTGTCGGGCGAGAAGACGCTTCTGAACCAGCAACCTCGTTACGAATCGTTCGTCTTCCCTCCCTTTGCCGACAAAGACGGACCCCGTCCCCGCGACGACTTTGAGGCGGGAGCCGCCGAGAAGTTCACATCTGCGGTCGCCAAGGCCCGCCCCGCTCCTGACGGAGAGCGACCGATCATCGACGCGACGCGCATTATTCCGGGCGAGAAGAAATACCAATACGTCCAGGCCGTGTTCTACAAGCCGAATTGCCTCATGGGGTGTCACCCCACCCAACTCGCGGCCGGTGGCAAGAAAACCTTCACCGCCGCAGGCGACCTCGCGGGAGCGATCGTGGTCAAGCTTCCGATGGACCAGACGACCAAGGATATTCACCGTAATCGCGCGATCCTCATCTCGACCGCGCTGGTCACGGCGATCCTGGCCATGGTCTCATCCTATGTGATCGTGCGTTACGTGATCGTCAAGCCGGTGAAGCACTTGCGAGATGTGTCCGACGCGATCGCCGCGGGCAAGCTCAACATCCGCAGTCAGATTCAGACGGGCGACGAGTTCGAGGAGCTTTCGCACGCCTTCAATCGAATGTTGCATAATCTCGTCTCGATGCAGCAAGAGCTGCGCGACGTGAACGGCGACCTCGACAAGAAGGTGGACGAGCTGGCCCAGGCCAACCTGGCGCTCTTCGAGATGAACCGGCTCAAGAGCGACTTCCTGGCCACCATGAGCCACGAGCTGCGGACCCCTCTCAACTCGATCATCGGATTCTCGGAGGTCCTGTCCTCGAGCGACGCGCTCAACGACCGGCAGAAGCGTTATGCGACGAACATCCAGTCCTCGGGCAAGATGCTCCTATCGATGATCAACGACATTCTCGATCTGGCGAAGATCGAGAGCGGCAAGATGGAAGTCCGAGTTGAGGATTTCTCGATCCGGGATGTGTGCGAGGGTCTGGCCAACCTCTCGCGACCGATCGCCGAGAAAAAGAACATCGACCTGGAGTGCGTCCTCGAGGACACTCTCCCGCTCATGCATCAGGACCCGGGCAAAATTCGCCAGATCATCTATAATCTCCTTTCCAATGCGATCAAATTCACGCCCGAGGGGGGGCGAATCACCCTCTCCGCTCGCAGCGAACGAAGGATGCTTGTCCTCTCGGTTCAGGACACCGGAATCGGGATCGCCGAGGAGGATCGCGAGCGGATCTTCGAGAAATTCCGGCAGGCTGTGACCAGCGGCGAGCCCGGCAGCATCCTCACTCGCGAGCATCAGGGAACGGGCCTCGGCCTGTCGATCGTCCGCGAACTTTCCAAGCTCCTCGGTGGCGACGTGTCACTCGAAAGCCAGCTCGGGCAGGGAAGTACCTTCACGGTGCGGGTGCCGATGCAACTCGCGGGCAACCGTAAGTTCGACGTCAACTTGACTGACGAACGGATCGACCTGACAAAAGCGAGACGCATCGAGCCACGCGCCCTGACACCTCACTTGACCTTGCCTCCGGTTGAACCCGTCGCTCTCGCCCGTCGCCAGTCGCTAGAATCTTCTGGCGGTTGAATCCTCTGACGACGTGGCATGTGGCCCCCCGCTGACTGAGAGTTCATCCCGTCCAACGTCAAAGGCCTTACTTATAACGTTAACTCGAATGATCGCTGTTCCTTGCCAACTCAACGGCCCGCGACGTGAGTTCGCAACCTGAGCGGGAAAACCAAGATTACCCCGCGGGGAGTGACCCTGATCATCGGCTCGACGATGTGACGGCTTCAGCCGGGGTTTCCGCCTGAACCTGTTGCCTGGCCGTTTCTTCCAGAAACAAAGGCGCAGGGGGGCGGTCGGTGCCGTCGCCGGAGAGTCGTCCTGCGATCTCGTCAAATCGGGCTCGCGATGCCATCACAACGATTCCGGTCAAGATCACGTAGGAGACTGCCATCAGCCCGAGCCAGGTCTCTTCAAACAGATAGGTCGGGACCCAAGGACGGGCATTGTAGGCTACCAATCCCAGGGGGCGGGCAACCATCCATCCCATGAGCAGTACGAGGATGATCACAAGCAAGGCAAGGCCAGCCAGGGCCGAGAGGGCCAGCCCGGTCGCCAGCCAGACACCCACGGTGATGGACATGGCTTTCGTTGCAGTCTCGTTCGAGAGCGAGGCCCGCACACCCACGGCGGAGATGTAGGCCGAGATCACCATGGTCATCCCCACGCACCCGACCATCAGTTGCCAGTCCATCGCGCCGAGGGCCACTGACACGCCCCAGGCGAACAGGATCGCAATGATCATGTACCGAAGTGAATAAACGCTCCCCCAGAGTTTTCCCCAGAGGATCTCACGACCGGAAAGTGGGCTGGCCAGAAGTCCGTCCCAGGTACCTCGTTCGCGTTCCGAGGAGATCGTCACTGCGGCGCGAAGCCCGACGGCGATTTGGACGAGAAAAGCGATGAATGTCGCGGGATCCTGGTACATGGCCGTCAGCATGTCACGAAATTTCTCATAGGTGATGTTGTCCCTACGATAAGCAACGGCCCAGATTGCGAGGCCTCCGACCACAAGGGTCCCGAGAACCAGGTAGACCATCAGGAGCCAGGCCAGAAGCCGTCCAAACCAGCCCAGGGCGCTGATGCGTTCGATGTGGAGTTCCTTCCAGAGCATCGGGCTCTCCTCATCGACAACCGGCACCACCTGACGGCGAAGACCTCCTTTCTTCCCGGCCACCAGCGCCAGGAAGGAAGGCCGGAGGCGGAACGAAGCGAGAGTCACCCCGAAGATGCCGAGCACTGACCACAGCCCGAGCGTGGCGATCGCCGGAGCAATCCCCGATCCCGCGATCGTCGGTGCGACCGCGAGCAGTGGGCTCCAGGGAGCCAGGTAGGGCCGCAACTCGGTCGCTCCTGTTGCCGGCAGGAGGCCCAAGAGCAGGGCCGGGACGACCAAAACCACGGCTTCGAGCGAATAGATCAGGATCAACGCGTTCCGGCCACGGCGGGCAATTGACGATGCAGCCATCGACACTCCGCCAATTCCGAATCCGACAGCCAGGGGCAAGGCGATCAGGCAAGAAGTTTCGGCGAGCGAGACCCCGGAGAGGACCGCAAACGCGAGAAGGAACGGAAGTCCCGCGACGAAGATAGCGAACACGATGCTCAAAAGCCCAAACATACGGCCGAGCACGATCTCGCGAGCGTCCACACTGGTCGATAGCAGCAATCCGATCGATCCACGCTCGCGTTCCCCGGCGAGGCTGCCGGCGAGCACCGCGGGGCTCAGAACCAGGACGATCACCAGGCAGATCGCTTCCAGCACGATCAGTGTGCCTGGCAGGATACTCGCGGGGAGGTAGGTGTCATCGATCGCCTGGCTCATCCACCACCACCAGATCGCGACCAGCGCGGGGATGCCCAGGGCCACCGCGCCCAGGGTTCGGATGAGCAGGCCCCATCCGCGGCGGGCCGAGCGGGCACATTCGGGGATCATCAACGGGCCGATCACCGCGCTCGCCAGGTTCACCGGGCGTTCTCCTTCAACATCGGCTTCGCGGCACTGTGGCACGCCGCCCGGACGCGGGCATTGTTCAACTTGATGAGTAAAAGGATGGGGTAAATCGAGGCCACGAGCGCATTCAGGATGAGACCGGCCATGCTCTGGGCCGAGATCCATTGCGGTGAGATCATGACCATGGCGGGACTCGCCGCTGCTCCATTCATCTGCGCCTTTACTTCGATCAATTCTTTCGACATGCTCGCCACCTGGATTGGCACCATGACAAAGACCGAGACGCCAACCAAGACCGCGAGCCGAACCAGCTTGATCCCCGCGACGGCTAGGGCCGCTTTGCGGCCCCACTCGCGGAGACCGATCAAGGCCGCCCCGGCAAGGATCATGAGTCCGTTCAGTGCCAGGCCCGAGGCAGTTTCCACAGCGTTGTAGATCTTCACGCGACGATCCTGGAGAGCCTTCAAGCCCATCGTGGACGCGGTGATCGCATCGACGGGTCGCGCCTGGATCTGCTTGATTTTCTCCCTGGCGTCTTCCCGAAGGGTCGCATCGGTCGAATTCGCCTCGATCTGCTGCCAGCGGACGAGATCGTTCTGCCGTTCCTTCTGGATCGCCGCATTTCCCGCGGCAACTGCGAAGTCGATCGTCCCTCCCAGGGAGTCTGCGGTCACAAAGAAGATCGCCATCCACAAATTCATGAAAATGAGGATCGATCCGAACATCACGTTCAGAAGACCATACCTTCGTGCCGTCTTCTCGTCGGGCAAGATAAATCGGTCGGTTCTTGGGTTCGCCATTCCGCGAGACTCTCCGAGCAAAAGAAATTCCGCCCATCAGGGGAAAGCACGACCGCGAGTCAGATCCCATTTCCCCGTCATCGCGAGACTCGGTTTCGGAAGGCCTCTCGCACCGAGGGAAGGCCCAGGAAACGAATCTGAGCGATAGGATAGATGGTGCCGAAGACGAAGATGATCCAGGCGATGATCCTCACGATCATCGCTGCCCTGGGGCCGGAGTGCGGGTTGCCCACGGCAAGGGATGGGTCAAGCTTGAGGGCCTCTTGCTCGAGAAGTCCCAGGATCCTCGAGACCCAGGGTGCGAACAGGAAGGTCGCCGCAACCGCGAGCCCCAGAAGACGAATCACTTTGAGCCAGGAAACTCCGACCGCAAGTAACCGGCTCCAGCCCTTAAAATAGATCAGCCCCGCACCCGAGACGAGCATAGCGAGGTTCAGGGCGATCCCCGTCGACAAGTCGGCGATGAAGTAACCCAGATAAGCCGGGTCGCGGAAGAGAGGGTCGAGAAGCACGTTGGGAAAGTTCGGTCCGGATCTCGGCAGGGTTTCGAGATCCCTGATTTTGGCGAGGATCATCTCTTTCCGCTCATCGGACTGCACCGCCTTGAGCTCGCCCTCATACTGCCGACGTTGAGCTTCCCGTTCCGCCTCCTGCTGCGTTAAGCGGGTGACCTGGGCCTCGCTCGCGAATCCGATTGCGGCCGGGATGATGGCGTAAAGGCTCATGCACATGGAGCAGGGGAGCAGTAGCAGCGAGAACACGATGTTCAAGATGCCGAAGGTTCGGGGAGTGTGGAAGTCCGGGTTCGTGAACGTCGCGGCTTCATCGCGGGTCATGGGCTGAGGTCTCTCTCGAACGATCGAATTGACTGGCGCCGCGAGCGATGGGACGAAACAGACGAAAGCACGGGCATGTTTACTTCAGCGTCATGACATTGGACACCACGCTGGCATCGGTCGGCGTGGCCGCAGGCGTCCCGAGGCTCAATGCGACTCGAACACCCGTGTCGGCGAAGCCGATCGTGCCGCGATCCACGGCCACCACCAGCGGACGACGGGGGTCGGGCTTGCCGCCGATCATCGGATGCGAGAAAACGACTCCCTGCGGAGAGAAGACATTCACGAACCAGTGGGAACCCTCCACGGGGAGCCTCGGAGACCAGCGAACCGGGACGGTCAGCTCGTCAATCGTCTTTCCCAGAGGTGTCTTTCGCTTGCGGGCGACGATTCTTGAGTCAAGGTTTGCAAGAAGTCCCGCAGGCACACCGGGACCCTCAATCCGATTGTCCACCGCGGAGACGAACCAGAGGCCTGAAAGGCGGCGATCCGCTAGTTTTCGGTCCGACGTGGCAGGAACTGATCCCGTGAGGGTGACCGTGCAGCGGTCGGGGTCAAAGGCAACCTGGACCCGTTCCCAGGTCTTCTCATTGCCCAGGGTGCTTCGCGCGATCTCTGCCCCCCTGTCCTCTGTGAGCTCGAGGACGGGGCGAACCCCAACATACGGGTCCGGACCAGTCGAGTTCTCGTCCGTGACCGACTCCGCCGGCAGAGGCGATGTCGCATCGGTCCGGAAATGCCCTCCCAGACGGACAAACGACCCATCGGTACGAGTGGCCCATTCGGCCGCATTGCCGAAGGTATGGAACAGGCCCCAGGGGTTGGCCTCAAAACTCCTTTGACCCGACGTCGAGACGGCCGGCGCGGTCGTGTCGATCGCCAGGACAGGCTCCGGTCCGAGGAAGTTGGCCCCTTGCGGGAACGTGGGCTGGTCGCCCCACCAGAAGGCCGTGGGCTTGCCCGCTTTCGCCGCAGCGTTCCACTCCTCCTCAGTCGGAAGTCGAAAGGATGGGCCGGAAGGATTAGTCTTGCCAAGGGCGTCCAGAAAGCTTCTCGCACGGGCCGGACTCAATGCCACCGCGGGCTGCGATCCGTCTTCGAGGCGGAAGTCATCTGAACGCCCCGACCGAGGGTCATAATCCTTGAGGGACTTGCGGACCTCATCCACGCTGGATTCAGAAAGTGCCAGAGTGAATCCGGGCAGAGTGCCTCCGGGGCGCACGCGGACGA
Source organism: Planctomycetales bacterium (assembly GCA_031411935.1). GTDB lineage: Bacteria > Planctomycetota > Planctomycetia > Isosphaerales > Isosphaeraceae > JAQGHR01. The sequence continues at coordinate 3,870 of JANOBY010000508.1, read as the reverse complement.
AACGCTGACCATTCGGTGCGGGAGAGGGGATCAGGGCAGCTCCAGGCGACGCGATCCGAACTGGAACGCCCCACCCGAAAGGGCCTCGCTCCTCGTCAGACTCGCCCTGACCTGGGTTCGAGAAGTCGTCGATCCCTGCCTCCAGGGAGTTACTCACCGCCGCCCCGGTCGCGCTGTCGATGACCTCGGCTTTCACCGTCACCTGCTCGGGCCGAAAGTCGCGGAGCCGATCCGCGGGCACCAGCACCGTGATCGAGGGAGAGGGAGGGGTGTCACGAACCTCCAGCGAATGCGTGATCTGCCCGCCGTCCGGCAAAGTGACCCTCACGGCATAGCGGTTCGGGTCGCGGGACGCGGAGGCATCCCAGGAGATCACGGCAACCATGCGAAAGACGGGCTGTCCCGGCCCTCGGTTGACCGCAACCTCCCCCCGGTCCTCCCAGCGCAGAAGAGTCGCGGGCGTTCCCACCTCAACGGTCGCGACGGCCATCAGGGGCACGAACCCGATCCAGAGCAGCGTTCTCACGACGAATCTCCCAGGCGATCCGCGACGCGGCACCGTCGCGGGGTATTCCCGCATCCCTCTTCAGCGTACCATGAGAGAACGTGCGAATCTCGTAACTGGCCGTCCCTGAGCGTTTTTTCGTTCCGCACAACGAGCACCGCGAATGCCTGCTATCTTTCGCATGCCGGTGGCCTACATGGTTCTTGCCACGGCGGCGCTGGCCCTGGGCCTCGCCTCGGTCAGGACTCGCCAGGTCCGCGATATCGACCGCGAGCTCGACGAGCCCTTGGGGATCAGAGTCAACGAAGATGTGCCAGTGCCCCTCGCCCCGCAGGCGAAGTTGGATCCCATCCTTCGCACCGAGCAGGGACTGAGGCGGAAGGTCCTGATCAAGACCATGGGCGCCGTCGCACGGACCGACCTGAAACGGGAAGACACGAGCATACCTCTGGACTATCTCTCGCTCTACTTCCTTTACGGGGAGCAGCCGGGGTTCCTGCAAGTCGGGCCTGCGACTGGCGTGCCATCGGGTTGGGTCGAGACCGCCGCGACCCTCGAGTGGGATTCCCGACTCATGGCAAGGCCAACCATGCGGACAGATCGCCCCCCGCTGGTCATCTATCGAGAGCGGAATTGCCTCCTCGATGCGCTCGACGGGAGAGCCTGCCTTCGGCACGCCGAGCGATGCCCGACCGAAGGTGAGGAGTCTCAGTCCTCCAACTCAGATATTTCTCCCGCCCTGGGCCTCCCCATACTCACCACCGAGTCGATCCCCCAACCCGACGGGACGCTCAGGACCATCCATGAAGTCGCCAGTCCGGTGCGAGACCGTGCCGCCCCAGTCCTGGCAAAAGAGCCTCCACAGGAAGTCCTCCCTTTGCTCAAGACGGTGTATCTTGCGGTGGTCATCGACTCGACCGCCTCGATGGGAATGACGATCGCCTCCGCGAGAGATTTCGCGGCGGACCTGGTGGCCAGAGCTCGGCAGGACTATCGGGATGTGACATTAAGGCTCGCCTTGGTCGAGTACCGCGACCGATCGCCGGTCTTCGGCTTCACCACGAGGAGGGTCACGGACTTCACCGACCCTGATCAATTTCTCGGATACTTGAAGACCGTTCAACAGGCAATGGAAGGGGATGGAACCGTCGACGAGCAAGTCCTCGATGGCGTGGAATCCGCCTTGCCCCCCGGCCTGGGAGGTGTACCCGGTTTGATCCACCTGTCCTGGCCATCGGGCCGCGCTGGAGTTCTCGCGACGAAGCTCATGGTGTTGATTGGCGACGCGCCGGACCACGATCGCGAGCTTGTCCGGACGACGCGCCTGGCGGACCTCGCAAGGTCGTCGGGAATCGCTATCGCCGCCGTTCGCATCGAACGGCCTGGCACCCTGAGTCGCGACGAGCTTCGTCGCTACCACGGACAATGGCAAACGCTCGCCCACAGATCCTTCCTCCCCAGAGATTCGTCCCAGGGCTTTGTCGGGACCATTGCCCCCATCGAGGTCGAACTCACGGACCAGACAAACCTCTCGTCGAAGCTGAAATCGATTCTCGAAGACCGCGTCCAGCAGGCCCGCGAACTCGCGTCAGTCGCTCAGGCAGAGGCCGAGGGGAAACTCGTCGAGTACACCAACCGGCAGGGGATTTCGATCGACGGGCTTTTGCCCGTCTTGAGCGACTTGCACCGCGGGGAATCCATCCCCGCGTCCCGACCCGACCCCCGCCACGACGGCCGCAAGGCCCCCTCGTTGCGAAAAGGATGGATCGCCGAGAGGGTCGGCCGGTCTGTCATGGTTGACCTTGAGGTGCTCCTCTCGCGTCCCGAGCTTGACGCCATCATCGATGAACTTCGGGCTTTCGAGCAGGCGGCGGTCGGGACTTCCGAGAGCCTGGAAGACCTCCTGCGACTGGGGACGGCGGCCATCTCCGGTGACAGTGCCTTCCTGGCGATCGATCGGGGAGATCGGACGTTCGCCGAGCACCTGCGGTCCCGACAAGGGCTCCCACCTGCCAGGGCCGACAGTCTCATGCTGCGGACACAGACCGATCTCCTACAGGCGGACCAATCCGCGAGGGAGGCTCTTGATGCCAGGCTTCGTTCTGCCTTGCGAATGATGATCGACCGCCGCAACTCTCCCGTCTGGGAGGACCCTCGGAGGACCGTCGATGGGATGGCCGGAATCCCCTATTCCTGGCTGGACTGGTGAGGTCCTCGGAACCACTTTTTGAGACGCGTCGGTCGGACCGCCGAGAACCTTGCGATGGAGCAAATCTACTATACGCAATGCCCGATGGGTTATGGCCTGGGTGCCAGTAATGGATACCAGGTCAAGCGCATGACCCCGGGCTATCCGGCGTCCTCGGACTTTCGTCACCTCACGCTCCGAGCCTTCCTGCCCGGCACTCGAATCATATCGCCGAAGACGCTCCGCTATCGTCGCGACGGAGAATTTGCGGAGATCGTCTTGCTCACGCCGAGGGACCGGGAGTTTGAGACCGAGAAAGGGCGATGGGGACGCCCAGGCGGCCATTTCGCCCACGCATTGCGACTCAATGTAGAGGAGATGAGGCGGCTCGATCACTGGCCGGCAGGGCTCATGGAAGCCCCGATCTGGAGGCACGGCGACCCCGAGGCAACTCGGGGCCGCCCCCCAGACCCTTGCGATCTCCCAATTTCCCAATTCGCCAACGAGTCCGGCCTCCTCGCAGTCCCTGGCTTGCCGCATGGGTTGGATGAAGCCTCGCTGGCCGCCCTGTTGACGTTGACCGCTCAGGTCACACGTGAAGCCAGGACCCTCTATCTGATCGGCCCCGCCGACCGGCATCCTGGGGTGATCGCCTTGCTCACCCTGGCCTTTCCGCCCCGGCTGCGGGCTGAAATCACATTCTCCACGTTTCATGATCGCCCCGAGGAGCTCATCGGCCTGCGAATCCAGGGAACCACGCCCGAGGCAAGGCCCAATCGATCCTTGCTCGCAGGAACGGGCCTTGTGGTCGATCTCGCATCGCCGATCTCCGTGTTGGGACGGCCCACTCCAGAGTGGGCAAGAAGCCTCGCTCGTGACCTGATCCACCCGAGCGAGACGGCAATCTTCGAATTCGCCGCGAGAAGCCGTCGAGTTGCCAAAGCACGTTGGGAGACCAGTGAGGAACCGTGGTCCGACGACTGGCTGGATGCGCTTTTCCTGCTTGGCCGTCGGGTCGCCTCGCCCACCGAGTCGCTTTCAGGCCCCTCCGGATGGGATCAATGGATGCGAATGTTCGAGTGGGCAAATCGTTCCGATTTACTTGAGGAAGTGTTGGCAATCCATGGGCCTTCCTGGTGGATCGAGCGGTCTGATCAGGGTGACATCGACGAGGCGC
>JANOBY010000507.1:0-11211 GCA_031411935.1 Planctomycetales bacterium | reverse complement strand
CCCGCACATTTTCGATATCTTCATCCCTTTGCTCATTCCCGAGTAGAACGTTTGGGAAGCCGCTCAAAGGGAGAACGCCCACATATCCCTGTCGGCGACCCAACGTGGATCGCTCAATAAAGCAATCCGCGCGACCAGATCGGATACATGCGAGCCCAGGGGCGTCCGACGACCAGGTTCCGCGGGAGGAGGCTGATGCCCATCGAGGGAACGCCGACCGCATTCTCGGGCGTATGGGCCACGAGCAGGTGCTCGTCGGGGACGATCATCGAGAGGTCAACCGGGCGGCCCACGCGTGTGGACGGGACCCAACCCAGGGGCACGCCGTCCACGCTCAAGCGGTCGGCGGTCCACTCCGCCGACTGCCCCGCCCTTGCGATCAATCGACCTAGCCCGAACCCCCCCCCCTGGGGCTGCTCGTACCAGATCCAGTCGCCCGGCCGCGGGTCCTGTCCCTGGAACGCCCAGCGGTTGATCAGGTAATTCTCCCGATCCCGCCCCGACGGCTGCTCGGGCGAAGCGAGCAGGGACGCCATCGCCAGTGAGGGCAGGTAGCAACCCAGGCCGAGCCCGAAAGACGCGGTCATCGAAGGCACCCATGGCGAAAATCCGGGGAAGGCCGAAGTCCGGATCACGTCCGAGGCCGAAAAAACGTGAACCACGAACGCCAGACCCAGCATGAGGAAGCCGGGACGACTCCCCCAGGCAAAAAGTCCCACACCGATCGCGGTCGCGAACGTCCCGAAAATGACCTTCGCCCGGTCGTCCCGACGACACCACTGGGGCCAACCCGGAATGAGAATTCTCCAGCTTATTCCCGTGTGCACAACCGGCCTAACGCCAGGGTCGCGGTTTGCCATGGGAAGCCATTCCTCGGTCCGGCCGATTAAAATGAGAGGAGTTGAAGCGGACGCCCGAAGGTTCCGCACCTGATGATTCGAGATGTCGTCTAGCGGTACGACAAAACCATGCTCGTCGTACAGATGTCGTGGAGGATAAACGCGTGTCGTCACTCTGTCAACAGGCGTGATCTCCTGTTGTGGACGGCAAATCTTTCATATGGAGTCATGAGCCTTTCGTTTCCATGGGCCGATTATTTGTGTGGGTTATCCTTTTATGAGCAGGAAGCGGCTTGACTCTCTGCTAGGATGACTTTGGTGGATTTGCCGCGATGGTCGAGGATTGTGCATTAAGACTTGACCGGGGCAATGCTCCTGGTAAGATCTTGGTGCCTGAACTGCAATCATGCCTCGGATCTGCCCGCGCTGATTCGTTTCCCGCACACCTGCCAGTCTCTGGTCGATTTTGACCACGGGCATCCGCGTCGGTGTGCATCCCCTGACCTGATCCTCGACGGTTGCTCCCCGACTCGCCTCGTGACGGCGGGATCGGAACCGAACCCGACACGAGCCGGGGCGAGGTGGGTCGAACACAACGGCCAGGGTTCCTTGATGGGTCCCTCGCCAGAGCGACACGACATCCTTCCATGGAAACCCTCGACCTCGACCTCGCAAATGTTCGTAACATCGGTATCTCGGCCCATATCGACTCGGGGAAGACAACCCTGACCGAGCGGGTGTTGTTTTATTCGGGCAAGAGCCATGTGATCAAAGAGGTCAAGGGCGAAGGCGCGAAGATGGACCACATGGAGCTGGAGAAGGAGCGGGGGATCACCATCACCTCCGCCGCCACCACCGTCCAGTGGGCCGACAAGAAGATCAATATCATCGATACGCCCGGCCATGTGGACTTCACCGTCGAAGTCGAACGGTCGCTCCGCGTGCTCGACGGGGCTGTGCTCGTGCTTTGCGCCGTGGCCGGCGTCCAGTCGCAGTCGATCACCGTCGACCGCCAGATGAAGCGCTACCGCGTCCCCCGGCTCGCCTTCATCAACAAGATGGACCGCACCGGCGCGAACCCCGCGAACGTGATCAGCCAGCTTGAGAGCAAGCTCGGCCTCACGACCGTGCCGCTCCAGCTGCCCATGGGCGCCGAGATGCAGTTCCAGGGCTGCGTCGACCTGATCAACATGCAGGCCGTGTACTTCGACGGCGAGAAGGGCGAGACCGTCCGCCGCGAGCCGATCCCGGCCGAGTTCCAGGAGCCCGCCCTGCGTGCCCGCCAGGGGATGCTCGAGGCGCTCTCGCTGTTCTCGGACCAGATCATGGAACTCCTGCTCGAGGAGCAGGAGATCCCCCTGGACCTGATCCACAAGACGGTCCGCGACGCCACGATCGCTCAGCAGATTTGCCCGGTGCTCGTGGGTACGGCCTACAAGAACAAGGGCGTGCAGCTCCTGCTCGACGCCGTGAATGCCTACCTGCCTAGCCCTCTGGACCGCGAGATCCAGGCCAAGGACAACGACAACGCGATGGCCGAGGTCTCGCTCCAGCCGGACCCCGAGGCCCCGTTCGTTGGCATGGCCTTCAAGCTGGTCGAGGAGCAGTTCGGCCAGGTCACCTACATGCGTCTCTACCAGGGGACCCTCAAGAAGGGGACGTTCTACTTCAACTCGCGCAAGAAGAAGAAGGAGCGGATCAGCCGCATCCTTCGCGTTCATGCCGACGAGAAGGAAGACATTGATGCCGCCAGCGCCGGCGATATCATCGCCGTGATGGGCATCGAGTGCGCCACGGGCGATACCTACTGCGACGAAGGGACGAACTTCTCGCTCGAGTCGATCTACGCGGCCGAGCCCGTGATCGACCTGGCGATCTCGCCCACCAAGCGCGTCGACCAGGACAAGCTGGGCAAGGCCCTGAACCGGTTCATGCGCGAGGACCCCACCTTCCGCGTGCACGTTGACAAGGAAACCAGCGAGACGATCATCTCGGGCATGGGCGAGCTTCACCTCGAAATCTACGTGGAACGCATCAAGCGCGAATACAAGGTCGAGTGCACCGTGGGTATGCCCAAGGTGTCGTATCGCGAGGCCCCGACCAAGTCCACGCCATACAACTACAAGCACCGCAAGCAGACCGGCGGATCGGGCCAGTACGCCCACGTGGTCGGCGTGCTCGAGCCCCTTCCCGAGGGCTCGCCCGAGCAATTCGTATTCGAGAACAAGGTGACAGGCGGCCGTATCCCGAGCGAGTACATCCCCTCGGTCGAGAAGGGTTACCGCGACAGCCTCAGCAAGGGCCCGATCGCCGGGTTCGAGGTGCTGGGAGTCAAGATGGTCCTGGAAGACGGGTCCTACCACGACGTGGACTCGTCGGACATGGCCTTCCAGATCTGTGCCCGCGACTGCTTCCGTGAGACCTTCCGCAAGGCCGATCCCGTCCTTCTTGAGCCGATCATGAAGGTCGAGATCGAGACCCCAGTCGAGTTCCAGGGCCCGGTCACCGGAACGGTTTCCCAGAAGCGGGGCGTGGTGCTCGGCACCGAGACCCGTTCGGGCTTCGCGGTCATCCAGGGCGAGATCCCGCTCTCCGAGATGTTCGGCTACTCCAACGACCTCCGTAGCATGACCCAGGGCAAGGGGTCCTTCTCGATGGAGTTCCTCAAGTACCAGAAGCTGCCGGCTCGTCTCCAGGAAGAAGTCGTCAAGAAGGCCAACGCCGACAAGGACAAGTAAGCCGCGTCCTTCAGAGCGAGATCGCCATTCCGACCCGCCCCCCCTCGCACTTCGAGGGGGGCGGGTTGCTTTGTTCCTGGCCGAACCTGTTTCCTCCAGCGCGGCCTGATGTTAAGCTTTTGTTTGTCTCCACTGCCGAGGCGACACCCGAAATCGAACCTGCCGGACCGCCCATCATGAAGCGAGCAGTGATCGTCCTCGTCTGGGTTCTCGGCCTGAACGTCTCCTCCCGCCTGCAGGCACAAGACCCCTCTCCCGAACAGGTGCAGGTCTTCGAGGCGAAGGTTCGCCCTCTGCTCGTCGAGCATTGCTACAAATGCCACTCCGCGAGCGCGGAGAAAGTTCGCGGCGGACTCTTGCTCGACACCAGGGAGGGTTTATTGCAGGGCGGAGACACCGGCCCGGCCATTACCCCCGGGAAGCCCGAAGAGAGCCTCCTCATCGAGGCGATCCGGTATGAGGATCCTGCGAACCAGATGCCTCCGAAGGGAAAGCTCCCACCGGAAGCCATCGCGACCCTCACCGACTGGGTCAAGCAGGGCGCGCCCGACCCTCGTACCGGAATCTCCAAACCGGTAAAGAAGGCCCGGGTCATCGATCTCGTTGCCGAGGCGCAGCACTGGGCCTATCAGCCTTTAAAGGTCATCGATCCTTCGGGCCTCCCCGATGTCGGAACGTGGACCAACCCCATCGATCGATTCGTGGAGAGCAAACGTCGGGAAAAAGGCTTGAAGTCGAACGATCCCGCATCGAAGCGGGCATTGATTCGTCGCGTTTCCTTCGACCTGATCGGCCTGCCCCCGTCGCCCGAAGAGGTTGCCGGGTTTCTCGCCGACAACTCGGATGATGCGTACAAAAAGCTCGTCGATCAGCTGCTCGCATCGCCCCGGCACGGCGAGCGTTGGGCACGGCACTGGCTCGACCTGGCGCGTTGGGGCGAGAGCCACGGATTCGAGCACGATTACGACCGCCCGACCGCCTATCCCTACCGGGACTTCGTGATCGAGGCCTTGAATCAGGATCTCCCCTTCGACACTTTCGCGCGCTGGCAGATCGCCGGGGATGAACTTGCTCCGGAGAACCCTCTCGCGTTGAAGGCGACCGGTTTTCTGGCGGCGGGCACCCACAGCACGCAGATCACCGCGAATCAGGTCGAGAAGGAGAGGTACGACGAGCTCGACGACATGGTGAACATCACAGGAACGGCCTTTCTGGGCCTGACCTTCGGGTGTGCCCGATGTCACGATCACAAGTTCGACCCGATCCCGACCAAGGACTATTACCGCCTTGCCGCCACGTTCACGACGACCGTTCGGAGCGAGGTGGAGCTGAACCTCGACCCCGAGGGTTTTCGTCAGGCCGTGGCCCGGCACGATGCGGAGCACAAGCCCTATGTGGATCGACTTCATCATTACGAGAAGAACGAGCTCGCCTCGCAGTTTCAGGCGTGGGAGGCCTCGCGTTCCGGGAAATCGGAAGGCCCCCAATGGGTCGTCCTCGACGTGGCAAAGCTTGAGTCCAAGGGGGGGGCCACCCTGACCAAGATCGCGGACGGCGTCCTCAAGGCCACCGGGACGAATGCGGAGTTTGATACCTATACGATCACCGCCCCCTGCGACATGCCGTCGATCACGGCCGTGAAGATCGAGGCCCTCGCCGACAACTCGCTCGCGGCGGGCGGGCCAGGTCGGGCCGCGAACGGCAACTTTGCCCTGACGAACTTCGGGCTCACGATCGGCCCTCGTTTCGGGATCGGCAAGACTGAAACCGCAAAGCTCATCAATCCCAAAGCGACCTTCGAGCAGTCGGGCCTGCCCATTGCGGCCGCGATCGACGACGACCCGAAATCGGCCTGGGCGATCGACCCGCAGTTCGGGAAGGATCATGCCGCCGTGTTCGAGCTGGCGCAGGATGTTCGCCCCGATGGTGGCGCAACTCTAGTCTTTACGCTCGACTTTCAGAACAACGCCGGGCACAACTTCGGCGCGTTCCGGATCTCCGCCACGGATTCGCCCCGCCCGGTGGGGCTCGATTCCTCGGGGCTTCCCGCGAACGTTGCGAAGATCCTCGAAATCCCCACGACTCAGAGATCGCCCGAACAGGTTGCCGAGGCGTTGGCCTGGTACAAGACGATCGACGCCACCTGGCGCACGCTCAAAGCGGCGATCGATGACCACGACAAGACCGCGCCCAAACCCAAGGGCGAGAAGGCCATGATCTCCACCGAGGGCCTGCCCGCCGTGAGGCTGCACACCCAGGGCGGGGACTTCCTGGAGAAGACCCATCTGCTTCGTCGGGGCGACCCGAACCAGAAGACGGAGGTCGTCGAGCCCGGGTTCCTCCAGGTCCTGGCACGCGCCCCGGAATCCACCTGGAAGGCCGAGCCGCCCAAGGGATGGAGGACCTCCTACCGCCGCGTGGCCCTGGCGAACTGGCTGACCGATACCGACAAGGGCGCGGGGCAACTGATGGCCCGGGTGATCGTCAACCGCCTCTGGCAGCATCATTTTGGACGGGGCCTGGTTTCCACGCCGAGCGACTTCGGCAAGCAGGGAGAGCCCCCTTCTCACCCCGAGTTGCTGGACTGGCTCGCCTCGGAATTGATCCAGGGCGGGTGGAAGCTCAAGCCGATTCATCGCCTGATGGTCACGAGCGCCACGTATCAGCAATCTTCGTCCGTGGATCCGGCCAGGCAATCGGTCGATCCCGACGACATGTATCTTTGGCGATATCCCAAGCGAAGGCTCGAAGCGGAGGCGATCCGCGACGCCATGCTGGCGAGCTCGGGCATGCTTGATGAGCGGATGTATGGACCCGGCTCGCTGGATGAGCGGATGCCCCGGCGAAGCATCTACTTTACCATCAAGCGATCCAAGCTCATCCCGATGATGACCCTCTTCGACGCCCCCGACGCCCTGACCGGCATGGCCGCTCGCGGGACGACGACCATCGCGCCGCAATCTCTGATGATCATGAACAGCCCGATTGTCCGGAGCTGGGCCGAGGCCTTTGCCCGGCGAGTCGCGGTCCGGGCCCCTTCCCCCTCCGACTCCGTCAGGCTCGCCTACGAGATTGCGCTCGGAAGGGGGCCGGACGATCAGGAGTTGCAAGATGCCCTGAGCTTCCTCGATGCACAGGTGAAGGCGCACGCCGATCAGCCCGCGACAGAACAAAGCCGGGCCGCACTCGCCGATCTTTGCCAGGTGTTGATGGGTCTGAACGAATTTGTGTTCGTCGAATAAGCTGAGTGTTTTGAGGTTCGGGCGAATCGCTTCGAGGAGGATCGGTATGAGTCACGTGATCGCCTCTCCCCACCGGGCTTTCTCCTCGCGACGGGACTTCTTCCGCCGGACCGGTTCGGGCCTGGGGATGCTCGCTCTCAGCGGCATGCTCCAGGCGGAAGGGGGATTCCTGGGCTCGGCCCTCGCCGCCGATCCCGAGCTCAATCCCCTGGCCCCGAAGCCGCCCCATTTCCCGGCGAAGGCGAAGTCGGTGATCTGGCTCTTCATGAACGGCGGGCCGAGCCAGGTCGATACCTGGGACTTCAAGCCCGAGCTCGAGAAGTATCACGACAAGGAGCTGCCCGGCTTCGACAAGAACACGGGGTTCTTCACCGACCAGGTCGGGCCTCTCATGAAGTCCCCCTTCAAGTTCAGCCGGCATGGCGAGTCGGGGGCCTGGGTCTCGGAGATTTTCCCGAACCTGGCCCATCATGTGGATGACATGGCCTTCCTCCACGGCTGCCACACCGAGACCAACAACCATGCCCCGGCCCTGTTCGAGATCAACACCGGGATGAGCCGGATGGGTTTCCCGTGCATGGGCTCGTGGGTCACCTACGGGCTGGGGACCGAGAATCAGAACCTGCCCTCGTTCGTCGTGATGGTCGACACCCTGGGTCGCGGCCTGCCCAAGGGACACGCGCTGAACTGGGGGGCTGGCTTCTTGCCCGGCGTTTATCAGGGGACCGCCCTGAACGGCCAGGGGGTCCCGATCGACAACCTCGAACGCCCCAAGGCGCTCACCGACACCGCTCAGCGATCCCAACTCGACTTCATGCAGAAGCTCAATCGCCACCACATGGAGCAGAGCGAGGGGGAGGCCGCCTTCGCCGCGAGAATCGAGTCGTTCGAACTCGCCTACCGCATGCAGATGGCCGCCCCCGAGGCCCTGGAGATCGCGGGCGAGTCCGAGGAGACGAAAAAGCTCTACGGCCTCGACAACCCCCGGTGCACCCACTACGCGCGCCAGTGCCTCATGGCCCGCAGGATGGTCGAGAGGGGTGTGAGGTTCGTGCAGATCTACAGCGGAGGGATGGAGAACGAACGAAGCTGGGACGGTCATACGGACATCGCCAAGAACCACTCCGGATTCGCCGGAGAAACCGACCAGCCGATCGCCGCCCTGCTGACGGACCTCAAGGCCCGCGGGTTACTCGACGAGACCCTGGTGGTCTGGTGCGGGGAGTTCGGGCGCTTGCCCATTGTCCAGAAGGGCGGAACCGGGCGGGATCATAACCCGCATGCCTTCACAACCTGGATGGCGGGGGGAGGGGTCAAGGGCGGCGTCCATCACGGCGCGACCGACGATTTCGGTCACAAGGCGGTCGACGGACGCGTGAGCGTGAACGACCTCCACGCCACCATCCTTTCGCTCCTGGGCCTTGACCACACGAAGCTCACCTATCGATTCAACGGCCGGGATTTCCGCCTGACTGACGTGGCGGGAAACGTGGTCACGCCGGTGATCCAGACGGCCTAGAAGCGGCGGTCCGGGACCTTCTGAGGCTGTCATCGAGCGGCGAGCTTTCTGGGCATCATGCGCCTCGGATGAGTCGCATGATGACTTTTTGCCCCGGCTTGACCAGCCCCGGACCTGGCTACTCCAGGGTACTGACCCCGGATCACGCCGAGTTCCGCAGCTCCGCCCCCTTGGTCCGGGGTGATCGCGATTCACGATCTACGTCGAGGATCTTGCGCACGATGTTGGTGGTGCTGAGCCCTTCCAGACGGGGGCAGATGGCGACCCGTCCGCCGTAGGACTCGACCACGTCCTTGCCCACCACGGTGTCGGGCGTGTAGTCGCCGCCCTTGACGATCACGTCGGGCTTCAGCGCCGCGATCAGGTCCAGAGGTGTGTCCTCGTCGAACAGGACCACCAGGTCCACGAAGGGATAGAGCGAGAGCATGTACGACCGCTCGGCCTCCGAGACGTAAGGCCGGTCGTCCCCTTTGCCCCTACGCACCGAAGCGTCGGTGTTCAGGCCGAGGACAAGGAAATCTCCCTCCGACCTCGCATGCTGTAGCAAGAAAGCGTGGCCGTAGTGGAGGATGTCGAAACACCCGTTGGTGAAGACGACCTTCCCGCCGGAACGGCGGACCTCGTCAACCTTCTGGATCGCGCGGGGCAGGTCCACGACCTTGTTCGGAGTGCCCTTGGCCGCCGAGACCTCGTCGCGGAGGTGGTCCAGTGAAATCACCCCCACGCCGTACTGTCGCACCACGGCCCGGCCTGCGAGGTTCGCCAGGGCGCAGGCGTCGGCCATCTCGATCTTGGCGGCGAGCGCAATCGCTAGCGTGGCCGCGACGGCGTCTCCCGCCCCGGTCACGTCGTAGACCTGCACCGGAATGGTGGGTATGGTGTCCTCACGCAGGCCGATTTCGCCCTTACGGAAAAGGGAGATGCCTCGACTGTCGCGAGTGATCGCCACGGCCGCCCTGGTCTGGCTCACCAGGATGTCGGCGGCCCTTGAGAGCGACTCGTCGTCGGTGATGGCCATCTCGGCGGCGACCTCCGCCTCCTTCACGTTTGGGGTGAGCACGGTCACGCCCGCGTAACGGCGATAGTCGCGCCCGTTCGGGTCCACGATCACGGGCACACCTCGCCACCGGGCCCCTTCCAGGGTCGCCGCGATCACGGCCGGGGAAAGCACTCCCTTGCCGTAGTCTTCCAGGATCACCGCGTCAGCCACGCTAGCGGCTTCATAGGCGGCACGGGCGAGGAGGTCCATGAACCTCGGTGCGGGGACGCCCCGATGCTCGCGATCGACACGCAGGAGTTGCTGATTCTGCGCGATGTACCGGGTCTTTACCGTGGTGCATCGCTGGGGGTCGGTGACCAACCTGGGGACGATGTTCCCGGTCGAGCCAAGCAGGCCGAGGAACTCGTCGGCATCGGCGTCCTCGCCCACCAGGCCCACGAGGATTACGTTCGCGCCAAGCCCCACAGCCTTGTGGGCCACATTCGCGGCGCCTCCGAGCTTGAGTTCCTCGCCCCCGACTTCAAGGACCTGGATCGGGGCCTCGGGGCTGAGCCGGCCGGTCTGTCCGCGAACGTAGTGATCCAGCATCACGTCGCCGATCACCGCCACGATGCAGGGCCGGAGCAGCCCGATCAGGCTTCCAAGGTCTCGCTCGTTCGCCTGGCTCATGGGATTTCAGGCTCCTTTGCGGGTGGCTTCGAGAAAGCGCGCGATCCCCTCTTCCAGCGAGGCGAACGGCTGTTCGTAACCCGACTGACGCAGGTTGTCGATGTTCGAGCGGGTGAAGCTCTGATACTTCCCGCGGAGGGATTCAGGGAAAGGGATGTATTCGATGCGTCCCTCGCCCATCTGGGCGATCAGGATTCGCGCGATGTCGTTGAACGAGCGATCGATCCCGGTCCCGCAATTGAAGATGCCGAAGGTTCGAGGCCCGTTACCGAAGTGGTGGTTCACCTTCACCACGTCGGAAACGGCCACGAAATCGCGCCTCTGTTCGCCCGGATCATAGCCGTCGGCCTCTCCGAACAGCTTCGCCACACCCGTGTTGCGAATCTGGTGGTAGAACTGGTGGATGGTCGAGGCCATCTTGCCCTTGGATCCCTCGTGAGGGCCGTACACATTGAAGTAGCGAAGCCCAACCACGGTCGAGGGCAAGGGTCTGGCCAGTTGCCTCACATAGCGGTCGAACTGGAGCTTGGAATAGGCATAGACGTTGAGAGGACGCTCGCACTCGGGTCTTTCCACGCATTCCGGGGTCAGCCCGTAAACCGAGGCGCTCGAGGCGTAGACCATCGGGATAGCCCGGTCGAGCGCCCAGTGAAGCAACTCCTTGGAGAACGTGTAATTCGTGTCCATCATCGCCCGGCCGTCGTGGTCGGTCGTGTCCGCGTTGGCCCCCTGGTGATACAGGGCTTTCGGCTTCATTGCCGGGGCACCACGACGGACTAAGTCTCGGAATTCCCGATGATCCATGTAGTCGGCGATCGCCAGATCGCGAAGGTTCTTGAACTTGTCGGGCTGGACAAGGTCATCCACCGCGAGAATCTCGGTGATGCCCTGATCGTTCAGGTGTCGAACAAGATTGCAGCCGATGAAACCGGCGGCGCCCGTGACAATGTGCATTGGCCAGCCTCCTGCCTGGGCCATCCCGGCCGCCCATCCTGGACAACCTCTGGCAATCATTGGGCAAATCCTATCGCAAATCTACGTGATCGTCGAGGCGATTCGCGTTGCCTGGAATGGAGGCTCTAAGTGAGGTATAGACCGTAGCAATGGCACGATTCGACCGATGGAAAGATGCATGATGTCAACACTCGCTGCATGCACCCACAAAATCGTGATGGCGCGTGGCGTTTTTTGTTTGACGTCGTCG
>JANOBY010000506.1:0-21883 GCA_031411935.1 Planctomycetales bacterium | reverse complement strand
CCCTTGACGATCCCGTCGGCCGTCTCCAGGGGCTTCCAGTCGTGGGTGTCGGTCTCGATGTGGTCGGGGGTCCAGGAGGCGAGTTCGGGGTCGGGCGAGGAGGTCACGACCACGTTGTCCAGCTTCACCGTCCCCCGGGTGCTCGGCGTGTCGATCACCAGCGTCACGCGAGCCGAGGCCGACGGGATGCGCACCGTGACCTTCTCATGCTTCCAGTCGAAAGCGCTCGCCCAGCGAAACAGGGGGATACCGTCCGCATAGCCGGCCAGAGGGGTTCCCTGATCGTCGGACACGACGAGCGACGCGCGTGCGGGAGCCGAGGCCCGGATTCCCGTGGCCTGGACGTCGAGCTCGACCTGGACCTCACTTAGCCTCGATCCTGAGACCCCGAAATCGGCCGATGCCCTGGCATAAGGTCCGCTCAACTGAAGGCATGCACCCGAGTTGCGTCCCGGGCTGACGCGGGTGGCGTTGTCGCCCAGGGTCCAGTCCTGCGGCTCAACGGTGCCGAGTTCCAGGTCGCCGTTGGGCAGGAGGTTCGTCGTGGACACTCCCCCGACGGGTACCGCCTCGATGGTCAGGCCATCGATCTGGAGCGTGCCGATGGCCCCCATGAGGCCCGTGGTCATGATCGCGTCTCGCGTGGCCGGCGGTACGGGGACCTTTTTCGCCACCCAGATCCAGCCCTTGCCGAGCCCATTCGTCCAGGGGCCGACCACGCCTCGCCCCGAGGCCACGAGCCCCTCGCCGAAGAAGTCGATCTGGAGGGAGGCATCCTCGCCGAGCCGCTCGCCGGTCGAGATCCCGTCCACCTTGACCCAAAGGCCGACGATCAGGCTTTCGGTGCGGCGGCCGTCGACCGCGAAGGCGCGGCTGGCTCGGGCCTGACGTCCCGGGCGCTCGTTGGTGAACTTCAGGCACTTCGCGCCGACCTGCCCGCCGTCGCTCACCGTGGCATCGCGGAGGTTGTACCAGCCCTCGGGAACGCCGTCGCCGTCGCGGTCGGACTCGAAGTCTTCCAGTGCCGGAGGTCCGGCCTGGCCGGCGTCCTGGGCCGGTGCGGTCGAGATCCCGGCCACCCACGCGAGGACCAGGCCCCTGAGGAATGCCGGGGTCATGGCTTCCTGGCCCCGGCGGCCGCCTTGGCCTCTTCCTGCGCCTTGCCCGTCATGGGCACGAACAGGGTGGGGCGGAGCTTGGCCTTCTGCACGAGCTTGCCGTTCTCCTTGACCATCAGGTAGACGGCCTGGTTGTAGCGGTCGCCCAGGGGGATCACCATGCGGCCGCCTTCCTTGAGCTGCTCGACCAGCGGTCCTGGCACCTTCGTGGGGGCGCAGGTGACGATCACGGCGTCGAACGGGGCGGCCTCGGGCCATCCGGCGTAGCCGTCGCCCACTCGGGTGTGGATATTTTTGTAGTCCAGGTCCTTGATCACCTCGGCGGCCCGCTTGCCCAGGGGGGCGTGGATCTCGACCGAGTACACCTCTTTGACGAGCTGGCCCAGGATCGAGGCCTGGTAGCCGGATCCGGTCCCGACCTCGTAGACCTTGTCGGTGGGCTTCGGTTCGAGGGCCTCGGTCATGAAGGCCACGTCGTACACGGGCGTGATCGTCTGCCCCTCGCCAATCGGCAGCGACTCGTCGTCATAAGCCATGCGCCGGAGGTCGGGCGGGATGAAGAGGTGGCGGGGGACGGTGCGGAAGGCGTCGAGCACCCGCCTGTCCTTCACGCCCCGCTCGATCAGGTGCCGCTGGACCATGCGATCCCGCTTGGCGGCGAACGGGTCGTCTTTTTTGGGCTCGTCGCCCCTTGCGGACAGGCACGCGACGAACCCGACCAGAAGCGCTCGGGACAGGAGTTTCATGCGAGTCACCCTCTAGCGACGGGCCGGGGCCGGGAACGAAATCGAGTATACGGGCGATCGCCCGACCGGAAAAGCTCACGACGACCGCGAGCGATTTACCCTTGGGAGAAATCCAGGGATGAGATAAGATAAAGGTGGCGTCTTCGATCCGGAAGGAATATTCATGCGTAGGGCGTACCCGGTCCTCGTGCTCTTGCTGGTGACTTCGGCGGTTCCGGCCCAGGAGCCGCAGTCGAAGCCCGAGACGGTCACGAAAACCGGAAAAGTCGTGTGGCTCTCCGCGGCCTTGAAGGCGCGGGGCGTGCCGGCCGACCCCGACCCGATCGCCAGGCAGGCGGTCCTTCTGGAAGACGACGGCACCATCTCGCCGTTGCTTTCCGACGAGTCGAGCCGGGCCTTCTTCCTCGACGAACGCATGCGCGACCGCAAGGCCGAGCTGACCTTCAGGCGGTTTCCGGGCCTGACCTACCTCCAGGTGGTCGCGTTCCGGGTCGAGGAGAATGGCGAGCTTCGCGTCCCCGAATACTACTGCGAGATCTGCGCGATCAGCGTCCGCTACCCGCAATCGTGCCCGTGCTGCCAGGGGCCGATGGAATTCCGGATGAAGCCCTGAGTTGCGTCCGTCCAGCGATCCACGTTGAATCTAGCCTTGGCCTCCCCGCTCGAACGTCCTGAGACCGCCTTCCCCCCCTCCAGGGAATCGTCCGGGAGATCCATCGATGCTGTCGGCGAACTTCCTTCTGCACGCGGTGGCCGCCTTCTCGGTGGTGTCCACCCTCTTCGCGCTCGGGTCGCTGATCGTGAAGACGCGGTCGCGCTCGGGCGTGTCCGGTCACACACCGCCGGTCACGATCTTCAAGCCGTTGAAGGGGCTGGACGAGGGGCTGGAGGACAATCTCCGCAGCTTCTTCCACCTCGACTATCCCGAATATCAGCTCCTCTTCGGGGTGGTCGATCCCGCCGACCCGGCGGCGCAGGTGGTCCGGCGTCTGCTCGCCGAGTTTCCCGATCGAGACGCCCAGCTGGTCGTGGGGGCGCCCGCCTTCGGGCTCAACCCGAAGGTCGAGAACCTGGCCGCGCTCGGCCCCCACCGCCGTCACGACGTGATCCTGATCAGCGACTCCAACGTGCGGGTCCGCCCCTCCTACCTCCGCGAGACGGCCTGCTACCTGGCCGACCCGAAGGTCGGGCTGGTCACCAACGTGTTCGCCGGGGTCGGGGAGCAAAGCTTCGGGGCGAAGCTGGAAAACCTTCAACTCAATGGGTTTGTGGCGGGCAATATCGCGTCGGCCTCGGTCCTGGGCGTGACCTGCGTGGTCGGCAAGTCGATGATGATGCCCTGGAGCGTGTTCACGGCGATCGGCGGGTTCGCCGCGGTGAGGAACCTGCTCGCCGAGGACCAGGCGATTGGCCTGAAGGTCCGCAAGGCCGGCTACACGATCAAGCTCTCTCGCCACGTGATCGAGAATGTGAACCGCGACCGCGACCTGTACTGGTTCCTGAACCGGCACTCGCGATGGTTCAAGATCCGCCGCAGGCTGGCCCTGCCGTTCTTCCTGGCCGAGCCGACCACGAACCTGACGGTGGTGGGGCTTGTCTGGGCCCTGTCGGACGAGACGGGCATCGCCTGGGGCGGTCTGCTCGTGCTGTTTGGCCTGGCCATGTTCCGCGACGCCGTGCAGACCCGATGGCTCCGGGGTTCGTTCCCGAAAGTGCGGGATCTGCCCCTGAGCCTGATCAAGGATCTGTTCCTGCTGCCCGTGTGGTTCGACGCCCTGATCAACCAACGGGTCCAGTGGCGGGGGCATCGCTTCGTGATCGGCCGGTGGACGCGATTGAGGCGCGAGCGGGTGTCCCTGGATGTGCGTCGGCGAATGCGTCGTGTGCGAAGGCTGCGCGATCGCCACGGCGAATTCTAGTTTTCTCGATCGGGCGGATCGGTCCGGAAGAAAGAGGTCTCTTGATGGAAGAATCGTCTGGCCCATCCCTGGGAATTCCCCCGCTTGCGATCCTCTCGGCAGTCCTTCCTCCGCGACATCCTTCGCTCCTCAGATGCGTCACCCTGGCCGCGTTGGCCTGTGTCTTCCTGTCGTCCGCGGCGTGGGCGGATTCGCTCGCGAAGGTACGCGAATCTCACAAGCTCCGATACGGTTCCGACGCCGAGGGCGGGGGGCCTTACGCCTACCCGAACCCGGCGAACCCCCGCGATGTGGTCGGTTTCGAGGTGGACCTGATGGGCCTCCTGTGCGGGGCTCTCGGGCCGGATCCGGTCTTCGTCCAGGGACAATGGGACAGCCTGCTCCCCACTCTCGACACCGGGCGGATCGACGTCGTGGTCAACGGCTACGAGTGGACCTCGGCCCGCGCCCAGCGTTACCTCGCCACCCGCCCCTATTACATCTACGAACTCCAGGTGATGGCCCCCAGCGGCGGCGCGGTGCGGACGTTCGACGACCTGAGCCGCCCTCGGCCCGATGGCCGCAAGTGGCGAGTGGGGGTCCTGGGCGGGTCGGCGGCCGAGACCTTCGCCAACGCCCACGGCAACGGGCAGATCGAGGTCCTCTACTTCAATGGTGCCACCGACGCGATGATGGCCGTCAAGAACGGTCAGGCCGACGCCACGCTCCAGGACCTCCCGGCCGCCCGCTTTTACAAGGAGCACTACCCGTCGCTCGAACTCGCCGGGCCGCCCGTGGGGCGCGGACTTTACGTGATGTACCTACGCAAGGGGGACGAGGCCCTGCGCGACGCCCTGGACCGGGGGATCACGCGACTGGCCCTGAATGGTGACCTCCGAACGCTTTACGAACGATACGGGATCTGGACGGATACGCAGAGCGAACTGGCGAGCGAGGTGGAGCAGGCCTCGACGAAGGCCGCCGACGCGTCCTCGCACGGGCTGGGCCTGATCCGAAGTTATGGGCCCACGCTGATCTGGGCGGCGGGGATGACGATCGTGCTCTCGTTCGCGGCCATGCCGATCGCGATCGTGGTGGGCTTGCTCGTGGCCCTGGGGCGACTTTATGGGCCGCCATGGATGGCCCGGATCCTGGCGCTGTATGTGGAAGTCCTTCGCGGTACGCCGCTCATGCTCCAGCTCTATGTGCTTTACTTCCTCTTGCCGGAGCTCGGCGTGGAATTGCCCGCGATGGTGGCGGGGATCGTGGGGCTGGCGATCAACTATTCGGCCTACGAGGCCGAGATCTATCGCGCGGGGCTCCAGGCCATCCCGGTCGGGCAGATGGAGGCCGCGCTGGCTCTGGGGATGTCCCGGACCATGGCCCTGAGGCGGGTGATCGTGCCCCAGGCCATGCGTATCGTGATCCCGCCGGTCACGAATGACTTCATCGCCCTGTTCAAGGACACGTCGGTCTGCTCGGTGATCTCGATCGTCGAGCTGACCAAGCGGTACTCGATCCTGGCGAACAGCACGGGCGGGGTGGTCGAATTCGCGGCGCTCACGGCCGTGCTTTACCTGCTCATGAGCTTGCCGTTGTCGTGGTTCTCGCGCTGGTTTGAACGTCGGTTGGCGGCCGAAGGGCCGAGAGGAGGCTTGGTGGGATGAACGACCGATCCGGGACTGAAGTCACGATCGCCGTGAGAGATCTCGTGAAGAATCACGGGAACCTGGAAGTCCTCAAGGGACTGAGCCTGGAGGTCCATCGCGGCGAGGTCGCGGCGATCATCGGACCTTCGGGGGGCGGCAAGAGCACCTTCCTGCGTTGCCTGAACGGGCTCGAACGGTTCTCGGGCGGTTGGGTCCGGATCGAGGGGACCACCCTTCGGCACGACGATCCCGAGGCCCGACGCGAGGCCACGCTCTGCCTCGTCCGGCGCAAGGTGGGCATGGTCTTCCAGGGATTCCATTTGTTCCCGCACCTCACGGCCCTGCAAAACGTGATCGAGGCCCCGATCTGCGTCCTGCGCGAGCCTCGCCCACAGGCCGAGGCGAAGGGCCTGGCCCTTCTGGATCGCGTGGGCCTCTCGTCCAAGCTCCACGCGAAACCGGGCCAACTCTCGGGCGGACAGCAGCAGAGGGTGGCGATCGCGCGGACGCTCGCCATGGAGCCCTCTGCCATCCTCTTCGACGAGCCCACCAGCGCCCTCGACCCGAGGATGACCGGCGAGGTTCTGGCCGTGATGGCCGACCTGGCCAGCGACGGACAGACCATGATCGTCGTGACCCACGCCATGGGATTCGCCCGCCAGGTCGCCAACAGCGTGTACGTGTTCGGCGGGGGCCAGATCGTCGAGTCCGGGCCGCCCGAACAGATTTTCGAGGCCCCGGAGACCGAAGCGGCCAGGCTGTTCTTGGCTGAAACCTTGGCGGCGTGATAGACTATCCTTTAGCTGACTCCGGTCGAATTGAATGGAGCTTGGAGACGTGGCGCATGGATGCGACCGGTGATCTCTCGTGGGACGACGTTCACAAGGCCGTCGTTCCCCTCATGCGGGCGGACAACCGCACGAATATCTCGTACATCCTGCGCGAATATGCGGCCCTTTCGGTCGTGCTCGGGTGCGCCATCTGGTCGTATTCTCTCTGGTCGCACGATCATCTCGCGACCGGGCGGTTCGTCCCCATCGCCGTGGGGCTCGTGGCGGCCGTGGCGACGCTCCAGCATCGGCTTTCGGGCCTGGCGCACGACGCGAGCCATTACGTCCTGTTCCGCAACCGGCTCGCGAACGAGCTGGCCTCGGACCTGCTGCTCATGTTCCCGATCGTGGCCATGACGCAGAAGTATCGCTCGGCGCACCTCGGGCATCACCAGTACGTGAACGATCCCGACCGCGACCCCGACCTGCTCCGGCTCAACCACCCCGTCCCTCACGAGTTCCCCGTCTCCAAGCTCCAGTTCTGGGTGCGGTACGTGATCAAGGGGCTCTGGCCGCCCTCCATGCTGAGCTACCTCTTCGGACGGGCCAAGGCGGCGAACCTGGGCGGTGATCAGGACTTGCGGCAGGTCTACCGGATGCGAGTGGCCCGATGCATGCGGGGAACCTACTGGCTCTCGGTCTTCACCCTGATCCATGCCACGCACACCTGGCCGATCTTCTTCCTGTTCTGGGTCCTGCCGTTGCTGACGGTCTACCCCCTGCTCATGCAGCTGCGGGAGATCGCCCACCACTGCAACGCACCCGACGACGGCGACCTGACGAACTCGCGAGTCTTCCGCGTGAACCCGATCCTGGCCGCCGCCGTTTTCCCCTACGGGCAGGCGTTCCACCTCACGCACCACCTGTTCGCGATGGTCCCGCATTACCGGGTCGCGTCGGTGCACGACCTGCTCCAGAGGTACAAACCCTATCGCGAGCAGGCCGTGATCTGCCGGGGCTACTTCTTCCGGACGATCGGCACGAACGGACCCTCGGTGCTCGACTCCCTCGCCAGGGGGCCTCGGGGCCGATGGCTTCGCGGCCCCATGGGACTGGGCCGCGCGGGGGCCCGTCGCCGGTCGATGCAGGGGTAGAGGGACCGCGTTTCCCGGTGCCAATCCCTCAGAGATAATGATCCAGCCTACGGCGGCTGGCGGAGTCGATCGCGTCGGTGTTGGGGATCTCGAACCGTGCGCCGGAGGCGTCGGAGATCAGGACCCGGGATTTTCCGAGCTTGCGGATGCTCTCCTCGGAGTCGAGCGTGAAGGTCGTGGGGCCGCGGTCGGTGAGCACCTTCCAGTCGCTCGGGGCGGATTCGCTGGAGATGCTCTCGATCTTGAGGATCCTGGGGACGAATTCGCGCGAGGCGAACTCCTGCTCGAGGATCGCGCGGGTTTCCGCGGGAAGTTCGTCCAGATCCTCGACCCACACGACCTCGCGGCCGGTCTCGTCGCACAGCGAGATCCCGAGCGTGGGGGCCGACAGGGGGAAGGCCCTCACGGGGTCGATCCCCACGTAGCGGCGGTCCTGCGCGTCCACCAGGACGAGCCGTCCCCAGTCGTCACGCTCGAACTTTCCGATCGGTTCCGAACCCATGGCCAATGCACGTCCTCCCCGAGGGGTCTCTCAATAATCGAGCCCGGCCGCCTGGCCGGCCTTGCGCTGATGTCCGCTCTCGATGCGTTTGCCGTCCTGAAGGACGATGTAGTCCTCATTGCGGGCCTTGATCCAGACCTGGGTCCGCTCCTCGGCCTCGATCACCTTGAACGAGGGCATCTCCTGATGGTCGCGGGCGATCACCTCCAGCCTCTGGCCGGGCAGGATCGTGTAGTCGCCCCCCCAGGGCTCCACGCAGACGATATGGGGCCGATTGGCCGGGTTGTCGATCTCAAGGCATGCCGCATGGACGTCTCGCGTGGCCATCGTCTGAAAACTCCGCACCGGGTGTGCCCACAACCTTGTGTGTTCCGCCACACCAATCATAGGACGCCCGCGAGCTCAATCTGGGCGCGATGCAGGCGGGCGTAGGCCCCGTCCTGGAGGATCAGCTCGTCGTGGTGGCCGATCTCGGCGATCTGGCCGCGCTCGACCACCACCAGGCGGTCGGCCTTGCGCAGGGTCGAGAGCCGGTGCGCGATGGCGATGGTGGTCCGTCCGCGGATGAGGTTGTCGAGCGCCTCCTGGATCTCGCGCTCGGTCTCGGTGTCCACGCTGGAGGTCGCCTCGTCGAGGATCAGGATCTTGGGATCGATCAGGATGGCCCGGGCGATCGAGATGCGCTGGCGTTCACCGCCCGAGAGCGATTGACCGCGTTCTCCCACGAGCGAGTCGTAGCCGTCGGGAAGGCGGAGGATGAACTCGTGGGCGCGGGCCGTCCTGGCGGCGGCGATGATCTCGTCGCGGGTGGCCCCGGGGCGCCCGTAAGCGATGTTCTCGGCGATGGTTCCGAAGAAGAGGAAGGGCTCCTGGAGCACGATGCCGATGCAGCGGCGGTAGTCGCTCACCGCGAAATCGCGGAGGTCGTGGCCGTCCACGAGGATCGCGCCCGAGGTCACGTCGTAGAAGCGGCACACGAGGTTCACGAGCGTGCTCTTGCCCGCGCCCGAGGGCCCCACCAGGCCGATCATCTCGCCGGGGCGGATCTTCAGGCTCACTCCATGAAGCACGGCGCGATTGCCGTAGCGGAAGCCCACGTTGCGAAGCTCGACGTCGCCTTGCAGGTTCTCGGTCGAGGCCGCGCGGACGGGATCGGCCACGGTAGGCACGCGGTCGAGAATCTCGAAGATCCGCCCCGCGCTGGCGGCGGCCCTCTGCGTGGCCTGGACCATGCGGCTCATCGACTCCAGGCGGGTGTAGAACCGGCCCAGGTACGTGAGGAACATGGTCAGCACGCCGACCTTGAAATCGTGGTGGAAGACCAGCCAGGCGCCGACGACCCACACCACCAGAAGGCCGATCTGCGTCATGAGGGCCAAAGTGGGCCCGAAGAACGCCCAGATGGCGTTCACCCGGTCGTTGACCTTCACGTTGTGGTGATTCGCCTGCTCGAACCGTTCCTGCTCCCGGTCCTCCTGCGCGAAGGCTTTGACCACGCGGATGCCGGGGATCGTGTCGGCGAGCACGCTGGTCATCGCGGCCCAGGCCTTGGAGCTGTCGTTGAACCCGTGCCGCAACGACTTGCGCACCCGGTGGACCAGCCAGCCCACCATCGGCAACGGGCAGAGCGTGGCCGCCGCGAGCCAGGGGGCCTTGGTCACCAGGATGATCGCGGTGCCGATGATCATGAGGATGTCGGTCGCGAAATCCACCACATTCACCGACAGGAACTGGCAGATCCGGTCGGTGTCGCTGGAGATCCGGCTCATGAGGTCGCCGGTCCTCTTGCCGCCGAAGAACTCCATGGAGAGCCGGAGCAGGTGCGAGTACGTGGTGTCGCGCAGGTCGGCCGAGATCCGCTCGCCGACCCAGGCCATCACATAACTCCGCGCCCACCCGAGGATCCACGCCAAAAGCGACGCAATCCCCATCCCGGTCAGGTAATACGTGATCAGCGAGATCGGGACGTCCTGCCCCGACTGGCGGGGGATCAGCACGTCGTCGATCAGGGGTTGCGTGAGGTAAGGAGGAATGAGCCCGGCCGCCGTGCTCGCCAGGGTCAGCAGGAAGCCGACCACGATCGGCCCCAGCCTGGGCCTCCCGAACTGGAGCAGCCGGGCCAGGGCCGAGGAGGTCGCCACGCGCGTGCTGGGCGAGTCTTCCGAAAGGGGCTCGAACGCGGGCGTGGGCTCGATTGGGGCGTCGGCGGAATCGTCCACCTGACGGGTCTCGAACGCGTGGGCGAATCGATGAGCGGCCTTGGCTCGCGAAGCCGTGTAGCGCCAGCGGGCGAGCAGGCCCGAGGCCCCGTTCAGGTCGAGGGTGCCGACGCCGGCCGCCTCGGTCGCGGCGAGGACCAGTGCCTCACCCAGAGGCCACGAGCCCCAGCCTTCGACCGTCTCGCCCTGGCCCAGGCGACCGAAACCCGTTCCCAGGACCCGACGATCCGTGACCACGATCGCCGCCTCCCGGAACCGCAGATGCGAGTCCAGGTCGGGGAAGAACTTGAGCCGAACGGCCTCGCCCGGCTGGAGGACCGAGGGCAAGGAGTCGCGCACCGCAGTCGGGAGTTCGCGAAACGGGTCGGGTCGATCGTCCAACTGCGGAGGGCTCCGTCGGAGGGTGGTTCCAGAAGCGTCGGGGTGGTTACGGGCGAGAAGCAGTCGAGACCATCCATCATAGACAATGATCGAGCCTTTCCTAGTTCTCGTTGACGGGTTTCCGCTGTGCGGGGGTTCTCGCGGTACGGCAATTGTTGACGAAACCTTCCCGCGTTTTTCATGTCCCAGCGATTTCGATTACCTGATGGCCACGTTGGGGAAGGAATTCGTCGGTTTTGGGCACGGAGGGCTTGCCTTTCCGCCGGGGGCGGAAATGATAGTGGCTCGTGCCGTGCGGGGGCGAAAGTGTTTGAGGGTCGCGGTTTGGCTCGACTGGGGCCGGGCCGTTTCGGGAAGTTCCGAGGAATCGGGTCCCGGGAGTTCGATCTTCGACGCCTTTTTCCCGTAGTGTTAGGGGCGAGGCGACCGGCGGTCTCGGGGCGAGGCGCACCTCTTCAGCCGGTCTCATCACGAATCGAACGACGGAATAGCGGAATCGGACTGACCCGCCTGGCTCAGGAGTGGGCCCAGGTGTCGGCGTCGCCCGGGTGGGGTGGATCCCCCCGATCGGAGTTGCCGGGTCGCTCTCGTTCCTGGAGCCGAATGTCCCATGGAATTCCGGAAGGTCCTGGCGTTACGCGGGCCGAACATCTGGGCGAATTTCCCCGTGCTGGAAGCATGGGTCGATCTCGGACCTTACAAGGATTGTTCTTCTGACGAGCAGCCCGGGTTCAACGACCGTCTCATGACCCTCATGCCGACCCTGGTCGAGCACCGATGCTCGGTCGGCACCCGGGGCGGGTTCTTCGAGCGGCTCCGCCGGGGCACCTATCCGGCCCACATCCTCGAACACGTGAGCCTCGAGCTCATGGGCCTGGCCGGAAGCCCCTGCGGGTTCGGCCGCGCCCGCGAGACCAGCGAAGAGGGCGTGTACAAGGTCGCCATCCAGTACGAGGAGGAGGCCCTGGCCCGCGAGGCCCTGAAGGTCGGCCGCGAGCTCTTCCTGGCCATGCTCCACGACCACCCGTTCGACCTGAACGCCCAGGTGATCAAGCTGCGCGACCTCCTACACGAGGTCCGGCTCGGCCCGTCCACCGGCTCCATCGTCCGCGCCGCTAAGGAACGGGGCATCCCCGCCCGACGTCTCAGCACGAGCAGCCTCATTCAGCTTGGGTGGGGCAAGAATCAGAGGCGGATCCTGACCGCCGAGACCGACCGCACCGGCGCGATCGCCGAGGGGATCGCCCAGGACAAGGAGCTCACCCGCGCCCTGCTCGCCCCGATCGGCGTGCCCGTACCCGCCGGTCGTTCCGTGTCCACGGCCGACGACGCCCTGGCCGCCGCCGAGGAGATCGGCGTGCCCGTGGTCGTCAAGCCACAGCACGGCAACCAGGGGCGCGGAGTGGCCACGAACCTCACGACCAACGAGCAGATCCTGGCCGCCTACCAGACCGCCAGGCAGGAAAGCTCCGACGAGTCGGTCATCGTCGAGAAATACGCCCCCGGCGATGACTACCGCGTGCTGGTCGTCGGAGGGAAGGTCGTCGCCGCATCCCGGCGCGAGCCCGCCCACGTGATCGGCGACGGACAGAACACGATCGTCGATCTTGTGGCCAGGGCCAACGAAGACCCTCGCCGCCAGGACGGTCACTCGACCGCTCTGAGCAAGATACGCCTCGACGAGACCTCCCTGGCCGTCCTCGTGGATCAGGGCATGACGGCGCACTCGGTGCCGTCCCCCGGCCAGAAGGTCCTGATCCGCCGCAACGCCAACCTGTCCACCGGAGGCACCGCAGAGGACGTGACCGATCGGGTCCATCCCGAGGTCGCCGAGCGTTGCATCGAGGCCGCCCGCATGGTCGGGCTCGACGTGGCCGGGATCGACGTGGTCGTGACCGACATCGGCCGCCCGCTCGAAGAGCAGGGGGGCGTGATCGTCGAGGTCAACGCCGGGCCCGGCCTGCGGATGCACCTGGAACCCTCCATCGGGATGCCCCGCGCCGTGGGTCGCGACATCATCGACAGCATGTTCCCCGAAGGCCAGGACGGGCGCATCCCGATCGCGGCCATCACGGGCACCAACGGCAAGACCACGGTCACGCGGTTCATCGCCCACCTCGTCCGCTGCTCGGGCAAGACCGTGGGCATGACCTGCACCGAGGGCGTGTACATCGACGAGCGCCGCATCGAGTCCGGCGATTGCAGCGGGCCGGGAAGCGCCACGAACGTGCTGATGAACCCCGCCGTGGACGTGGCCGTGCTCGAGACGGCTCGCGGCGGGATCCTTCGCGCGGGCCTGGCCTTCGACAGGTGCGACGTGGCGGTCGTGACCAACATCGGGGCCGGCGACCACCTGGGCCTGAGCGACATCCACACCGTCGAGAAGCTGGCGCAGGTCAAACGGACGATCGTGGACGTGGTCAAGCCCTCGGGCGACGCCGTCCTCAAGGCCGACGACCCCCTGGTCCACGCCATGGCCGAATATTGCCCCGGCTCCGTGATCTTCTTCGCGGTCGATGGGGATCTTCCCCAGATCGCGGCCCATCGCCTCGAAGGCGGACGGGCCGTTTTCGTCCGCGACGGGTGGGTGGTCCTGGCCCATGCCGACCGCGAGACCCGCGTGGTCGCCATCGCCGACGTGCCGCTCACCCACGGGGGCCAGATCGGCTTCCAGGTCGAGAACACCCTGGCCGCCGCGGCCGCGGGCTGGTCGCTGGGGCTCTCGCCCGAGACGCTTCGCGACGGCCTGGAGACCTTCGCGGGCGAGATGAACACGGTCCCGGGCCGGTTCAACCTGCTGGAAATCGGCGGGGCGACCGTGATCCTCGATTACGGCCACAACGTCTCCTCGCTGGGGGCGATCCTCGACGCGATCGAGTCGTTCCCCCATGAGCGTCGCACGGTGGTCTACTCCGCGGCGGGGGACCGCCGCGACGAGGACCTCGTCCGTCAGGGCGAGATGCTGGGCGAGGCCTTCGACCGCGTGATCCTTTACGAGGATCAGTACGTGAGGGGGCGCCAGCCCGGCGAGATCATGGCACTGTTCCGTCAGGGGCTGGCCGCGGGGCGTCGCGTGACCGACATCCGCGACTTCCAGGGCGCTCTCAACGCCGTGGAGGCCGTCCTTCGCGAGGCCGAACCCGGCGAGCTGATCATGATCCAGCCCGACGAGATCGACACGACGATGGATTTTGTCCACCGTTATCTCGGCTCCAAGGTCGAGGGCCGAGAGGTCGGCCTTCGCGAGGCGATCGCCCTCGTCGATCGCGAGCCGGTCGCGATGTCCTACCCTCGCCTGATGGATTGACCAGGCAAGGGCTTGCCTGAAGTTCACGAATCGCCCAGACTGGTTTCTCTGTATTCCACAGGGAGGTCAGTCATGGGCGGTTTGCCTTCGGCCCCGGGGCCTCGCTGGGATGCCATTGTGGTGGGCGGCGGGCACAACGGACTGACCTGCGCCGCCTATCTGGCCCGCGCGGGCAAGAGCGTGCTCGTGCTCGAAGCCCGCGAGCGGCTCGGCGGGGCGTGCACGCTCGAACAGACCTGGCCGGGCTTCACCGTCTCACCGTGCGCCTACCTGCTCGGGCTCTTGCACCCTCTGGTCATCGACGAGCTGGCCCTGATCCGTCGAGGGCTGAACTGGACTCTGGCCGATGCGGGCCTGTTCGTGCCGTTCGCCGACGGGACCTCGATCCAGCTCTGGGATGACCCGATCCGCTGCGAGGAGGAGATCGCCCGCTTCAGCCCGCGCGATGTGATGGGCTGGAAGGCCATGGGCGACGTGAAGCGGCGCCTCCGCGACGCCCTGCGACCGGCCGACGATCGCGATATGTGGATCGGCCCTGCGCCCTCTCGCGAGCAGATCGAGGCCCGCCTCGGCCGCGACCAGGAAGCGAAGAAGATGCTCTTCGAGTGGTCCATGGTCGACTATGTGGACCGCTTCCTGCACGACGAACGCCTCCAGCAGGCGTATCTGGGGCAGGGGGTGATCGGCACGAACGCGAGCCCGCACGATCCGGGCACCGCGTCGATCCACTTTCACCACCAATCGGGCCGGCTCGGCGGCGAGCCGGGCGCCTGGGGCTACGTACAGGGCGGGATGGGGCGGGTCTCGATGCTCATCGCCGAGGCCGCCCGGGAAGCGGGCGCCGTGGTGGTCTCGGGCGTCCCGGTGGCGAGGATCGAGCCCGGCCGGGGAGTGATCCTCGAGAGCGGCGAGCGCGTGGAGGCCTCGTGCGTGGTCTCGAACGCGGACCCGATCTCCACCCTGCGCCTGCTGGCGGACGAGGCGGACCTGTCGTGGAAGGCGAAGGTCGAGTCGATCCCGATCACCGGATGCACGCTGAAGCTGAACGTGGCCCTTCGCGAGTTGCCCGACTTTGCCGCCCGGCCCGGCACTTGCGAGGCTCACCATATGGGGCAGATCAACATCCCGCTGACCAGATCCGAGTGGACCCACGCCTTTGCTCGATCCCGCGCCGGCGAACTGCCCGAGACGCTCTGGGCCGAACTGTATTTCCAGACGGCCCACGACCCGAGCGTGGCCCCCGAAGGCTTTCACACCATGAGCGTGTTCGCCCAGTACGTCCCCCACACGTTCGCGGATGGGGACTGGGACACCCGTCGCGACGACGTGAAACGCCTCGCCCTCCGCTCGATCGGCGCCTACTGCACGAATCTGGACGAAGCGGTCGTGGACGTCCAGGTGCTCGGCCCGCCCGACATCGAGCGTTCGGTGGGGCTCACCCGGGGCCACATCTTCCAGGGAGAGTGCCTGCCCCCGTACATGTGGGCCGATCGGCTCTCGGCAAAGACCCCCATGCCGGGGCTCTACCTCTGCGGGGCGTGCACGCATCCCGGAGGCAGCGTGATCGGCATCAACGGGCGAAACGCCGCGATGGCGATCCTCGCCGACGGCTCGGCCTATTCCCGTTGACTCGGCCTGGTCTAGACAGAGGTTCACGCCCTAACATGGCGGTCCTCCCTTGAAGTAGGGCGGGCGGCCCTGCCCGCCACTACCAAGTTCCGGCGGGTAGGGCCGCCCGCCCTAGTTGAAGGTCGCTACGAACAAGCGGGAATCGCTCATAATTTGGGGCGGGCAGCGCAGCCCGCGCGATCGGGAGCCGAGCGCCCCACGATAGTACGGAGAGTCGGGGACCTCCGGTTCCGACCTCGCTCATTGATAATCGGGTGCATCAGGACGGTCACGGCCCGTAGAGCAGAGACCCGACTGGCCGGGTAGGGGATCGCGATCTCTGCATTGGTCCGACAATCGTCGGAGGGGGCCCGATCCGAGTCATCGACAGTCAGGAAGGCGGCACTCCGAAAAAAGTGTGGATTGCAAAACGAACCCAATTCCGCCGCCGAACTCGCGAAGTGAGGTTACGCGGAAGCGATTTGGCGAACAGCAGTTATGGCAATTCGCAGGGCCGACCGAGAGAGGATTTCGAGTCGGGCCAGTCTCAAAACGAAGCCAAAACGAAGCCAATTTGGGGCCTCTAAACTCAGAACGAACCCACCCGTCGGGCGTGAAGCGGCCCGAAGGGGTACATCCGAGACCCGCGAGGCGGGTGACCCTCCGCCTCACTCGCCTGGGCTCCTGCCCGGATCGGAAAGCACGGCGAGCTTGTGGACGCATTGGGGATGGGGCTTGTAACCCAGGGCCAGGGCTTCTTCCAGGGTGCTGAGCTTGACCTGATTCTTGAGCTTCATGAGGCCGACCGACTTGCAGGAGGGGCGGTGGAAGGTTTTCGAGCGGGGGTCGGCATTCCCGATGAACGGTTCCGGCGGCTCGGTCTTCGGGCCGGACCGGAAGTTCAGGGGGAGGCCCCTGGTGTCGAAGGGGCCGCCCGACTCGGCGGAGGCTCGGACGAGACTGGGCGTGGGCCGAACCGGGTTGAGTCGATCGTCGTTCGGCCCGCGGATCAGGCCGACGAGGTCTCGCGAGAAGATGGCGGTCACCAGCACGGCGGTCAGCATCCCCGCCTGGGCCAGGATCCAGAGCCCCTCTCCCCCTCGGAGCCAGCCGTCGAGGTCGTCCATGAGGCTTCGGGCGTCGGGATACCGGGCCGAAGGGTCGGCGGCGATCGCCCGCAGGCAGATCCGGTTCAGGGCGCGTGGGATCCGCCGGTCGCACGATCGCGGAGGGCGGATGGGCGCGACCAGGCCGGCCCGCCAGTGCGGGACCCCGCTCGGCAGATCGCCGGGACGCCGTCCGCAGAGGAGTTCGTAGAGGATGACCCCCAGGCTGTAGAGGTCGCTGCGGGCATCGGCCTCGTGGCTCTGGCCCGCGGCGGCCTCGGGGCTCATGTAGGCGGGGGTGCCGAGGATGGCCCCTTCCTGGGTCAGCGTGAGGTCGACCTCCACGCGCCGGGCCAGGCCGAAATCGGTGAGGCGGGGGCGGCCCGCGGGATCCAGCAGCACGTTGGCGGGCTTCACGTCGCGATGGAACACGCCCCGCGAATGGGCATGGTCCAGGGCATCGGCCAGGCCCCGGATGATCTCCACGGACCGCCTCAGGTCGAGGGTCCGGTCGTCGCGGGCCCGGGCGAGCGTGGGGCCCGAGACGAACTGGTAGGCGATCCAGCACTGGGCCCCGTCTCGCCCCGCATCGTGGAGCGGCACGATATGGGGGTGATCCAGCTGCGAGGCCGCGCGGGCCTCGCGGAAGAAGCGTTCGACCACCCGGGGCGGGGGCTTCTCGTCGCGAAGGACCTTGAGCGCCACATCGCGATCCAGTCGGGAGTCGAACGCTCGGTAGACTCGCCCGAACCCCCCCCCGCCCAGAAGCTCGCGGATGCGGAACCGCCCGACCGTCTCGGGCATCTTCAGGCCCTCGGCCCTCGACCACGAGCTATGGGCCAGATCCGCCGGGGTCAGTTCCAGCGAGCAGGGGGTGTGCGAGGGGAAGGGGCTTGTCGAGTCCATGTCGGCCGGTCCCGAGGCATTCCCCACGGCCGCGCCGCACCCGGGACAGACGGCGATGCTGAAGGGACGATCGGCGCTCCGCTCGACGGTGAGACCGCACTCGGAGCAAATCAGGCGCATCGGGAGATCCATCGGCATGCCGTCCTGAAGTCGTCAACCCGTCTGCGCAGGGGCCATTCACCCGGAAACCGGGGCTCACACCAGGACCATAGGACGTCACGAAGGCGAGTGAGAACGCCTCCATGAGAATGCGACCGGGCGGCAGAAACGCGAGATCGCCAGGCCGCAGGGACAAGGACACCGCAACCGGGCGATCTCGAGTCGGATGCGAGGGGACCGATCAGCGGGCGAGAGTCAGGTCGGCCACGCGCGAGGTGAGACGGTCGTCATTGTCGGCCAGGTCGCGAAGAGCCTGGTCGAACTTGCGCCCGGCCATCTCCAGATAGAGCCCGCCCGCCGCCCGGTCTGCCTCGCTGGCCTCGCCACGGGAGGCCTCGCCGTCCAGCCTGGCCAGCGTACACGACGAGGTGAACAGGGCGATCGCGGCATCGGCCAGCCGCTCGTGCACATAGCCGTGCTCGAGGATCGCCTCGCGATGGCGGATGAGGCTCTTCTCCACGGCCCATCCGAACCGGCCCACGCGGCGAGAGAGCGCCTTCGCGGCGCGGGCCTGCGAACCGTGCTGGACGAGGATCTCGGGCCGGGCGAGCTTGCCGGCATGGGCCGCGCCGAAGTTCCAGAGGGTCGAAAAGAGCGTCTTGGGCTTCTTCAGCCCCTCCATCGTCGAGGCCAGCCCCATCGCGATGTCGCGGATGCCGACCATGGCGATGAACGACTTGAGGACCTCGTTGGCCCCCTCGCCGATCTGGTTGATGCGGGCGTCGCGCATCATCCGCTCGTAAGGCTCGTCGGTGAAGTAGCCCTGCCCTCCGTGGATCTGCATGGTCTCGTAGACCGCTTCCCAGAGGGCCTCGGTGGCGAAGACCTTGAGGATCGCGGTCTCGAGCATGTAGTCCTCGGCGCCCGAGTCGATCAGGGCGGCGGTCTCGGCGGTCGAGGCCTCCATGGCGTAAGCGAAGGCGGCCATCCTCGCGATCTTCTTCTTGACCTGATCGAGATCCGCCAGGGGGCGGCCGAACTGGCGGCGGCGATTGGCGTGGCGCACGCTGGCCTGCACGCAGACCTTGGCCGCGCCCGTGCAGCTCGCGCCGAACGTGGTCCGTCCGAAGTCGAGCACCGTGAGCGCCACGCGGAGCCCCTTGCCCAGAGGCCCGAGGATGTTCGAGGCGGGGACCGGCATGTCGTGGAACGCAAGCCGACCCGTGGCCGTGCCCCGGATCCCGCACTTGGGCATCCGCTCCTCGACGACCTCGAAGCCCGGCAGGTCGGGGGTCACGAGGAAGGCCGTGACCTTCGGGTCGCCGCCCTTCGGATCGGGCGTCTTGGCCATCACGGTCAGGACGTCGGCGATCCCGCCATTGGTGATGTAGCGCTTGGTGCCGTTGAGGATGTAGGTCGATCCGTCGGCCGAAGGCGTGGCGGTCGTCTGCACGTTCGAGGCGTCGGAACCGGCCTCGGTCTCGGTCAGGGCGAAGGCCGCGAGCTTGTCGCCCGACACGAGAGGACGAAGCCAGCGCTCCTGCTGGTCGCGCGTGCCGAAGAGCAGCAACGCGCGGATGCCGATCGAATGGTGGGCATTGACGAACACGGCGGTGGAGGAGCAGTGGCCGCCGATGGCCTCCATGACCTTACAATATTGCGACTGCGAGAACCCCCTGCCCCCGAACTCCGCCGGGGCCGTCATGCCGAGGACGCCCAGGTCCCCCAGGCCGTGAATCACGCTGGCCGGGATGTCGGCCTCGCGGTCGATCGCCGCGGCATCGATGTGCTCCTCGGCGAAAGTCCTGAAGGCCGACACCGCCGCGTCGGTCTCTCTCCGCTTCGCTTCCGGGAGGGTCGGGTAGGGCATGATCACGTCGGATCGGAACTCGCCCCGGAAGAGGGCCTTGGCGAACCCGGACTTCTGGGGGCCGGAGAACAGCAACTCCTCGGCCTGGGCGACCTGCTTGGCCCGCTCGGGGTCGTTCAGCATGGTGGGGCGAGGGGGAGTGGATGTGGACATGAGACGGACTCCTCGGGAGAGAGTGGAGCCGACATGAAGGGAGAAGCCCCCCGGCGAACGGTTGGCCTCGCTAAAGGGTATTCTAGGCTCAAGGCGGGCAAGCCGGAAAGCGCCTGCCCGTTCCGAGTGACGGTCCGGGGAGGGCAACGGCCTCATCAGGGTCTGCGACGGAGATACACGCGCTCGAGATGGCACCGACGGCCGGCGAGAGGGCCCTTCAGGATCTTCACCTCGATGTATCGGGTATCTCGGCAGTCTTCCAGGCCTTTCGCCGGATCCTGCTCGACCACGCAGGACGTCCCGATCGGGAGGCGCCAGGGCGTCTGCTCCCCCAGCCCCAGGGTCTCCTTGTAGGGCTGGAACCCCAGGATTTCGAATTGCGATTCGACGAGTTCCCCCGACCTGAGGATGTCTGTGAACGGCCCGAACGAGGTCGATTCCTCGAACTTCACGTCGAGCTTGTCGAAAACTGCCTCGAGCCTCCGGTATCGATAACTCATGTCGGATTCGTATTCATCCCAGATGTCCCCGACCCCATAATTTGAGCGCATCGATTGCGCCCACGCCATGGGCTTGGTGGGGGCCCTTGGTTGGGGCTCGGGAAGAAAGGGGATGACGAACGAGCAAAGGAGGGCCAGGCCAACGACCAGCAACAGGGTGGTCCGCAAACTCATCTGAAGTCGAGGCTTCATCGTCTCGCCTTTCGGACCTGGACCCGACGGGGCCTCCGCCCTCACGCGGCTACTCGACCGGGAAAGCCGAGGGTTGCGCGGACCGATTTCCGACGACCCAGCGGAGATAGGCCTGGGCGAAGGCCTGGAAGTTGGCCATCGAGTCGTACGGGAATTTGTGGACGCCGGTGGAGCTGAACCAGCCCTCCTTCGCGTCGACCCGCTTGATCTTCACGACCCCGGAGTCGATGGACACGTCGCCGATCTCGGCGAATTCCAGGCGTTCGACAATCCCCTTCCGCGAAATCTGCAGATGCCCGTCTCCCACCGCGACCCAGTTGTTTCCCGAGAGCCGGAACCTTGCGAGCCCGGTCTCCTCTTTCTCCTGCGAGAGCCTGCCCAGGATGTGCACGGTCCACGCGGCTTCGGTGCTCACAGCGAAGTGGAAAGGATCCTTGGGCTTGGGCGGGGCCTTTTCTCCGCGGTAGGTCCCCGAGAGCTTGAAGATGACCCGCCCCGTCTCATCGGTCCAGCTGAACTTGTACTGGGTGCCCGTGTAAATCCCGTTGTGATAGTGCCGGGTCTGCGAGGTCCGGAGCTCGGCCGCCTCCTCGAACAAGAAGAGATCCTTGCGAGAGACCCGATTCCGGTTTCCCTTGCATGTGAAGCGGCAGGCCCCAGTTCCCCCCACAAACGAGCAGGAGCCCGAGAAACGCGTAAGAAACCAGGCCACCAGCGACAGCGATGCGAAGAGGATCGCTTCCAGGACCACGTTCGGCTCGAACGTATGGAGGATCATCGAGCCCGCCCACCCGGCCAGCCCCGCGATCACGATGCGTGAAGAAGTCTTCCACGGCTTCTTACCCACGCGGAGGGACGACTCGGCCGAAAGGACCTCGCCGATCTCGGGCGGGGGGTCGGCGAAGAAGTCCTGGTCCGGTTCGACCGCCACCCCGGCGTGACGTCCCACGACCGGCGGAGGAGCCCACGAGGTCTCTTCCAGGGTCAATTCGAGGACATCGTCGCCCATCTCTTGCAGGTCGTCGGCCATCGCGGGGCCTCATCGGGGACCGGGTCAATCGCGTCGGAAAGTTCCCACGAGCTCGCCCCGGGCGAGGACGTGGCCGGACAGCATCTCGAGGAGCTCATGCTTGTCGATCCCGGAGAGGACGGGCAACGCCTTATCGATCGCGTAGAGCTTGAAGTGATAATGGTGCACGCCGTGGCCGTGAGGCGGGGCCGGCCCTCGGTAGCCCACGGTCCCCCAGGTGTTCAGCCCCTGCACGAGGCCCTCCGGAGCATCCGGGGGAAGGGTCAGCTCGTGGAAGCCTGCGGGCAAGGACACGGCCGAGCCGGGGATCCCGGCGAGGATCCAGTGGACCCAGGGCTCCTCCACCGGGGCGTCGGGGTCGTCCACGATCAGGACGAAGCCCGCGGTCCCCTTCGGCGGTGTGCTCCAGGTGAGGTCGGGAGAGAGGTCCGCGCCATCTTCCGTATGATCGACCGGGATCGCGTGACCCTCGGCGAAGGAGGAACTCTTGACGATCAGGCTCATCGCGGGTCGTCTCGGCCGAGAACGTGGTTATCACATTAGCCTTATTGTACGACGGAATTCGCCGTCGGTCACGGCAGGACCGGACGATTTGCCCGGCTCCATCCCCTCGCGGGCGTCCCGGGGACCGGCTACACTCGTTCGCAAGCGTGGTCAAATTCTTACTCATGGAGC
>JANOBY010000505.1:0-3243 GCA_031411935.1 Planctomycetales bacterium | reverse complement strand
GGGGTGACAGTCACCGAGGGCAAGGTCCGACGCCCCAGGCGTTCGAGGTTCGGCCGGGCTCGACGAGTCCTTAGATCGGGTCGGTTCTTCATGATGCACCTTGGGGGATCGGCGACGATCACGGTTTGCGAGATCTGGTCGAAGACTCATCGGAGGCGAAGGATGGGATCGGTCTTCTCGAACGGATCCGTTCGGCCCGCAACTCTGCGGATCCTCCACCAAGGTCGCCCGAGATGCCTCGGGAGAGTTCGCTCACGACGTCATCGGCTCGCGTTCCTTCGCGCTGGCCACGCTCTGGGGTCGATGGGCACGAATCCGGCGACACGTATTCGGACCCCGAAAGCCCCGAATTCGACAGGTATTAGAATCAAACGTGTGGACTTTTGCAACATCTCGCTGAATGAAAGAGCGTTGATGTTCTTCGCCGCTTTAATATGTGGGATCTCCGGATTGTAAAGGCAGTAGCCGCCCCCGACAACCCGGTGGAAAGCCGCCGATTTGCCATCTCCGTGGAGGCTCCACGGAGATTATGGCTTCGGTTGCTCTGAGGGCCACCGCACAACGTATCCGCCAGAAGCAATCCCTTCTTCAAGGAAGAGGACACCTGGCGTGCCCCGCTACGGAAGTCGCCAGGGCTCCTCTGGGCGCTCCGGAGAATCGCCATCAATGACGATGATTACGATTTGCTGAAATTGGCATCGCTTTCCTTACTCGTCAGACAGGCGTGGGAGCGGTGCTTTCGAGGAAACACGTTAAGGCAAAGCCAGGTCATCGGGGGGTTGGTCCCCAGGCAGAGAATCTCCCCAATGGGTTCAGGGAGAACGAGTTCGACGGAAATGGGCGAGAGGCCCTCGACTCGACGCCTATCCTCATTGGGGAAGCCTGCCGATCCTCCTTTTTATGTTTGTGAGACTCGCGGAGCGAGGGATTCGCGGTACTCACGCCAGGACGACCTCGGGTCCGCTCGGCTCGGTCCGAATGGTTCTTCCACGAGACAGGATGTCGACGCTTATTGGCTCGCCGGTCGTCGATCGTGAAGCCACGTTCGACCCTCCTCGAGCCGCTCGTATGAAGCTTTATCTGGCCGCGGGGCTGGCCCTCGCCACCGTGATGTTGATCGGCGATCTTGCGTGTCTTCGTGCAGCTTGGGCGGCTTCGAACGAATTCCGCGGAGAAGTCATCCCCGCGCGGACCTGGCAATCCAAGGAAGTCCCCACCTCGCCCGAGCGTCATCCCATCTTCGCCCGATTCCGGCGGGTCTGGGACGGTCACGAGCGACTTCCCGATGCCTTCACCGGCACCTGGAAAGCCCGGATGACGGCCTTCTGCGAGCTCGCAAGGCTCGACACCGACTGCTTGCCCGTGCTTCTCAGCGGAATGGAGGACGGGGATCCCGAGGTCCGCAACCTGGCGACCCAGGCGGCGGGGATGCTCGGCGCGCCTCGCTCGCCGGCCGACTTGAGCGGCTCATGCAGGAGGATCCGGAGGGGACGGCCCGCATCAATGCCGCGGTCTCCCTGGTCATGGTCGGAGGGCCGATCTCGAAGGAACTCGCCACCCGGGTCGCCCAGTTCGACACGGTGCGCATGGCGCGGACCCGTCTCCAACTGGCCATGACGCGAGAGCCCGAGGTTCGCGGCGATTCGATCCGCCAGGCCCTGGCCAGCTTTGACCTGAAGCGCATGGCCACGCCTCGGCCAGCCTGCCCCCGAGTTCTCGCTCGTGGATCAGGCCGGACGGGTCCAGCGTCTCGAAGATTATCGCGGCAAGAAGGATGTCGTGATCGTCTTCCTCTATGGGGTGAATTGCATGTTTTGCAGCGGACAGATGGACATGCTCCGCGGGAAGATGGACGAGTTCGAGTCCCGGGGAGCGCAGGTCCTGATCGTCGAATCTCATAAACCTTACCGGGTCAACGCCACGATGAAGGAGGCGGGGATCTCGAATCGGATACAGCCCTGCCCGTCCTGTCGGACCCCTCGCACACCGTGGCCGCCCTGTATGGGGTGGCCATGCGGATGCTCCATGTCGAATGGCTGAATCGACCGTCGGCGTTCCTCGTCGATCGTGATGGGATCCTCCGCTACGAGCA
This sequence comes from Planctomycetales bacterium, assembly GCA_031411935.1. Classification (GTDB taxonomy): domain Bacteria; phylum Planctomycetota; class Planctomycetia; order Isosphaerales; family Isosphaeraceae; genus JAQGHR01. The sequence continues at coordinate 1,151 of JANOBY010000505.1, read as the reverse complement.
TCTGGGCCGGAACGCGTCGGACAGGCCCTCGCCATCCGCCCTGATTTCCGAACTTGCGAAGATCCATCCCTCGGCAAATCCCGCATCGTCCAGCGCCGCGCACTGACTGAGGGATGGGGCCTGACCTTTCGTCGAGTTGGAGTGACCTTCCTATAATGAGCACGAGCCCCTGGGCCGCTCTGTCGGCACCGGGCTTGCCTGGATCTCAGGGACGATGCGCTTCCCCTTGTCGTCCCCGAGGGGTCCGGCCCATCCCTACTGGAGGTGCTCGTCGTGGCGGAACGTATCACGCTTCCCGTTTTGCCCCTTCGCGGGACGGTGATCTTTCCCGAGATCACGGTCCCCATCTCGGCCGGTCGCCCCGGGACCTTGCGAGCGATCGAGGCCGCCATGAAGGCCGGCGGCCTGGTGTTCGCCGTGGCCCAGAAAGAGGATGTCGAGGAGCCCACGCCCGCGCATCTCTACACGATCGGCGTGGTCGCGAGGATCGGACAGGTTCAACGCGGCCTGGGCGGAGTCCAGCTCCTTTTGCATGGGGAATCGCGGGCGCAGGCCCTGCACTTTCACCCCGTGGATGGTTATCTGACGGTCGATACGCTCTCCCTGGAAGAGATGGCCCCGCTCGACGACCGCAATGCGGCCTTCGCGGCCCTGTATCGCGAGGCGCGGGAACGCGCCATGGAGCTCGGCGAGAAGAGGGGCCTGCCCGAGGAGGTTCTCCACAACGTCCTCGACAACGTGACCGACCCGGGGCGGTTCGCCGACCTGGTGGCCGGGTACGTCGAGCTCCCCACGCTCGAGAAGCAGAGCCTGCTGGAGACCCTGGCCGTCGAGGAGCGTCTGCGACGAGTGCTGGTCCACGTCCAGCGACAGATCGGGATGTACAACGCGCAGGCCGAGATCAAGTCGCAGGTGCAGGAGGAGCTCGGCGAACGTCAGAGAGAAATGTACCTGCGCGAGCAGATGAAGGCGATCCAGAAGGAACTCGGCGACGACGACCAGTCCCGCGAGCTCATCGACCTGCGGGAGAAGCTCGCCAGGCTTGACCTCCCGAAGGAGGCCCGGGTCGAGGTCGAGCGGGAACTCGGCCGCCTCGAACGATCGGGCCGGGAATCCATGGACGCGCAGGTGATCCGCACCTATCTGGAGTG
>JANOBY010000504.1:0-2753 GCA_031411935.1 Planctomycetales bacterium | reverse complement strand
ATCGTCACGGTGATCAGCCGTCGCGAGATCGACGGGGGGGCCGGCGAGGAGATCCGCTACTTCATCGGCAGCGCCGCGGGGACGGCCGAGGACTGCCTGCGGTGGGCGCGGGGCCATTGGGGCATCGAGAACGCGCTGCTTTGGGTCCTGGACGTCTGCTTCCGCGAGGACGACCGGCGACACTGGGCGGGCAAGAGCGCGCAAAACCTCGGCTGGCCGAGGAAGATGGCGTTGTGCTGACTCAAGGCGGAGAGGACCAGCGAGGGCAGGAGCATCGCCACCCGACGCCTCCTCGCCGGGCGGAAGACCGACTCTCGGAGGAGTGGATTGGCACAAATCCCCGAGCAATCTGATGCGTAAGCCCTGGACAGCCATCCTGCGTAAGGTCTTTCACCGCGAGAGGTCCGAGTCTTCGCAAGGTCGAGGAACGGAATCGACCCCAACCCGCCACGAATCGACCCGAACACCTGAACCTCTTGCATCGCCCGGCCTGTCCTCACTAACATGGAACCGTCCTGCCCATCGATCGGCAGGTCGAATCTCCAAAGCACCCGTAGCTCAGGTGGATAGAGCGACGGTTTCCTAAACCGTAGGCCGCAGGTTCGAATCCTGCCGGGTGTATTTCAGCAAGTCCTTTGAGAACATTGACTTGCGCGCCACGAATGCGGTTTATAGAATCGGCTGAGTCACTTGTTAATCCGGTAGACTACCGGATTGGGAGGCTCCCCGATGCCGACTCGCACGCTACGCACGCCGTCCTACCGATTGCACAGGCCCTCCGGCCAGGCCGTGGTCAGCCTCGGCGGCCGCGACGTCTACCTGGGCAAGCACGGTACCAATGAATCCCGGGACGCCTACGACCGTGCCGTCGCCGAATGGCTCACCGGGGGGAGGATGACGGTAAGGGCCGGTGGCAACGTTGCCACCCCGACCGATCTCTCGATGAACGAGTTGATCCTCGCCTACCTCCGCCACGCCGAGGTGTACTACGTCAAGAACGGCGTGCCCACCTCCGAGGTCGCCAACACCAAGCTCGCCCTGCGTCCCCTCCGCAGGCTCTACGGCGACACCCAGGCCGGCGGGTTCGGCCCGCTGGCGTTGAAGTCGGTGCGTGCCGCGATGATCGAGTCGGACCTCTGCCGCACCGAGGTCAACAAGCGGGTCCGCCACATCCTCCGCCTCTTCAAGTGGGCGGTCGAGAACGAGATGGTCCCGGCCCACACGCACTACGGCCTCAAGGCGGTGTCCGGGCTCCGACGGGGGCGGACGGAGGCGAGGGAGAGCCAGCCCGTGCGTCCGGTCCCGGACGAGTTCGTGGACGCGATCCGGCCCCACACCTCGCGGCAAGTCTGGGCCATGATCGAGCTCCAGCGTCTCACGGGCATGAGGCCGGGGGAGGTCTGAACCATGAGGTCGCGGGACGTGGACACCTCGGGTGCGGTGTGGGCCTACTGTCCCTCGTCGCACAAGACCGAGCACCACGGCCGCGACCGGGTGATCTACCTGGGACCCAGGGCCCAGGCAGTCCTGGCACCGTGGCTTCGGGACGACGTTGACTCGTTCCTGTTCTCTCCGCGTGAGGTCGTCGCGGAGAAGCTGGCCGCGAAGCGGGCCGCCAGGAAGACACGAGTCCAGCCGTCTCAAGCGAGCCGAGCCAAGGCGAGGCCCAAGGTCGGTCCCGGGACCCATTACAAGACGGACGTGTACGGCCGGGTGATCCGGAGGGCTTGTCTGGCGGCGGGGGTGCCCCACTGGCACCCGCACCAGCTGCGGCACAACGCCGCGACCTGGCTCCGCAGGGAGTTCGGGCTGGAGACCGCCCGCGTGGTCCTGGGCCACGCCACCGCCGACGTGACCGAGGGCTACGCCGAGGCCGACCTCGGCAAGGCCGCCGACGCCATGGGCAGGGCCGGCTGACCCGCCCGATAGGTACAACTCCCGGGCGACAGGGGGTGGCAACGCTGCCACCCCTTGCGGTGAGGCGAGCACACCGCCGCGACTGATCGTCCCGCCCGTCGAAACATGTTGAAGCCCGATCCACGACGATCCCATCCCGCCGAACGCGACGAGGAGCGAGTCCATGGCCCGCGACCTGATCCTGCCTGAGGACTACCGCCGCGACACCGCGACCCTGGAGCTCGTCGACGAGGCCGGGCTCTGCCGCTGCCCCGAGTGCGAGACCCCGTTCTTCGACTGGGGCCCGTGCGAGCACATCGTGACGACGTTCGCCTACAACGGGATGGACGAGGGGGGGTGGTGGGCCTGGGACTACCAGGACTCGCTCAGGCCGAGCGACGCGGAGGCCTCGGCGATCTTGGGGCTCTTCGGCGACACCGCCGTGATTGAGCGGCTGCCCGAGGCAGTGGAGCGGATTGTGTGGGCCCTCCAGGACCTGGGGGAGGAGGCAATCGCGAGGGCGATCGGCAGGCTCCGGACGAAGCGGCTGAGGTCCCTCGTCGCGGACAGCCTCCGAGAAAGCTGCTTCGACCGGTCGGCGGGCCAGGCGTACCTGACCTCGATCCTCCGGCGGTCGCCGACCTACTCCGGCTGGATGACGATGACCACGACCGGGATGTGCAGCTCGTCCTTCGATGTGCACTACGACGGGGACTCGATCGCCTCGGCCGACCGGGTGCGCGCGACCTACGCCCGCGACCTGGCCACACTGGACAGGCTCGCCGTCGGCCGGCCCGGCGTATGAACCCGCCCGGTATGCGTTTCGCACGGGCATGGGCCGCGGGAAGGGGAGCTTG
>JANOBY010000503.1:0-12533 GCA_031411935.1 Planctomycetales bacterium | reverse complement strand
GTGCGGGCGGGCAGGGGAAGCAGACCACGAGGGCGGATTCCAGGGGCGGCCCCTCTCCCCAGCGATCAAAGCCGGGAGCCCGTTCGATAGTATCGGGAGGCGTAGGGGGCGTTGAGCACCACCCCGGCTCGTTGACAATCTGCACGATCAGGACGGGCCCCGCCCGACCACAAGGAAAGGCGTGAATCGCGAAAAACGTGAATTTGCAGAACGAACCCAATTTGGCCCCCCGGGCCCCGAGCGGGGATCGGGCCGAAGTGAATGGCATGAAGGGGTTTAAGTCGCGTGGATGAGGCGAATCGGGCGGGGTGCCGAGGGGAAAACGAACCCAAAACGAACCCAAAACGAAGCCAATTTGGGGCCTCCCGACGAAGAACGAACCCATTGGCCCGGGACCTTCCCGGTCGGGATCCGTCCTCCCCGCCCGGAGCCCTGCACGATCGCGCGGGGCTCCGGGCGGTCGGAGGGTCGCCTCAGCGGGAGACCGAACGGGTCTGGTACGTCCGGAGATATTCGGCATAGGCCGGGTCGATCGGCCTCTCGCCCGCCTTGCCGAACGGGTAACCGGCGGGCATGCCCTTCCAGGGCAGGGGCTCCACCGTGTCGCTCCCGTTGGTGAACGGGTCGGCATCCTTGCAATAGCCGATCGTCCGCAGGACGTACGAGCGGGTCCAGCCCTCGGGCAGGGGGGGCACATCGGCGTCGGGGAACTCCATGCGGACCTCGTCGCCGGGGCCGACCACGCAGAGCCGGTCGTCGTCGTCCGTGAGCAGGGGCTCAACGTCGCCGAACCGCGTGAGGTTCCCCACAAGGTCGGCCAGGGGGGCCGGGTCCACGTAGGCGTAATCGTACAGGAGCGGGATCTTGCCGTCGGGCGAGACCTCGCGGATGTACCCGCGATGCGAGAGCGCGGCGGCCTTCACCGGGATGGACGTGACCCTCAGCCCCGGATTCTCGACCAGGGGCGCGACGAAGGCGCGGTCCCAGGCGATCTCCATGTTCGTCCGCAGGCGGATCACGCACGAGGGGCCCGAGAGCTTGCCGGTCAGCTCAAGCAGGGTCACGCGCTGCATGCCCGCGGGGTAGCCGGGATCGGCCTCGATCGTCTTCCAGGTGCCGTCGTCCTGCAGGCGTTCGAGGACCGGCGGTTGCAGGGCCACGCCCGCCGTGCTCGCGGCGTAGTTGGTCTGCGAGTAGGGGTACTCGGTGAACCCGTCGAGCACCAGGGCGAGGCGATCCTTCGGCCCGAACCGGCTCAGGCGGTCGCCGAAATCGAGGACAATCCCGTGCTCCTCGGCGTAGCCGATCCAGCCCTTGAGCCTCTTGAAGTCGTCGCCGTACTGGCGGTCCGACTGACGCAGGGCCTCGGTGATCTCGGTGCCCTTCAGGTCGGTCGCGCGGGCGGGCTCGACGGACTCCTTCCAGGCCATGATCTGGCCCGTGGGGCGGTTGCCTCCGGGGGCGAACCGCTCGTCGGGCGAGGCGGCGATGCCGGGGGGTCGATCGACCACGTCGAGCGTGACCTTATCGAGATAGGCCAGCTCGCTCATGGGTTCGGTGATCGACATCCGGTAGGCGCCATTCACGGGCTTGAGCTGGTCGGGGGCGATGGGCACGGCCTCGTCGCGGTCGGGCTCCCCGTACACGCCGGGGGCCACGAGGTAGCCGAGCCCGCCTCCGCCGAGGAAGTCGCCCAGGCAGACCATGCGCTCGCCGTTCCAGGTGAAGAGGACCGGGCACGAGCCCTCCTTGCGGTTGTTCTCGACCAGCGGCATGAGCCGGTCGGAGTCCTCGTCAAGCTCGCACTGGAGCACGCCGTCGGGCCACTTCAGGCGGATGAGGCGGGCCTTCTCCAGCTTGCCCAGGCCCAGGACCACGGGGGCGACCGATTGCGACGAGCCCGAGTCGAGCGTGGTGTACTCGAACGGGACCCGCAGGCCGTCCCCCTCGATCACCACGCGGACGCCCAGACCTTGCACATTCGTCCGCATGTTCTTGGGTTTGACGTCCCACCGGCCGCCGATCTCCAGGCCGATCCAGTGCTGTCCGTTGCCGGCGTTGACCGCGACCATCGGAGGCTCTCCGTCCTGCACGAGCACCACGTCGGGCAGGGGGGTGCCCAGCACGTCGGCGTAGATCATCCCCTGCAAGGGCGAGGCCCCCACCGGACCCAGGCCCAGGGGCGACGAGGCGAACCTCGCGAGCTCCCCGCGGGCGAAGATGGGCGCGGGCGGGGCCTTGCGGCCGGGCAGGGCCAGCAGGTCGAGCGTACCGTCCAGGTCCACGTCGGCCACGCCCGCGGAGCGCCAGCCCGCGGCGTCGATCGGGAAGGGCTCGAAGGCGAGCACGACCTCGCCGTCGTTCTTGCGGGTCGTCACGTTGCGACGCGCCGCGACCTTGCCCGCGGACGAGGGCGAGACCAAATCGGCCAGGCCGTCCTTGTCGAGGTCCATGGTCAGAAGGCCCGAGGCCCGATCCAGGCCGTCGAGCCCGGCGAGCGCCGCCCCATGGAACCGGCCGAGTCGGTCGTTGAGGATCGCGGTGGGCGGGCCGCCCTCGGTCGTGACCACGAGGTCGAGGTCGCGGTCGTTCTCCAGGTCGAGCACGGCCAGCCCGGTATGGGGCGCGGTCTCGCCGAGCAGGGGCTTGCTCTCGTCGGCGTTCCAGGGGGTGAACTTGACCGACAGCCCTTCCTCGAGCGTGGCGCCCAGCTTCGCCACGCCGATGGGCGCGAGCACGTCGCTCGGCCCGGTGTACTCGGGCGGGGCGGGGGCCTTCCCGTCGTTGCGATAGGCCGAGTTCGGCAGGCCGCTGGGAGGCTTGTCGGTGAAGGCGGATTCGGCGGCGTCCGCCGGGGTGTAGTTCACGACGTAGAGGTCCAGGTCGCCGTCCTGGTCCAGGTCCATCCACCGCGCCACCGGGCTGATCGCGGGAGGGCCCATCGGCGGGAGGGCCGAGGTCACGTCCTCGAAGCCCTGCCCAGCCTTGTTGCGCAGGAGGGCATGGCCGTCGCTCGTGGTGAGGAACAGATCGACGAACCGGTCGGCGTCGAAGTCGCCCGCTGACACGCTCAGGCTCGCGCGGTCCTCGGGCAGGCCGAACCGCTTCGAGGCGTCCTCGAATTTGCCCTTGCCCTTGTTCAGGAGCAGGGCATCGCGGATCCCCTTCGGGCCCACGATCGCGGCGGCGAGGTAGAGGTCCTGGGTGTTGTCGCCGTCGGCGTCGAACGTGGCCACGGCGGCCCCGAAGCGGTCGCGGGCGCGGCCGAGCATGGCGAGCTTGCCGGTGAAGTCCTCGGCCTTCGCCCATCGCTCGCCGTCGGCCAGGGCCACGTCGAGGGCCCTGGGGATCTCGAACCCCGGGGCCACGAACGGGGCCTCGACCTTGGGCCGTCGCGAGAAGGGATCGACCACCGTGGCATACCGGCCCATCTGGCCGTAGGTGGTGCGTCCCTCGTCCCCGGGGGCCTTGGGGTCCTTCTCGGGGTCGAGCTTGTAGAAGACCTTGAGCCCCTCGGCCTGGAGGTCGCGCTTGCCGGCGAGCCCGTGGGCCATGGCCAGGCGATAGGTCGCGTTCACGTCGTAGGGGCTACGCTTGAGGGCCTGGGTGTAGATGCGGATCAGCTCGTCGGCCTGCTTGCGGCCGGGAGCCATGCCGGTCTCGGGGTTCGTGGTCGTCTCGCCCAGGCGGACCCAGGCCGAGGGGTCGGCGGGATCTTTCTCGGTCACGGCCTTGAAATCCTGATAGGCGCGATCGAATTCCGCGATGTACTGGAGGATGATGCCGCGGCAGTAGTGGGCGTAGAGGTTGCCGGGTTCGCGCTTGAGGACGTCATCGAGCAAAGAAATCGCGCCGTCGAACTTGCCGGCCTCCACCTCTCCGCCCTGGGACTTCTTCTTCTCTTCCTGCGTGCCGGTGTCGTTCAGCGTGGCGATGGCCAGGTTGATCGAGCCGGCGATCAGGCCGGGGGCGAGATCATGGGCCTTCTGGAAGGCCACGCGTGCTTTCGGGTAGTCGTACCGCTCCATGTAGCCGAGGCCCTCCTGATGGGCCTCGACGAACGCGGCGAGGTTCTCGGGGGGGATCTCGTCCTTCAGGACGGCGGGCGCCGGGGGCGCGGCGGGCTTGCTCGTGAACCAGCCGCAGCCCGACGCCATGAGCGCACAGAGGGACGCGACCACGGCCAGCCCCTTACGGATGCGAGGGCGCATCGTGGGTGTCCTCGACGGATGAGGGAGAGGGATCAATGACCACCGGGACGATAAATGGGACGGGCGTAGAGGGGATTGTATGCCTCGGCCCGGATATGGGAAAGCAGCGCATGGCCCTTGCGACGCTCGCGTTCGTGGCGAAGGGCGGGGATGTCGATCGGCCCGACCACGATCTTCTCGCCGGGGCCGGGGTCGGCCTGCGCGAGGACCCGGCCGTCGAAGTCCACGACCATGCTCCCGCCCGGCCACGAGAACGGCGGATAGTTGCCCAGGCTCGCCCCCTGGTTCGAGGCGACCACATAGGCCATGTTCTCGGCCGCGCGGGCGCGGTTGAACAGCGTCCACCAGTCCATCGGCGGGGTGGCACCCCAGGGGTCCATGTAGGCGCTCACGCGGATGAGGACCTCGGCCCCGTTCAGGGCCAGGGCGCGGATGGCTTCGGGGAATAGCCAGTCGTAGCAGATCGCCGCGCCCAGGTTGCCGATCTCGGTCTCGACCACCGGGAACAGGGGCTCGTCGTAACCGGCCAGGTCGTGGGGGCTGGCGTGGACCTCCCACGGGATCCACGGGTTGACCTTGCGATACTTGCTCAGCACGCCGTCGGGGCCGATCAGGCAGGTCGTGTTGAAGACCACGCCGGGCCATCGCGCGTCGGATTCGAGGAAAGTGCCGGTCTGGATGTAGACCCCTCGCTCCTTCGCCTTCTTCACGTACCGATCGGTGTGGTCGTTGGGCAGGGGGACGGCGAGCTTGTCGAGCAGCTCCTGGGCGGTCTCATACACGGGGGCGGCGTGGGCGAACTCGGGGAAGACCACGAGCTTCACGTCGAAGAACGGCGAGTAGCCCACCACGGCCTGGTCGATCATCGCCAGGAGCTTCGTGACCCTCGCCGGGATCTCGTCGCGCGATCGGGGACAGGGCAAGTCCGTCTGACAGGCGGCCGCATGGTAGCGCATCGAGGCTCATCTTCGAAGAACGGGCGGAAGCGGGCACGGCACGACAGCTTCATTCTACTTCGTGCGGAACACGAGAAGGTAGGGGACGCCGGGCCGACCGTCCGCATCCTTGAAGTTGCGGAACTTGTCGGTGTTGACCCAGATCGCGTAGTCCTTGCCGGGCTCGAGCTTCACGGGCAGGACGGCGGTCTTCTTGTCGGCCTCATAGCGAGGCTTGCCGTCCATCTGGGGGAAGGTGCCGGCGCTGACCGTGGCCCAGGACCACGACCCGTCGGTCATCGCCTTGCTGAACGTGACCTTGATCTCCGTGAGGGCCGGGTCGACGGCGTCGCTGCCCGCTTCCGGCACGGTCTTCACGACCACGGGCCGCGCCGTGGCAACCCTGACCTCCTCGCCCTGAGGTGCCGCCCCGTGCATCAGGATCGACGCGATGAGAAGCCCCTTCATGGCGGAGACTCCGAGGTACGACGGATTATTGAGCCTTGGTCGCCCTCAGGAACGCCAGGAGCGTGGGGTCTTCGAGGCGGTCGGAGAGCCTCAAAAAGACGTCGGCGGCCTTCTGCGTTCGGCCGGAGAGGTACCAGAGCGAGCCCAGGACGAGCCAGGCGTCGCGGTCCTCGGGCCGGGCCTGCAAGTGGGATTCGAGCCTGGCGATCGCCGCGGCGAAGTCGGCGGGCTCGCGGTAGAGCCTCTGCACGTCGCCCGCCGTGGAGAGCCAGCCGGGCTCGGCGGCCTCGGCCTCGCGCAGGCGATTGGCGGCCTCGGCATACTCGCCCCTGGAGAGGGCCACGAGCGCCATCCGGGCGCGAGGCTCGGCCTGGCCGGGGTCGGCACGCATGGCCTGCTCGTACCGCTTCGCGGCGTGCGAGGCCTTGTCGCCCCGGAAGAGGCGGTCGCCCAGCTCCGTCAGCTCGCGACATCGGGCCGCATCGCGCGTCCGGTCGCGAGGCGAGATGGCGATGGGCTCTCGACGGGCCGGAGCGGCTGCCGGTGCAGGAGCCGCCGGTGCGGGGATCTCCTCCACCGGGGTCAGAACGCTCTGCTCGGCCAGGGGCATCGACGGGTATCCGAACGGCGTGCCCAGAAGGACCGGGGTCGTGACCAGGTCATAATAGGGCCGGCCGTCATACCCCATCCGCCAGACCCCCGAGGGCGGGGGCGTGAAGATCAGCGGAGTGGGCGGATAGGCCCAGAATCCTCCGCCCCATCCCCACGCCGGATAGAACGGGACCGTGGGGCAAATCGGCCCGTTCGGCCCACCGGGGTCCGGCCGCGTGGGGCCCTGCGGCGGAGACGGCTTGCCGGGCAAGGGCTTGCTGGGACGGACCGACGGCGGGACGTTGAAAGGCGGGGTGAGCGGGCCGTTGGCCTGGCCGTATGCCGCGTCGGCACCGGTCGTCCCCATCAGAATGGCCGCGAGCAGCAACCGGCGAGGACCAGACATCGACCAACCTCCTGGAGGGACATCTCGGGTCGATCCTTGACTCTCTCCATGATGAGTCATCGCCACCGATTTGGCAATCGGGAGGTGAAGCACGATCGCATCCCCCTCTCCAGCAGGAATCGAGAAATCGACCCGAGAGCCGTCACGGCCCGACCGCCTTGCGGAACTGGGACGTGGTAGGGGTGATCCCCAGACGCATCTTCGCGAGGTCGGCACCGACGCCCAGGTCGGGCCGACCGGGGTGGAAGGTCGGGTCGAGCGCGAGGTCGCCGGGGACGACCTCGCCGGGCTTCAGCCGGCCCACGAGCAGGCGCACCGAGTCGGGCCCTCGGGCGTTGAGCACGTGGTTGGCGTTCCAGACCTGGAGCCAGTTGTGCTCGAAATCGAAGCGGGCCGACCTCGGCGGGGCCTGCCCGAGCGCGGTGAAGTGCAGGAGGTCGTACACATCGTCGGACGATTGCCAGGCGATCGCCCCGCGTGAGATCCCCTGCGGCTCGGTCCTCAGAAGGACCGGGCGCGCCAGGCCGGCGGCTCTCTGGAAGCGATCGAGGAAGGCGCACCGGTCGGTGCGGACGAGCCAGGGACGCTCCGGGCCGGGCGGGAGCCCCGGCCAGTCGGCCAGGCTCAGGAAGTCGCGATCGGCGGCGATCGTGCATTGCGACAGCACGAGGTCGGCGCCGAAGCGGTCGCGGCGGACCGTCTCGGGCTCGAGCCTCAGGGCGTTCGTCCCCGCGGCGATCGCGCAGTTGGACAGGACCACGAGCCCCCGACCGACCTGGGCGGTCAGGGCCGACCCGCCGGTGATCAGCACGCAATCGGTGACCTGGCAGGTCGGGCGGTCGGTGATCCTGGGCGAGTTGTCCTCGGGGAATCCGCGCGTGCCTTCGGTCCGGAAGCGGATGAGCCCTCCGCCGTCCGGTCCCACCGAGCCGGGGGCGGTGAGCAGGCATCGGGACAGCTTCAGATGACCGTGATCGACCGAGACCACGGCCATTTGCTCGGTCTTCGAGGTCGTGCCCAGCCGCACCCCTTCGAGCTCGAGCGAGGCGTTACGCACCGAGATCAGGGCCGGGTCGGTGGAATCCTCGTGGGCGATCCAGCCGAGCGGGCGCTCGGCGTTGGGCCGGTCCTGGGCCACGATCTTGAGTGACACGCCCGGGGACATGGCGACCGGGGTCATCGCGTGCGAGCCCTGGCCGGTCACGTTCACCCGAACGCGCCGGGCTTTCGTCGGAGTCCTCTCGGCCAGGAATCGCCCGAGGTCGCCCTCGAACTCGGGCTGATCGGCGTCGAAGTCCAGGGTCGTCACGGGACCCGCGGGGTCGGCGGGAGCGATCGCCACGGGCTCGAACTCGCCCAGGGTCTTCTCCCTGAGGAACGGCGGGGGCGTCGCGACCCGGTCCGGCGCCGAAGCGAGGCTCTTTGACGCGCTCTCGGGGACGGGCCAGGACAGCCACGGATCGGCCGCAGTCGAAGGCCAGCGCGTGGCGCTCTCGATGCTCGTGGAATCGGTCGCGGGGTCGAGCTTCCGGAGCGACAAGAGGAGGCTCCCGGGGAAGGCGCTGGAGAGCTCGGACCAGCCGAGGAAGCGGTTCGCCTCCCCCTTCCAGGCGATCGGGGCCGCATTTCGCGGAGGCCCGGCGGGGATGTCCCGCAGGCCGATCAGCGTGGGCGGGTCCCCTTCGCCGATCGACGCGAAGGTCGATTGCAGGGCCCGCACCGAGGCGGGGGACGCGTCGCGCGTGCCCGCCGAGCCCGAGAGCGTGATCGCCGAGCCCCCGCTGGCGAGGATCGACCGGAACACGTCGATCGAACGCTTCTCCCTGGGATTGCCCGCGATCACAACCGACGGCGCCCCGGCCGAGAGGACCGCCGAGTTCGCCAGGGTCACATCGCCCGCGCCGGCCAGGGTCACGGGCGAGGCCGCCCCGCGGATCAACGTGCGTTCGACCCGGAGCCGGGACACCTGGGCCGAGTCGGCGGTGGTCTCGCCAATCTTCACCACCGAATAGTGCGTCGGCGTGGGCCCGACCACGGTGATCGTGCAGTCCCGCAGTGTCAGCTCCGAGCCCTTCATCAGAAGGAAGAAGCTCTGTTGCAGGGGCGAGATCGCCCGGCCGTCGATCACGAAGTGGACGCCCTCGATCACCAGCTTCTGGCCCGTGAGCACGACCGAGGCGGGCCGCTTGATGACCGAGCCCTGGTCCGACCGCTCGAGGACCACGATCGGCCGGTAGGATCTGGCGGCGCGGATCACGCGATAAATGCCCGCCACGCGCAGGTCTTCCTCGAGGATCGGCCCATTGTCGGCGATCTCGACCGTGCCGGTCAGCTTGTCGAGCGCATTGCGCAGGCTCTGGGGCTCGATCCGGGTCACGACGGGGATCGGCCCCTCTTCTCGCGTCGCGACCTCCATCGCCGCGTCGGTCAGCCCCAGGGCCTCCAGCTCGGCGGCGGGCAGGGCGGGTTCCGCGGCCTCGGGGCGAGGCTCGTCGCCGGGCTCGACCCAGGCCACCGGAGCGGGGGGCGGGGGGTTGGCCCCAGCGTCCGGCTTGTTCGGGTCGGGCACGAACGGGGCGCCCGGGTCGGCCCCGAGGGGCTGGCGCGAGCTGTACCAGTTCCAGGCGATCCAGCCAATCATCAGGAGCACGCCGAGCACGGCCACGCGGGTGAGCCAGCCCACCACGTCGATCGGGTCGGGCGGAGGGGCCAGGTCATTCAGGTGGACCGGGAGCGCGATCTCCTCCTCGATATCAAAGATCTCGTCGGCCGTGGGGCCCGGCACGTCGGCGGCGACCGGCTGGGCCGCGGGTAGGCTCGGCACGGGCGGCAACCGGCGGGCGGGCAGCACCGCGGGCGTGCCCTCGCTCAGTTCCGAGAGCGCCGAGAGGTCCAGGCCCCCGCCGGCCGAGGCGAGCGTGGGCAGGGTCGTCCCTCCGGGTCCGGGCGGACCGGGGCCCAGGGTGTAGCCCTCGTCGTCCTCATCTTCGTCGTCGATCAGCGCGAGCAGGGGGCCGGTGCCGGCGATCGGCTCGTCGTCATCCTCGTCGTCGATCAGGGCGAGCAGGGGGCCCTCGTCGGGCTTCGGCTCGTCGTCCTCGTCGTCGATCAGGGCGAGCAGGGGCTCGGGCCGGGGGGGCTTGGGGGTGAGCATGGCCCACACCGCGTCGAGGACATCGAGCAGGGTGTCGTAGTCGGGGAACCGCTTCTCCGGCTTCTTGGCCATCATCTTACGGATCAGGCGGGCGAGGACCTCGGGCGTCTCCTTGCGCACCTGGCGGGCGTCGGGGGCGGGCTCCGTGGCGTGCGCCCGGAGCTTCTCGGCCACGTCTCCGCCCTGGAACGGGGGGGTGCCGGTGAGCAGGTAGTAGAACGTGCAGCCCAGCGAGTAGATGTCGCTGCGGATGCTCGTGGCGCGGCTGTCGCGGGCCTGCTCGGGCGCCATGTAGTCCACGGTTCCCACGGTGGTCCCGTGGCGGGTCACACGCTCGTCCTCGTCGTCCATCTGGAGCGCGAGGCCCAGGTCGGTGAGCTTCACGTGGCCGTCGGGCGTGCGCAGGATGTTCGCGGGCTTGATGTCGCGATGGATCAGCCCCCGGCTCGCGGCATGCTTCAGCCCTCGGGCCACCTGGCGGATCGCGTCCACGGCCTCAAGGATCGGCAGGGGGCCGCCCTCTCGCACGCGGTCGTGGAGGTCGCCCCCCGGCACGTACTCGAGCACCAGATAATACCGACCGGCCTCGGACCCGCGGTCGTAGATGCCCACGATGTTCGGGTCTTCCAGGCTCTCGGCGCTCTTGGCCTCGCGCAGGAATCGCTGGAGCAGCGTCGAGTTCTTGGCCAGGTAGCGGGGCAGGACCTTGACCGCGACCTCGTGCCCGGTCTCACTGTGAACGGCGCGGAAGACCGAACTCATCCCTCCGGAGCCCAGGGGCTCGACCAGGCGGTAGCTGCCGATCATCGGAGGCGGCATCGCGGCCGTGGCGTCCGTCGAGTCGTCCCCGGGCATGAGCGTACCTTTGACTTCGGACCGATCGATCGCCTCGACCCCGTCTTCGCCGCGGGGTCTTCCGCTATTCTACGAGGAGAAGTCTCCCCGGCGGAACGGGTCTTCGCCCAAAGCGTACGCCTTGCCCGCCGGTTCCGCCTGGTCGGGCAGGCCCGTCTCGCAGAATCGTGGTCCGGAACGCCTCCGCCGTCGAGCCCAAGCCCTTGATGATTCAAAGAGGGGATGGGTCGTCGCTGATCGACGAGTCCGCGCCGACGGTGGAGCACCTGGGGCTCTCGCCCAGCGAGTTCTTTCCGCTGGCGATGGTGGACGAGCTGCCCTTCCCGGCGGAGCTCGCCCGCGACTTGCACCTGCCTCCGCCGACGATCACAACCTCGCGCAACCCGTTCGTGAAGCCGAGCTTGCTGGGGCGTCACGCCGATCCCAGAGACCTTCGCAGGATCCGGCTCGTGTCCTCCTCGCCCGACGGCGGATCGGTACTGGGCGTGTCCCTGGAGCCCAGCGGAGGCCTCGGGCTCGTGATCCGCGGACTCCTCCGATCATCCGTGCCGGTTGCCTTGAATCCTTCCGGTGCGAAATTTCCTCAGCAGGCCCGCCCCCTGGGCTCGCCCAGCCAGCCCCGGACAGCCATCCAGGGAGTACGCATCAGCCTGAGGCTGTCTGGGAGCTCTCGGGAGGGACAGCCCACCTCATCTTGTTCACTCCGTCTGGTCGGGGATCGGAAGCCTCTTCGACGATCTTACGCCAGGATAACCCGGCACCTCCCGGTCCCGTGACCCGGACTCGAGCCTCGACCACTTCGCCGATCTCCCCGACCCACGCCGCGAACATGCGCATCCATCGCCTTGAGGAGATCGTCCTCATCGCCACCTGCGGCGCCGACGGCTGGGTGCAGGTCGCCGACTACGGACGCTCCAGGCTCGACTGGCTCGCGGGCTTCCTCGAGCTGCCCGGCGGCGTCCCTTCGCACGAGGCCTTCCACCGCACCTTCTGCCTGATCGACCCCGCGGCCTTCCAGGGCTGCTTCTCCTCCTGGATGGCGACGCCGATGGCCCGCACCGGGCTGACGCCGATCGTCCCGGCCCCCTTCGAGTTGTGCCCGATCGCCGTCGACGGCAAGGCCCAGCGCGGCTCGGCACGCCGGACCCTCGGCCGCTCGGCCCTGCACATCGTCAGCGCCTGGGCGGTCGAGATTGGCCTGACCTTGGGGCAGGTCGCCACCGACGTCAAGTCGAACGAGATCACGCCAATCCCCGTGCTGCTGGACCTGAAGGGGGCCGTGGTGACGATCGACGCCGTGGGGTGCCAGAAGGAGATCGCTGCCGACATGATCGCCGGGGAGGGCGAGTACCTGCTGGCGGTCAAGGGGAACCAACCGCACCTCGACGAGGATCTCGGTCGGGCGTTCGATGAGGCGCCGGAGCATGGCGAGCCCGGGGTGGACTTCACCGAGTGCCAGACGGAAGAGGACCGGGTGGTCGCCGTGAGACCCGCACGTGCAGCGCGATCGCCCGGCCGCGAGGGATCCGGGATGCAGGGCTGTGGACCGGTTTGACGGCGATCGTCACGGTGATCAGCCGTCGCGAGATCGACGGGGGGGCCGGCGAGGAGATCCGCTACTTCATCGGCAGCGCCGCGGGGACGGCCGAGGACTGCCTGCGGTGGGCGCGGGGCCATTGGTGCATCGAGAACGCGCTGCTTTGGGTCCTGGACATCTGCTTCCGCGAGGACGACCGGCGACACTGGGCGGGCAAGAGCGCGCAAAACCTCGGCTGGCCGAGAAAGATGGCGTTGTGCTGACTCAAGGCGGAGAGGACCAGCGAGGGCAGGAGCATCGCCACCCGACGCCTCCTCGCCGGGCGGAAGACCGACTCTCGGAGGAGTGGATTGGCACAAATCCCCGAGCAATCTGA
>JANOBY010000502.1:0-6947 GCA_031411935.1 Planctomycetales bacterium | reverse complement strand
GATATCCGGGGGCCGGGAGCTTCACCCCACCCTCGCCCTGGATGGGCTCGATCAGTACCGCGGCGGTGGTCTCGTCGATCGCGGCATCGGCCGCTGCGAGATCGTTGTGGGCCACGTACTGAAAGCCGGGGACCATCGGCTCGAAACCCGCGTGATACTTGGGCTGGGCGGTGGCGGTGAGCGCCGCGTAGGTCCGGCCGTGGAACCCGCCTTCCATCGTCACGATCTTGGTCCGGCCCGAAGCGTGGCCGTGGGCCCGGGAGAGCTTGATCGCGGCCTCATTCGCCTCGGCCCCGCTGTTGCAGAAGAAGGCCTTGCCGCCGAAGGACCGCTCCGAGAGCATCTGAGCGAACTGGCCCTGGGCTTCCATGTACCAGGTGTTGGGCACGTGGATGAGTTGCCCAACCTGCTCGCGAACCGCCTCGACCACCCGGGGAGGGCAATGCCCCACCAGGTTGCAGCCCCAGCCGGGGAAGAAGTCCAGATACCGGTTCCCCTCGGCGTCCCAGATCAGCGAGCCTTCGCCGCGAACCAGGCAGACCGGGTACCTGCGGTAGTTGCCGATCACGTAGCGGTCGAACTGGGCGATCGTCTCGGACGTGCTGGCGAGCGCGGTTTGGGCCAAGGGAGGAAACTCCTTACCGGTAAGCGATCAACGAGGAACGATGCGATACTTCTCGGCGTTCAAACCCACCTTCAGGTTTCCGGGCCTGCGAAGCCGGTAGCTCAAACCCGCCAGCCAGACGTCCGTGGCCAGGTAGGTCAGCCACAGGACGATCGCATAAGCGATCACAATAGTCATCAACCGCGGATTCAGGATCGCCCCGAGCGCGACCTTGCAAACATAGCCCGGACGGGTCGCGAGATCCCAGGTATTCAGACGGACGATCAGGCCCAGATAGACGCCCAGCGAGGTGGCCAGAAAGAACGGGACCGCGAGGCGGTAAGGCCGCATCCCCCAGCGAGCGAGCATGTCGCTTACCGGGCGGATCGCCATCACGAAGCAGACCACGCCGAATCCGCTGTACAGAAGGAAGCACGCGGCGTGGATCACGACACGGATCACCGCGATCGAGTTCGGATCGACCGATTGTCTCGCCGCGACAAAGCGTTCATCGAACAGGAAGTGGCGCCACTCGGTCATGAGGTAGCACGTGTTCGGCAGGAACGCGAGCCAGACGATCCCCAGCGGCAACATCCAGAGCCGGGATGGACGCGGAGAGGCGGAGTCGAACCGGCGAGAGATTCGATCCAGCAGGACGGCCGCCACGAGAGGGATCATGGCCAGGAGTGCGTTCCATCCGATCCCGAGAAAAAGGCCACTCATCGGAGTGTGTCCTGAGCGTTTGCGTTCTCAGCCCGGTCCACCTTCTCACTCGCAAGCGGCCTGGGCTCGACGACACGGCGCCTCGGATTCGAGCCTTCCGGCGTCAGGTCCCGGGCGATCTGCGTCCCGATCCCCTCGTGCGTGAAGATCTCCAGGAGAAGGGCGTGGCGCAGACGGCCGTCGATGATGTGGATCTTGCGGACGCCCGCGTCGAGGCAGGCGATGCAGGCCTCGACCTTGGGGATCATCCCGCGATCCACGATTCCGTCCCTCATGAGATCCCGGCATCGCTCGGGATTGAGCTCTCGGAGCAGGGTCGAGGGGTCGTTCTTGTCGGCGAGGATCCCCGGAGTGTCGGTCAGGAAGACGAGTTTTTCGGCCTCGAGCGCGGACGCCACCGCGGCGGCGGCCGTGTCGGCGTTCACGTTGAGCAGCCCTCCGTCGTCGTCCTCCGCCAGGGAGGGCAGGACCGGGACGACCCCGCCGAGGCACATGCTCTCGATCGGAGGCACATCGACCTCAACCACCTGACCAACGCGGCCAAGGTCGACCCGCGTACCGTCCTCCCCGGGGAGGGTCAGGCGGTCGCCAAAGAGGCACTGGGCGATCGACTTGTGGTGCAGACCCGAGGCCCGACCGCCGAACTTGTTGATATGGCGAACGATGTCGGTGTTGACCTCCTCGGCAAGCACCCTCGCGACGATCTCCAGGGTCTTTTCGTCGGTGTAGCGACGGCCCTGGACGAACCGGGGCTCGAGGCCCGACTTGGCCATCTCGGCGTTGATGGCCTTGCCGCCTCCGTGCACGATCACGGGGCGCATCCCCACGGTCTGCATGAAGACGATATCGACCAAAAGCGTTCGCAGGGCCTCCGGGTTCTCCATCACCGACCCGCCCAGCTTGATCACGGTGTATCGGCCGTGAAACTTGCGGATATATCCCAGCGCTTCGATCAGCACGTCCGCCTTGCGGATGGCTTCGTCATGCACGTCCGGTGTCTCGACTTCAGGGGGCCAGCACGGGTCAAGCCGCCATTGTCGGGTCCGCCGATCCTCCGTGTAAAGTGAGGATCTGGCGAAACCGCAATTTCCGTCCGATACCGGCGGGCGACACGCGGGATCAGGCGTCCGATTTCTTGTTCGCCGCGGCCAGGGGGCGCAGGATCGCCAGCATGGTGTTCAGATGGGCGAGCTTGGGCCCGAACTTGTCCACAAAGTCCGAGAGCGAAAAGTCACCTTCGAGCAGGTTTTCGTGGTTGTCTTCCACGTAATCCGCCATCTCGCGCATGAGCGCGGCGTGAATCTGCTCGAGCCTGCCCAGCGACTCCTTGCTGAGGTCGATCATCGGCTCGTGGGCCTGCTGCCACCGCTCCAGCTCGGCGATCTGACGGGCTCGCTGATCGCGGTTGAACTGGGCGGCCTCGCGGGCCAGTTCCAGCTGCTGCTTCTGCGTCTCCAGGCTCTGGCGCTGGAGTTCCAGAGATTGCGACTGGAGGTTGACCATGGCGTGCAGAAGGGCCACAGGGTCCGTCAACTGGGGAGGAACAACGCCTTGGGCCGCCCCGGTGGGAGAGACCTCCATCCGGTACGTCCATGACGGCGACGACGGGTTTTCGCGCGACGACACCCGGGCCTCCTCTGCGAGATGGGCAACAGAGTCGAATTGGTCAGTCCGTGACGCTCTCGTCGCGAACGATCCATGGAGTCTATCACGAAGATAGAATGTAGAGATAGTGCAGGCGGCCCCGATCTGCTTATTCCACGGGGGTGAGGTGGAAAAAGGCATCGGCCAAAGAGTCCACGATATCCCCGGCGATCATGCCGATCTCACCGTTCTGGTCCTTGGCGATGTCTCCGGCCAGTCCGTGGGCGTAAACGCCGAGGACGGCCGCCTCGAAGGCGTCGAGCCCCTGGCCGATCATTGCCCCGATGATCCCACCCAGGACGTCCCCCGATCCGCCCGTCGCCATGCCCGGATTTCCCGTCTTATTCCGGTACGATCGCCGGCCATCGGTGACGATCGTGCCTTCGCCCTTCAATGCCACAACCAGGTTGGGGGAGGACGCAAGACAGGCCGCGTGCCCCTCGCGGTTGGCCTGGATCGCCTCGACCGACTCGCCCATGAGACGAGACATCTCCTTCGGGTGCGGGGTCAGGATCACGGGCCGGGTCAGATTCTTGAGCAACCCGGTCTGACCTTCCAGGGCGTTCAGCCCGTCGGCATCCACCACCGTGGGAAGTTCCACGGATTCGAGGACCCAGCGCACCAGGGCCCGAGTCTTGTCTGTCAGGCCGAGACCGGGCCCGATCACCACGACGGTCGATCCGGCGATCAGGTCCTCGAGCTCCGACCCGCACAGGGGGAAGTCGAGAAAGCCCTTCCCGTCATCGGGCAGGGGGTAGGCCATGTAGCTCGGCTCGAAAGACGCCACGGTCGGCTGGACCTCGAAAGGGCATGCGATCCGCACGCGACCCGCCCCCGATCGCAACGCCCCGGCCCCTGCCAACGCGACGGCACCGGCCATCCCGCGTCCTCCTCCAAGGACGAGGACCGTGCCGTAATCGCCCTTGTGTCCCGCGGTGCCGCGCTTCTTCAATTTCGGGAGCGTGTCGTAAGGCTCGATCGACATGAAAGGTTCCCATGGGGCATGACGGAGCATGCCATCGTGTTCTCGAAACAAAGCTCTGACCGAGGCGAAGTCAATCCCGCGACATCCGCGCCAGCCCTGCGCGCCGGGCGATGAGCCCCGCAACGTGTCCACCATTGAACCCGGAGTCGATGTTCACCACAACCACATTCGATGCGCAGCTGTTGAGCATGCCCATCAATGCGGCCAGCCCGCCCAGGCTCGCACCATACCCGATGCTCGTCGGCACGGCGATCACGGGGCAATCCACCAGCCCTCCCACCACGCTCGGCAAGGCGCCTTCCATTCCGGCGCACACGACCAGGCAGTCGGCCCCGGAAAGGGAATCCAGCCGCGAGATGAGCCGGTGCAATCCGGCCACGCCCACGTCGGACAGGAGAGTCACCTCGCAGTTGCGGGCCTCGGCCGTCACGCGGGCTTCCTCGGCCACGGGCAGGTCGCTCGTCCCCGCCGTGACGATCACGACCTTGCCCACCTTGGGGCCAGGATCGGTCGAAGGCGGAATCCTGAAGGTCCGGGCCGTGTGGTTCGCCTGCCCCTCGGGGAAGGCCTGGATCAGGTGTTCCATCGCGTCGGGAGACACCCTCGTGGCCAGGCCTCCCTGGCCGTGCTTCTGGAGCATCGCGAGGATCGAGCGGATCTGCTCGGCCGTCTTGCCCTGGCCGAAGATCACCTCGGGAAATCCGCAACGGTCGCGACGATGGAGGTCCACCTTCGCGAAATCACCGACCTCGGCGTCCCCGCTCGGCTTCAGGTTGAGGAACTGGGCCGCCGCGTGGTCCAGGGACACCGCCCCGTCGCGGACCTGGGCAAGCAGCAAATGGATGGCCTCGGGTGACATCGGGAATCTCGTCAGATCGCTGGGTAGGATGGAGGAATGTCGTGCGACCATCCTCTTGTAGCGTCTGAGAGTGCCTGTAGCAACTCCATGCACGGTCTTTCTTTGGTCTCGACTCGCGCGTTAGAATCAATAACGAGCGAGATGAGTGCACGCGCGATTTCACGGGAGCCACGGCCGAGGCCGGCAAGGGGATCCGATGCCGATCGATCCAGAAACCGGGACGAGCCCCCCACGCACATATCCGGTCGCCAGGCCCGCCAAGAAGGCGGTCGAGAAACCGTTTCGGACCCGCGATCAGGTCGATTCCCAGCCAACAGACCTGGTCGAGGACCTCTTATCCCCCACGTCCGTACGCGGGTTCGCCTGGTCGATCGCGGGGCACGCGATCCTCCTGCTGATGCTGGCGTTCTGGTATTTCTCGCCCCCCTCCAAGCCTGAGGTCCAGTTCGACACCCGGATGGCGGGTTCTCCCTTCGGCGACCCGTCGAGCGATCAACTCACCGGCGGACTCGGGATGGACACGCCGCTCGCCATGCCCGAGGTCCCCGACGCCCCGGCCGCGACCGAGACCAAACTCGTCACCATCACGAGCTTGCCCGCCTCCGAGATCCAGCCCACTCTCTCCGCGTCGAACAAACCCAAGGTCACGGGCGCGAGCAACGGCGGAGGGGTGAACCTCACGAATCCGGGGCAGGGGGGCAACGGTGATGGGTTCGGCGTGGCCCGATTCGGCAACGGTGGCGAGAACATCAACGGGATCAACGTGAAGGTGGGCGACCCGCAATTCACGCTGATCTGGGACAGCCGGGCCGACATCGACCTCCATGTGATCGAGCCGGGGGGATCCGAGATCTACTGGGAAAATCGAAATGGTGGAGGCGGCGGCGAGCTGGACGTGGACGATGTGGACGGCTTCGGTCCCGAGAATGTCAACTACGGCCAGGGGCGAGGAGCCCCGGGCGGATATCGCTGGTTCGTCCATTATTACGGGGGGCTCGGCGGGCTCGCGCAGAAAACCCGCTGGAAGGTCCGTATCAAGCACGCCGGGAAAGTTAGCGTCAAGGAGGGGACCTTCACGGCGATCGGCCAGAAGAGCGAGCCGCAAACCCTGAAGGTTGCGTCCGACCCGACGATGACCGAGTCCACCCCCGTGACGGATGCCACGCCACCGGCCGACCCCTCCCGACCCAACCAGGCACCCGTCCGAGGGAACCTCACCCCTCCCCCGGCAATCCGGTCGGGACCGACCAGGATCTCACCTCCAGACGGAGGCTTCTCGATCCTTTTCGCCGAGGAACCGAGATCTCGCCGCGAGGACGTGAGCACCCCGCTCGGCGAGATCGTGGCCGACACTTACAACCTGGTCCGCACGGAAGGGTCATCGACACTGGTCGTGCTCGAATTCCCGGCGGCTTCCCTCGCGAAGACGAACAGCAACTCGCTGCTCGACGGGATGGTGGATCAGACTCTCCTGGATGGGAAAGGGACGCTCGTCCGCAAGACATCCATCAGCCAGGAGGGCGCTCCGGGCCGCGACTTCGAGTTCACCCTGCCGGATTCCATCGTTGCGGGCGGAGGGGTTGGACGGGCTCGTGTGGTCCTGCAAGGGAAAAAGGCGTTCGTGATTCATGTGATCGGGACGAAACGCTTCGTCAGCTCGCCGGAAGTCGATTCGTTCTTGAAAGATTTCCATCTCGGATCCGCCCCATAAGGAACCGGGGTGCAATCCGCCGGAGGAAGTGTACAAAATCATCCGTAAGGGAAGATTTTGGTATACACAGATGCCCTGAGCAGGTATGTTTCCGGGTCGCTAGTCGACTTCAAGTCCGGCTCAGCAAACCTTCACCATTCCGGTTTTGGCGACAACGATTCCGCTCTGGAGGGTCGGGCTCCTTGCCCCGTGTCTCCACGGCCCTATGGCGGACCGTGGGAAATCCTTCTCCGAACTTCAAGCGATCGCAAGCCAGGCTGAGAGTTCTTGATGGTGTTCCCTTCCAAGATTCGATCGCCGGGGCCGAATCCATTCGGTCTTGTCGTCACGTAGAGAGCGCACACAATGCGCGAGTTCGATTCCGCTCGGGCGGGTTGACGTCTCATCAGGACTCCTTGGGGATCGGTTGATGTCGAATCCA
>JANOBY010000501.1:0-12153 GCA_031411935.1 Planctomycetales bacterium | reverse complement strand
GGAACGCTCCCGAGGCGGCCACTCGCTGGCCACTCTCAAGCCCGGAGACGACCGGGTAGAAGGCCCCGCACCGAGGACCAAGCTTGACCTCCACGCCGTCGAACATGCCCGGCATGGTCTCAAGGTAAACGAGGGTCCGCGAACCGGTGTCAATCACCGCCGTCTCGGGTACCGTCAAGACCTGGCCGTCGGGGCAGTAGGTGATTACATGGGGAACCAGAACCATACCTCCGCACTCGGCGCATGTGGCTCCCTCGTGGTCGGAAACGATTTTGGGGTGCATCGGGCACCACCAGACGAGCCTCTGGATTGAGTTGAGTGGCACGCGTTGGAGCGGATTGTCATCCTTGGGGCACCGGCCCGAAATCCGCCTTGGCTCATTGGCATGATCTGGGCAAAGGAAGACGGATCTGGGTTCGCCTGGAGCGATCGGCGCCACACCGTGAGGCATGGAGCGGAACGGCTCGCGATCCGCGACCGGGACCTTGACCACAACCAGGGCAAACCGACTCTCAACGGCCGATGCGGAGGCCTCGATCACCACACGGTTGCCGTTCTCTTGGGCGACCAAGCGCCCCTTGATCGGGGTGGTGCCGTCATACGGGTCGGGCGAGACCTCGGACTCCTGCCCAAGGGCAAGCCACGAGGCGTCCTCGGGATCCACGTCTGCGGTGATCCTGGCCCGATCTCCGTCGGGCTGCACCCTTCCGATGAGGCGAATCTCGCGTGTCAGAGGAGAGTAGGCCACGGGTGCGGACTGGATACCCGCAAGCTGAATCCGCTGGGGCGAGAGTTGAACGCGAGCCACGACCCCGCTGGGTAACGGTCCCATGTCCCCCTTCTTACGCCTCACGAGGGCCATGTGGCAGATCGGGCACTTGCCAGGCCAGTCAGAAAGCACGCCAGGATCCATCGGGCAGAAGTACTCGGTATCGACCGACACAGCTCCCATCGCTGGATCAGCCGCCGAGGGGGCTATCCAGCGGTCCCAGTGGGTCCGAAGATCTTCCCACCGGCCCACAACCACGAACGCTACGATCAGGGCGATGAAGAATCGCAGCCGTACCTGAGCGGCACGGGCGACCCAGAGCAAGGAATGCCATCGCCCTCGTACGCCAGGTGGAGGATCATCCGTCGTCGAGGAAGGGCCGGTCATACGAGCCTTCAATTCGGTTCGGGGTCGATCGCGGGAGGGGACGCGTTCTCGGCGTTGCTTTCGGGGTCCATCTTGTGCTCCCAGTGCATCATGAGGTCGTGGTCCTCTTCGCGAAAGACGAGCACCGGGTCAATCCCGACGACCAGGAAGCGGACGATCGGCCGCTCGTCGGGGCTCGACAGGTTCAATCGAAGGCTGAAGGTGCGAGCGCGAGGGGATACGGTCTCGGCCAGGATCTCGTAGTCGCGCAGCACCTGGCCAGGGACGCGGTGGGCATCGATCACTTGAACACCCGGCGATGCGGATTCGAGTCGACCGGTGGGATGCCCCTGCATCCAGCCCCTCATCGCGACCTCGAGCGATCGACGTGCGATCGCAGATTCAGGCACGATGTTGACCGGAGCCCCGGTGCGGTCACAGCCCAGGATCGCAAGAATCAGGATGGCTGCGGCCCTGGAGCGAGGACCGATAACCTGTTCCAAATCCTTACGGAAACAATTCGTGTGGTGCCGTCCCATGCCGTCCACCAATCGAGCCCGAGATAAAGGTCTGGTTGTGCCGATCGCGTGCCCCGAGTAGAGTAATTAAGGGACGCGGGGTCGCGCTGATCAATGTAGCTCTTGGGCGTAACACCCTACCGGTCGGGACGTCCACGTCACTATCGTAACCAGATCGACACTCAAGGGAATCCCCGATCGACCGCCGAAGGTTTGCTTCCGGTCGCTGGCTCTTTTTCATTCTATCTTCTTCGTCCTGGGAGCCTTCGTCATGTGTGGTCGTCGGCGTGGATTCACCCTGATCGAACTCTTGGTGGTGATTGCGATCATCGGCGTCTTGATTGCCTTGCTGTTGCCCGCAGTGCAGGCGGCGCGCGAGGCCGCTCGTCGCGCCCAATGCACGAATAACTTGAAGCAGCTTGGCGTTGCGATTCACAACTACGTGAGCAGTTCCAGTGTCTTGCCGTTCGGTAAGGGTCTGAATTACGTGAAAGTCTTGCCCGGCGCCGCCGCCTACGCTCGCTGGTCCGTGCATAGCCAACTGCTCATGTTCCTGGAGCAGGGAAACCTCTTCAACGCGATCAACTTCGATCTCCCGCCCGAAACGCCAGGCATGGCGGGCGATGTACCCTTCATGCCTCCCTATCAGAATCCAGGGCGTGAGAATGCCACGGCTTCCCTGGCGCAAGTCTCGACTTTCCTCTGCCCCTCGGACGGAAGTAGCGCGCTGCTGGGTCAATGGCCAGGAGCCAACAACTATCTGGGTAACCTGCAATCCTGGGCATGCGACCTGAGCGAGACCGTCCCATCCGCTGTTGCTCCGGGCGAACTTCCGCAAGGCGTTTTCTATTACCAGAGTGCCGTGAAGCTCGCAGACGTAAGCGATGGTTTGAGTAACACCGCCTTTTTTAGCGAGAAGATTCGCGGGACCGACCTTAATGACGGCGACGCCCGCTCCGACTCGCTGATCATGGCCGGCGTGATCACCCCCACCCCTTCGGGCATCGACGCCACTTATCAAAATTGCCAGGCCCTGAGCCCCCTGACCACCACCCGGCTCACCCGCCGGCAGGGCATGAGCTGGGTCATGGGCGAGATGTGCTGCACGTCGTACAACCACGTGGCACCCCCCAACGGCAAAACCTGCGCAGGGGTGGGATTCTCGGGGACAATGGCCAACATGCCTATGCAAGTTCCTCCGTCGAGCCGTCACCCCGGCGGCGTTAATACGCTCATGGGCGACGGATCGGTCAAGTTCATCAAAAACGGCGTATCGCTGGCGACGTGGCGAGCTCTGGGCACCCGTGCCGGCCGTGAAATCATTTCGGCCGAGGCGTACTGAGAGCAGGGTTATCAAGGGGAAACGCCAGCCTGAAGTCTCTGAATCGGAGATCGTGAATGAGACGCGAAGGATTCGTGTTCCTCGTGGTGTTGAGTCTAGCTGGGTGCGGGGGAGGCTCAGCTCCCTTACCGTCGGCTGATGCCGCACGGCAGGCGTTGTCGCGGAGCCTGGAAACCTGGAAAGCGGGCCAGCCGGCCACCTCACTCGCGGAGAAGCAGCCGCCAATCGAGTTCGTCGATTTCGAGTGGAAAGCAGGCAAGGTGCTTGTCGAGTACAACCTGGGCGCCGATTCGAGCGGTCAAGGAACGCATTCCGTAGCGGCCTCGATCAAGCTCAAAGGAGAGGCAACTGCCAAGGACGTCAAATACATGATCCTGGGTACCGATCCCGTGCACATCTACCGCGACGAGGACTACAACCGAGCCATGAACATGGAAGATTCACTGGTTGCACCCAAACGCAAGCCACGCCATTGAGCTTTGATGCGCTTCACATGGAGCCGGACACGCCTTCCGGTGATAGTCGCCACCTAGGCGATGAAGGAGCCGAGGGGTTTGGGACAACCCGTTCCCCGTCGGCAGGTACTGGAGACGCGCTCACTCCCATCTTGAGGGGCATCGCGAGAGATTGACCATGCTGCCGAAAGAGGTCGGCCGACGCCGGCTGTGTCGGCCGACCAGACCAACGCGAGCATCCGAACCCCCGTGATTCGGGGGCGACGTGTGGACGGATACCTTGGCCCGTCTTCTCCATCCGAGTTCGGAATACCCGTCGGTGAGGGATTACTTGTCCTTCTTCTCGCGTTTGCCCTCGATGTCGAAATCCTGCTTCTGGCCGCCGAAATCCGCCTCGCCCTTGCCCTTAAGCTCGTCCCCGTCGATCGTCAGGGTGTAGTCGATGGGGATTTCGTTGTCCATGAATTTCCGCACGGCGGAGAACGTCAGCGTCCCGTCCTTGAATTTCAGGTCCTTGAGCTTCTCGTCCTTCTGGTCCGGCCAGCTTATGGTCCCGACGAGGGCGTCTCCCTCCTTCTTAACCGTCAGGGTCGAGGTTCGCTTCTGCTCGCCGATCTCATAGCTGCACTGCCAGGTCCCAACCGGATCGGCCGCCTTGTCGTCCGCAGCGTCCGCCAGGCCGCATGACCCGAGGATCAACGTCATCGAGAGAATCGCCTTCATGATCGCCTCCGAGACCGTAAAGCGAGGGGAGCGGCCCGACGTGGACCCCTGCCCGATGCTGGCACCGATTGTATCCGTGCCGAGAGCGGGGGTCACGGCCATGCCCCCACGGTGCTTACGGGCTTCGTCTGGCGGCGGACGTGGCGGTTTGAGGTCAGGGCCCGCTCTGTAGACGGAGTAGGGCTGAGGAGCGAGGACCTCGTTCCACATTGAGCGGGCATGGCGATGTCGGACCACGCGAAGAACCGTTCTCGCAGGGACATAATGCGGCTCGGGGCGAAAGAAGCGGCCTCGGCGAGCCTCGTCAACCCGCACGCGATGGCGGACGACAAGCCCGCCGCCGGGAGGGGGATCAAGAAGCTGCTGGGCAAGGCCAAGCCAGGTAAGCGGGCCGAGCACATCGCTCGGCTCGAAGACCTATTCGGCCTCGTCTGTCGGATTCGGGGACGTTCGCGACCTCCGAGGTTGCAACTCGTCGCACGGTCGGTGAACCAGCCTGCGGCACCCGTCCGAGGGCAAACGGGGTCCTGGTGAGTGCCGGGATCCCTTGGAGGGCTGAGGGTTTCTGCGTTGCCGTCTGGGCTCCGAGGATGCTCCGGGCTCATTCGGTGACCGCTTCATACCGGGCGACCTTCGTGGAGAGACGACCCCGAGGATCGCGATCCCGCACGCCAGATGGTCGGACCTGGATCGGTGATTCTGCGTGCGAAATCCGGCGATTCCCTCGATGCGCTGGACGCTTTGAATCGATCGCGTCGAGCAAAAGGCACCCTTTCCGCTCGAGCCGATCGGATCCGGGAAAGGGCCGCGAAAGATCGCCGGAATGGAACCGGCCCGATCTTCCCGGTCCCGGCCCCCGAGGTCGAAGTGACCCTGGGAGACCGGGACCGCGATGATCGGGCCGGCGTGAAGAATGGACCGCCTTACGGATTGATCCGCAAGGCGCGACCCTGTTCGTTCAGAACGCTCGCTTGAGGAAGCTCGCCTTGCGGCGACGCCCCTTCATCCCCTGGTTCCGCCGAGCTCCCTTCTGGACCTTGACGGTCGAGGCCGGCGGGTTGGCTGGGGTGGTCTCGGAACCCACCGTGCCGACCTCCGGCTGGATCTCCTCGGCTCCCAGTGAGGTGAGAGCAAGATCGAGCAAGGTGGGGTTGGACGTCGTGTCGACCGAGGGCGTCGAGACGACCACGACGGGAGCGGAAGGCTCGGTGTCGAGGGTCGTCAGGGCGAGATCAAAGAGATTACTGCTGGGGGACATCGGCGTCTGGTCCACCGATCTCGAGATCACAAGGACCGGCGTGCGGGTCTCGGGGCCGCCCGGGGTTGAGGGGATCGAAGTGATGCCGCCTCCGAGTCGATTACCCGATCCGCCGCCGGAGCCATTATCGGATCCGCCGCCGAAACCTCCGCCCATTCGTCCGAACGACACGGGATCCGAGGTCGTGACGGAGAGGACGTACTCACCGCCCGAGGAGCCGACCGACGAGACCTTGACGGAGTAGGTCCCCGCGGCAAGTCCGTCAGTCGTGAACGTGGCCTCAAGCCCTTCGGCCGAGGCGACCAGGTTCCCCTCGGAGTCGAACAGCTCGATCCTGGGGTTGAGGGCGTTGACGAATTCGCCCGCGCCCGAAGAAGGCACGGACACGGTCACCGTGATCGTCTGGCCATCGGCCACGTCCGCGCTGTACCAGTCGGCATCGAATTCCGGGGCCACCGTGAACGAGGCGACCTTCGTATTCCAGAGGAAGTCCGTGCCCGCGTACTCGTTCACCGCCCAGAAGGTCGAGCCGTCGGTGGGATCGAGGACCACGGCGCTGTAGTCGCCGTTGCGGAATTCCGAGTAGAAGTTGTAGCTGATGCCTTCGCCCACCTTGATCCCCGCGCCCATCTCTCCCGGGGTTGTGCCGGCGACCTGCCCGGTCACATACATGGAGATGAACTCGGACGAGGACGACTGCATGTAGGTCATCCCCAGGTTGCCGGTGGCGTCCTGGGCGATGGAGCCGAAGTAGGTCCCGATCCCCGGGCCGGGGTTGACGTTGCCCTGCTGGATCAGGGCGGGCTCGGACCCCGTGGTATCGATCTGGTACCACCGCACCTTCGGGGCCGAGAAGTCATCGAACGTTCCCACGGTGTGGGCCGTGGTCATCGTGCCGTTACGCCAGTCGAGCTGGGTAAAGGTGGTATCATTCGTCCTCGCAAACCCGCCGGGCTGCTGGGCGGACTGCGGGAAGTAGTAGGGGTCGACGAAGAGGGTCGTGTAGACGAACGTCGGATCCGGGCTGAGATAATCCGTCATGGTGACGATCTGGATCGCCTCACCGTCGACGTAGTTTCGTTCCTGGACGAGATACATCGGGGCGCCGGGCGCCGATCCGTGCATCTGCGCGGGAACCAAGGCCCGGAAGTTGAACACGGGGCTCGAGTTGTACGACGCGAAGGTCGACGAGTCGGCGTCCAGGAGCGTCGACTTGTCGATCGTGGTCAGGACCGACGCCGCACCCAGGGAGCCGAAGCTGTTGACCGAGAGGACCACGGCGTCGGCGTTGAAGCCCATCTTCGGGAAGTCGGCGAGGTCGCCCAGCGGCGATATCGCGACGCGGTGCATCTCGGAGAACCCGTCCATCGGGTCGCTGGTGTTGGAGACGGCGAAGAGCAGGTTGTTCGTGCTCGCCCCGTCGATCGAGAGGACGTAGAACCGCCCCGCGATGTCGTCGTAGACCACGTAAGGATCGCCCGCGCTCGGCACGCCCAGCGGTGCGAAGAAATCGCTCAGCGACTGCGTGAGAAGGTTGTTCCCCACCTTGTCGGTGAACCGGATGTAAACGTTCGTCCCCTGGATGATCGCGTTGGGCCCGACCGCGATGATGGGGTCCGGCGGGATGAAGAAGCCCGATTCCGTGCCGGTGAGGCCCTCGAAAACGGTATCGACCTGCGCGCCGCTCACGTTCGTGATGTCACCCAGGGCGCCGCCGTTGCCCGCGAGGGGTTGGGCCTCGGCCTGCGTGCTGTTCGACTCGGTGTCGAACGCCGCGTTGACCGTGACGACCAGGTTGTAATCGTGCACCTGATCGCCGAACACAGCAAGGTAATACGTCCCGTCCGCGGGCGCCACGAAGTTCGAGATCACGTCCGAGAGGTTCAACGAGGGAGTGAGCCCCGAATCGACCAGGACGTTGCCGTCGCCGTCCAGGAGACGCACATGGGCTCCGGTGCCGACCAGGTCCGCCAAAGCTGCGGTCAGAGTCTGGCCCTCCAGCAGATCGACGGAGTAGAAGTCGTCCGTCGGCGGCGTGGTCTGAAGGATCGTGCTGAGTCCAGTGCCCACGAACTCATTGGGGCCACTGAAGTAGGACAGGAGCAGTCGGTCGGTACCCTGGGGGCCGGCACCCTTCACGCCCACGGTGGCCCCAGCCCCCTCATTGAGGAACGAGTTGGAATCGAACAGGTCGGCGTAGTTGAACTGGATCGATCCATCTTCATCGAGGACAGCCTGGAACGTGATCATCTGGCCCGTGAAGGAGTAGTAGCCCACGTTCCACTGGATCACCAACTGCTGATCGTCGCCCGAGCCCAGGACTTCCCAGTAGACGGCCCCGCTGTTGGAGAACGTTTCCAGGTCGTTCCACAACACGGCGATGGCTGCCTGGTCCGGAGAGAAGGTGAGGTCGGCGTTGCTGAACGATCCGTTTCCGGAGCCGAACGTGATCAGGCCGTTCGTGCTGTAGAACAAGCTCGTGTAAGCCTGGCCGTAGAACGGGAACGAGAACCCGAAGCTGCTCAGATCGATGAAGTTCACCGAGTCGTCGGTGCCTTGCAGGGTTGGGTTGCCCGTCGAGCTGATGTCGGTGAAGGTGAAGGGAACGGCCGAGGCGACCAGACCGCCTGCCCCGTCCGTCGTCCCGACCACCGCGGCACGCGTCATGCCGTTGCCCAGGTCGAGCATGGAGTCGACGAGCGACTGGGCCGCGTCGATCGAGTTGTTGGGCGAACCTCCCTGAGCTTCCGACTCGACGGCCGCGTTCAGGAGGAGCGACACATCGTACATACCCGTCCCGGAGGCCGACTCGACCACGATCCGATACGCGCCTCCAGTGAGGATCGGAATCCCGTTGAGCACCACGGTGCCCCCGTCGCCCGAGGCGGTGGCCGTGGCGATGGGCGTGTTGCTCGAATCGTAAAGGGTGACGACCGGGGTGATCCCGAAGGTCAACGCCCTGACGGTCACGGAGACCTTCTGCCCGGCGTCCAGGTCGATCGTGAAATCGTCCGTGTCGCCCGGGAAGGCGATGCTCGAAACGATCGGCGTGGGTGACCCGTAGACCAGGCTCCCCAGAGGGGCAACCGGCACGAACGGGGTGGGCACGGCCAGCGTGGGGTAGTCCATCGAGAACGAGACGAAGAAATCCCCGCCCTCGATCCCGTTGCCCGAGGGGACGCCCGGGCCCGGTTCGCCGTCGAGCATGAGCCCGGCAGCATCCACAAAGCTGAACGGGTTGCTGAACAGGACAAGGGTGAAGCTGTCGTCGGGCAGCGAATTGAAGAAAACCGTGACGGTCGTCCCGGTCACGTCCAGGCTCACGAACGACGGGGAGATGAACCCGGAGAACGACCCGAAGAGGCCGAAATCCGAGGTGTCCACCAGTCCGGGATTGAGGGGCTCCGAGAAGGTCGCCGTATACGTCAAGGATCCCGGGGGCAGGACCTCGCCATCGGTGATCGACGAGCTCACGACCCGGGGAGCGGTGTAATCGAGAGTGAACGTGCTGCTATAGGACTCGATCGCGGTGTTCTGGAGGTCGCGAATCGTGCCCGCGTTCACGGACAGTGTATGCGTCCCCTCGGTGGCCACGAACGCACCAGAGGGAACGGAGGTGAGCTCGATGATCCCGAGCACCGTCGCGCCGGTGAACAGGTCATTCCACTCGCCATTGCCCGGATTGAAGAAGTTGACCACGACGGCGTCTTCGTTGCCGTTGAAGTCATTCGGCTCGCCGGGCGACCAGAAGGTGTAATCCAGCGCCTCGCCGCTCGACCAGACGAAGTTGCCTTCCGAGGCGATGTCGTTCAGGCCCGTCCAGTAGACGGTGTTGCGCTTCTCGGCCGAGAAGAAGACCTGCTTGAGGAAATCCTGCTCGGCCTGGCTGTTCACCGTGACGAGATGGCCGCCCTTGCCCGCGGCCTCGGCCTCGGCATCCGCCCAGGCCTTCGGCGACGAGGTCACCGTGTAGTAGTGGCCCCCGAACTCGTAGGCGAAGGACGTGGCGAAGGTGGCCGTGTCGCCGTCGATGATGGTTGCGCCCGCGGATCCCACCCCGTCGATCTTGAGGTCGGAACCCTGAAGCGTGGTCGCGTTGACCCCGTCGTTGAAGTTGACGGTGATGCTGGTCGGAGGGGCATACATCGGGCCGACGAACGACGGATCGGTGGTCAACACCGTGAACGCCGGCAGCGACGAGGTCACCGGCTTGATCACGAGCAGGTACTCGCCCTTGGTCGGCTCATCCGCGAGCTGAGAGGGGAGGACTTCAATGCGATAGGTCCCGCCCATGCCGGCGGGGATCACGTAGACGAAGCCCGCTTCGCGGGTGGCGGGGTCGGTGGTCAGGACCACGTTGCCGGACGGATCATAGAGCCTGAGCGCCGGGTCGAGGTTGTTGGTCAGTTCCCCGCTCCCGATGCCGGGGATCTTCACCGTCACGTCCAGGGTCTGGCCGGCGGCGATGTCGATCTTCGTGAAGTTCGAGCCGCTGCCGAACGAATAGCTGTCCACATTCCAGACCGACCCGAATCCGCGGTAGGCGATGCCGCCCTGGGTCACGGTGTTGTCGATGGCGCTGACCGTGTTGAGCTGGGTCGTGCCGTCGCTCGCGAACAGATTGGCGATGATGCTGCCGTCCGTTCCCCAATCGACCGCAACCTTGTACCACTCGCTGTCTTGCCAGAACTGGCTGACCGAGGCCAGGGTCTCGAAGCCGTATCCGGCGTTTCGCTGGATGACGAACGTCCCGCTGTTCGGGGCCACGACGACCGAGAGCGTGCCGGCCGCCGAGGCACCGAACCCAATGTAGGCCCTTCCAAACGCGCCCCCGTTGGCCCGGATCCAGAACGAGAAGGAGTCACCCTGTTTGATCTGGGCGGCGGCGTCATCCCGATAGAGCCATCCGTCTCCATCCAGGATCTGGAGTCCGAAGGGCCCGTCGTGCGCGGCCGAGGCCAGGGCCGACATGTTCGTGCCGCTGCCAAACGGAGAGCTTGCGACCTGGTAATCGCTCAGGCTCCCATCATCAAAGTTTTCGCCGCCGGCCGAGACGTAACCCAGAAGGACCCGCCGCCCCGACGTCGTCGTGGAGTTCGTCGACGTGCCCAGGGTATCGGTGGCCGTCTCGAGCGAGGTCCCAGCGCCGAAATCGGCATTTCGCGTGACCACCACGCTGTACCGGGAGACCTTTCCTGACACCTTGACGAAGTAGGTGCCGCTCGCCTGGGAGACGAACTGATCGATGACCCCGCCCACCCCATAGGCCAGCGTATTGCCGGCGGAGTCCTGAAGTTCGAGCGAGGTGGTGCTCCCCTCCAGGACGGTCAGGTCGATCGTGGCGGATCGGCCCGTGTCGAGGCTGAACGAGTAGTAGTCGACGAAGTCGCTCGCCGGAGCATTGGCCTTGAAGTCCACCCCGAGGACGGCGATCCCCAGCGGGCTACCCCCGGGCGTGAACGCCGACGTCTGAAAAGCCCCCGATCCACTGAACCGCTGGATCGAGCCGGAGTTGAAGTTCGTCACCCAGACGTTGCCCGACGTGTCATTCTGGGGATCGACCGACCCAAAGTTACCGATGAACCCGGTCTGGTTGCCGATCGAGTCGTACTGGGCCACACCCTGAAAATCGCCCAGGAGCAATCCTGAGGTCGATGTGGTGTTGAGCATGATCGCATTGAAGTTCTGATCAAACGCGAAGAACTCAACACCCCCGGTCGAGGGATCGAGCTTCCACACCTGGCCCCCCTGCGTGAACAGGACCTGGCCGTCGGTCCTGACCGAGACGTCGAGCGGGATGCTCCCGACGGGGAAGACCTGGGGGGTCTTGCCAGAGGTGAAAACGTGCACCACGTTCCCGCTATTGAGCTGGGGCACCCAGATGCTGCCGTCGGGGGCCACGTCGAACCCGTACGGGTAGAGGAAGCCGGTGTTGGTATCGTCGGGCAGGGCGATGCTGCCGAGGTATTTCCCCTGGAGGTCGAACCGGGCGATCTCACCCTTGACCACAGACCCAGAGAAGTCCTTGGTCAGGCCCACATACAGGACACCGTTGGGGCCGAACTCGATGTCCGAGATCACTCCGGCATCGAGGACCGGGCTCGTGATCGTCTGGGCGAGGGCCCCGGACGAGTCGAACCGCTGGATGCTGCCCCCGAAGAAGTTGCTGCTTCGGACGCCCACGTATGCGTCGCCCAGTTGGGCACCGCCCGTGAGCCGACCCACGACCATACCCCTCTCGGCGTTGGGGCTGCCGGTGTCGAGGGGGAGGAAGCTCCCTTCAAGGCTGGCGGCCGTGGCGCGGGTGTTGTTTGAGTTGCTGGTGGTCGTTTCGGTCTCGACGGCCGAATTCAGGATGATCTGGGCCTTGTACGTGCCGACCGAGGAGCCGACGCCCTTGACCGTGACCTTGTAGGTGGTCGGGGTGCTGTCCAGATAGATCTGCGAGGGGAGCTTGACGGCCTGGATCACCGCGTCCTTGCCCGCGCCGGTCGCCGAGTTGCTGGAGACGAGGGTCGAGGTATTACCGACGACCTTGTAGAGCTCAACGCGGGGCCGGAAGGTGCCGACCTGGGGCTTGACGGCCACGGTGATCGTCTGGCCGGGGTCAACGCTCAGGGTGAAGCTGTCCGTGTCGCCCACGAAGCTGATCGACCCGACGGCCGAGGTCTCATAGGCAAGCGAACCCAGCGGCAGGATCGGGCTCATCGGCAGGGGGAAGG
>JANOBY010000500.1:0-4921 GCA_031411935.1 Planctomycetales bacterium | reverse complement strand
GTGCGCAGCCCGAACAACATCGCGGCCGGACCGCGCAATTCTGGCCCGAGAACCCCTGGCTCCGAAAACGGCGTGAGGCGAGGTCCAACGGGGGCGCCGGCGTCCAACGCCTATGCCAATCCGTTCCGGGGCCAGACTGCGAATGCCCAGCGAACCACGGGGCGAGGCCCAACCGCGGGAGCCAATCGCCCCTCCGGCCCAGTGGCGGCGGGTAATACTCCCGGATTCAACGGGGCACGACGTGACGCCTCACGCCCGAATCCCAACCGGGGTCAAGGCGGTCTCGCCACCGGAGGTAATGGACGCCCCGGCGTATATCCAGGCCGAGTCGATCCTGGCTCGGGACGGACCGCCATGAGGCCCGCGGGCTCGACGCCCAACCCCATGGGTCGTCCCGGACCGGCGTCTGGCAACCCGGGTCGAACTCCGATCGACGCGGCGTTTCTCCGTCCGGGCGCGGGGGCGGGACTTGCCGGCGGTCAACCGGGGAATCGTGGGGGAGCAAACAACGGTAACCTCGCGCCCCGGGGACAGGCGTTCAACGGCAATCGTCTGCCCTACAGTCCCCCCTTGAACGTGGGCCAAGCTAACGGACCGCGTGCCGCCGGGAACCGTGTGCAGCAAACGCCCCCTCTGAACGTGGGGCAACCCCGCGGCCCTCAGACCGGTGGCCCGGCCTTTCAGTACAGCCCGCCGCTCAACGTGGGCCAGCCCAATGGGCCTCGCGTTGACGGATCGCCCGGAGGGATCGGCCCCCAGGGTCGCCTGAATCCGGGCGGTGGAGGCAATCGCCCCGGGGGAGGCGGCGTCCCGAACCGAGGGACCGGTCCGGGCCTCGCGACGGGTCCTCGGATGGGAGGGGCTTCGTCTGCGATGGGTGGTGGTAGCATGACGATGGGGGGCAGTGGCGGGGGCGGAATGCGAATGGCCCCGGGGGGCTCCCCCGGCGGAGGCGCCCGCATGGGAGGTGCCCCGAGCATGGGAATGGGTGGCGGTGCCCGCATGGGAGGTGCCCCGAGCATGGGCATGGGTGGAGGTGCCCGCATGGGGGGCGGGGGCTTCTCGGGCGGAGGTGCCCGCATGGGGGGCAGCAGTACGGGAGGCGGAGGCGCGCGGATGGGCGGAGGCGGTATGGGGGGTGGCGGTGGTGGACGGATGGGAGGAGGAGGCGGAGGAGGCGGAGGCCGTCGGTGAGCCTCTTCGCCTCCCCCGAACTCGCCGTCAATGACGGAAGTGCCGTCGCCCAGTGAGCACCATGGCGAGGCCCTGCTCGTCGCAGGCAACGAACGTCTCGGAGTCTCTCCGGGAGCCGCCGGGCTGGATGATCGCCGTGATTCCTGCACGGGCCGCCTCGTCAGGCCCATCGCGAAAGGGGAAGAATGCGTCCGAGGCGAGCACCGCGCCTCGGGCTTTCTCGCCTGCCTTCTCGATCGCGATCTTCACGGAGTCCAGCCGGCTCATCTGGCCGGCCCCTACACCGATCAGTTGCAGACCCTTTGTGATCACGATCGCGTTGGACTTGACCGCGGCGCAAATCTTCCAGGCGAAGTCGAGCGAAGCCCTTTCCCCGTCGGTCGGCGAGCGCTTCGTGGCGACCTGCCAGGATAGGGGCGAATCCTCTTCGACCGGGTCCCAGTCCTGGACGAGCAGGCCGCCCTCGATTCGACGCAGATCGAGCCCCGATCGCCCCGGTGCTTCATAATCCTTGGGGCCCAGGTCTCCCTCGGTGGAGAGCAACCGAACGCTGTTCTTCCAGGTCGGTTTGGTCGTCAGGAGCTCCAGCGCCTCGGGATCAAATCCGGGAGCGATGATACATTCGAGGAAGCGGCCCGGGATAATCATCCGCTCGGCTGTGGCGCGATCCACCACGCGATTCAGACCGACGATGCCCCCAAAGGCGCTGATCGGGTCGCCCTCATAGGCAAGCTCGAACGCCTGGGAGGGGGACGCAGCCACGGCCGCGCCGCAGGGATTATTGTGCTTGAGGAGAACCGACGCCGGCTCCTCGAACAACTTGACAAGCCTCAGTGCGCTATCCAGGTCCAGCAGATTGTTGTACGAGAGCTCCTTGCCGTGCAAGATCCTCGTATTGGCCAGGACCGCCCCGCGGACCCCGCTCTCGACGTAAAAGGCCGCCCTCTGATGGGGATTCTCCCCGTAGCGAAGGACGGCCCGGCGATCAAATCCGATGTGCATACGCTCGGGGAAGGCTGAGGCGTTCGGGGTCTCCTCGGCTTGACCATCGAGGTAGGCCGAGATCGCCGAATCATATCGCGAGGTCAAGCGAAAAACGTCACGCGCAAGCTGCCTACGCAGGGATTCGCTCGTCCCCCGGTGTTCCTCCCATTCCCTCAGGAACTCCCCATACTGATCGGGCGAGGTGAGGACCGCCACATGCGCGAAGTTCTTCGCGGCCCCTCGAACGAGGCTCGGACCGCCGATGTCGATGTTCTCCACAGCTTCTTCAAAGGTCACGTCCGACTTCGCGACCGTCTGCTCGAAGGGGTAGAGGTTCACCACGACCAGGTCGATCGGCTCGATGCCCTGGGCCCTCAACGCCTCAAGGTCGCCCGGCACATCGCGACGAGCCAGGATCCCGCCGTGCAGCCTGGGATGCAACGTCTTGACCCGCCCTCCCAGAATCTCGGGCTGTCCCGTGTAGGCCGAGACCTCGATCACGGCGAGGCCACCGTCTTGAAGAGCCTTGTAAGTCCCTCCGCTCGCAAGCAGTTCCACGCCCTGGGACGCGAGGGCGCGGGCCAGATCGAGCAACCCGCTCTTGTCGGAAACGCTCAGCAAGGCTCGACGAATGGGGACGACGTTGGACATGGAACTCGGGGTCTCACGCGAAAGGATGGGAAGAGGAACGAGCCTCGACTGAGAACAATCTGGATTTCGTGCGGTGCATCGATCGGGTCGGATCGATGGAGCAATCGTCATATCTCGACCCCGGCCCGGATCTTCGCCATGATGGGGTCGATCATTTCAGGCGGGACGAACTTCCACAGGGAGGCCTCACCGCCATATGTGGCGACCTGCTTGATGAGCGAGCTCGAAACGTGGGAGTACTCGCCGTCGGCCATGAGGAACACGGTCTCGATCTCGGGGTCGAGTCGGGCGTTGGTCAGCGTCATGCTGAACTCGTATTCCATGTCCGAAAGCGTACGTACGCCTCGCAGGATCACCCTTGCCCCGAGCTCCTTCACGAACTTCACGGCTAGCCCGGCGAAGGGCTCGACCGTCACGTTCGGGAACGATTCGACGACCTTGGAGGCAAGCTCCACGCGCTCCTCGATCGAGAATAGCATGGCCTTGTTCGGGTTCACCCCGATGCCCACGACCAGGTGATCGAAGAGCACGGTCCCGCGACGGATCACGTCGAGGTGCCCGAGCGTGAGCGGGTCGAACGTGCCGGTGAAGACCGCCGTACGCGGAGGGAGTTTCCTCATGTCAGGATCTCCCGCAAGCGCTCGAGGTCGTCGGCGTTCGTGTACACATGGGGGCTGACCCTGACCCGACCGCGGCGGCAAGCCAGGGCGATCCCGCGCGAACGGGCCGACCTCGCAAACGCATCAGGATCCACCCCCTCCTTCACCAGCGGCACGATACCCGACCAGTCGGACGGGCGTGACGATCCCGCGACGGTCCACCCGGCCGAGGAGGCGATCTCGCGAACCGCGCTCGCCCTATCGAGGATCCGTTCCGACACGGAATCCAGGCCGAGTTCGTGGAGCAACCTCACGCTGGCCGCGAGTCCCTGCAAGCCGGGCATGTTGAAGGTCCCTCCTTCCCACCTCTGAGCGTTGGGCTTGAGCGTGAACTCAATCGTCGAAGCGTTGTACGATCCCGTCACGCTGTGCCACCCCACGCCCAGGGGCCGCAATCGCTCGATCCACTCGCGGCGGATAAAGAGCACGCCCGCCCCCTCGGGGCCAAGCAGCCACTTGTGACCATCCGCGCAGAGGAAGTCAATGGGCGTCCGCTGGACGTCGATGGTCAGGGGACCGAGCCCCTGGATCGCGTCCACGAAGAATGCCGCGCCTCGTTCCCGGCAGAGGTTCCCGAGAGCATCGAGGTCGTTCCGGAAACCCGACGCGAACTCGACGTGGCTGATGGTCAGGACACGCGTCCGCGAATCCATGGCGGCGGCCAGGTCGTCCACCCAGATTCGCCCGTCCCTCGTAGGGACTGTGCGGACGCTCACTCCCCGGCTGGCGAGATTCATCCAGGGATAGAGGTTTGAGGGGTACTCCTCCTGCGCCGTCACGACGTTGTCGCCGTCCCTCCAGGGGAACCCCTCCGCCACCAGGCCAATGCCCTGAGTGGTAGAGCCGACGAAGGCGATCTCATCGTTGTGTGCGTTAATGAGCGCCGCAAGGTCTCGCCGGAGCCCTTCGATCCCGGCCTCCCACCGGACCCAGTGCACCACGCCGCTTTGTTCCTGCTCGGTCGTCCAGTCGCGGATCGCCTGGCCTGAACGTCTGGGCAAGGGGGCCACGGCGGCGTGGTCAAAATAGGCCCAACGCTCGGCCACAGGAAACTCGGCCCGTCTCAACAGTTCCCAATCCACGTAGACCACCCCGAAGCGTGAGGGACGAGACCCGGGCCCTTTGCCGGACATTCCAGATTATCCGAAAGCCCCCAGCGCCGTCACCAGCGCCTCGATCTGCCCCTCCGTATGCGAGGCCGTCACGCTGATTCGCAAGCGAGATGTGCCCTCGGGAACGGTGGGGGGGCGGATCGCCGGGACGTGGAAGCCAAGCGACCTCAGAGCCGAGGACTTCGCCATCGCCAGCGCGGGGTCTCCCACATGCACCGGCACGATGGGCCCACTCGACGGGAGGACTGCCCAACCATTCTGTCGCAGTAACATACGTAAGCGATCGGCAAGGAACCGGACCTGGGCTCGCCTCCAGGGCTC
>JANOBY010000499.1:0-1750 GCA_031411935.1 Planctomycetales bacterium | reverse complement strand
GCCCCGGTGCCACGGCTGACCTTCTATCCTCTCATCCCCTTCCACCAACCACATGGAGAACACCACCACAGCACCGGACCACACACCCACGCCGTGGACGATCGAAGACGCGAGGCGTGAGCCAGGAACACCCTGGGCTGGACAAGCCTGGGACGGCTTCATGGTCCGTTCCGCAGACGGCCTCGTAGCTGTTGCATATACCCCACCGAACGCCGCCTTCATCGTCCGGGCCTGCAACACCCACGAGAACCTGCTGGATGCCCTGGAATACCTTCTGACCCAGACCGTGGACATGGATTTGAACCAGGGCATCACGCTTACCGAAGGCGAGCAGGAAGCCCGCGACAGGGCGCTCTCCGTCATCGCCGAAGCGCGAGGGCTCTGATCCGCCGGGACGAGGGGTACGCTCCTCGTCCCGTTTTTTCATGCTCGCCACCATCCGGCGACGCGGGGCCGCGTCCCTCTGGCTTTCGGCTCTTGTCGAGCCTGTCGCCTTCGGTCGCACCCCCCGCTGTCGCCGTGGTACGCTGCCGGCATGCCCGAGAACGACCCAAGCTCCCTGGCCCCCGCGCTGCAGCAGGCGATGGACGACGCCCTGCGGCCGATGTTTGGCGAGAACCTCTCCAAGTACTACACCGCCGTAGAGAAGCATCAGGCGGACGCACGGGAGTTGATCGAGCGGGCCAGGCGCGTCACGCAGGAGTTGATCGATGCCGCCCTCGACCGTCTGACGTTCTTCGGCGGGGATCGTGCCTCCCTCCTCGGCGAGGCCCACGAGCACACGCAGGCCCAGCGCAAGGAGTTGGACAAGGAACTGCACGAGGCACTGGTGGCGGAAAGACAGCGGTTCGAGGCTCGCGTGAAGGGGCTGAGGATCGACGGGAACGACGAATAAACCACGCTCGCGCGAGTATCGGGCCTTGCTTGCCTGCTCGTAGGTTGAGATACTGACGGGATCGCGTGTCGCGTGAGGGGTCGGACCTGGCGGTGCGGTTCTCTCGCATAACCGCAGCGCCCCGCGCGTGATAGTTCGCTCGGCGGGATGCGACTGATACCAAATCGGGTTGATCTGTTCCTCTTCGGGCCTGTCGCAAGTTGCTCGTGGGTCGATGCTTGCGACTCGGCCGATGGAGATTAATCAACCCGATTTGGTATGGCACGTCATCGACGGAAGGGATCCGGCACACAAGGAGATCGCGATGAAACGCTTCCTCGCGGTGGCCATGCTGGCCATCGCCGCCTCGCCGATCATCGGCCAGGACAGCAAAGACAAAGAGAAGAAG
Organism: Planctomycetales bacterium; assembly: GCA_031411935.1. GTDB lineage: Bacteria > Planctomycetota > Planctomycetia > Isosphaerales > Isosphaeraceae > JAQGHR01. The sequence goes on along the minus strand of JANOBY010000499.1, from coordinate 467 downwards.
TACCCCCAGCCGATGATGCTGGAGTGGGAGTGGACCGGGGACGTGGTTCAGAAGGGCGTGACGTACCGCGGCTTCAAGGCCGTGGCGACCGCACCGATGAACCCCCAGTTCACGAACGAGGCCTGCCGGGGCTTCAGCGACAACGTGACCCGAAACGAGAAGTACGAGATGCTCAGCATCAACCAGGGCGGCACGCCCAAGATGGGCAACTGGCTCAAGGCCGACAAGGCGAGCAAGAACGTGACGCGGGAGTACGTGTTCGCAACCGGCGGCCGCAAGGTCACCGAGAAGCCCTCGACGGGCAGCAACGTGAGCATCGAGACGAAGGAAGGCCTCGGCCAGCTCAAGTCCGTGAAGCGCGGAGCCGAGACCCCGGAAGACGCGATCCCGTTCAACGGCGTCGAGGGACAGATGACCCTCCCGGGCGTACAGACCAAGTACGTCATGGTCTACACCAGCGCCCCCAC
>JANOBY010000498.1:0-6646 GCA_031411935.1 Planctomycetales bacterium | reverse complement strand
GCCCTGGATTTCGGTAAAAGAGGGGCATGCCGAAGTGGCGGAATTGGCAGACGCGCTAGGTTCAGGTCCTAGTGGGATTTATACTCCCGTGGAGGTTCAAGTCCTCTCTTCGGTATTTGCCATCACAAGGACTTACGTCGAAAGACGTGAGTCCTTTTTTCATGCGCAGGCGGAATCCGCCTCATCCGGGTCTTCTGCCTCGACGTGAGAAGTGGCCTTTTCGGCATCCGAATCGCTGTCCTCGGCCGATCGGCCCCTCACCAGTGGCGAGCTCTTGACGAAAGCCTGGATGAAGGCTGCGGTCGTGATCTTGATCGAATGAGCGGAGCGCGAATCTGGACGTTCAAGGCCTCATGATGATCGTGGGTGCCCTCATGATCGTGTGGGCCGCGGGCAGCCACCTTCGAGCGTTCCTCAAGACCAGGCGACCTCGCTATCTCGTGACCGTCATAGTGACGTTACCCGTGGCGATCCTCTTGGTCACGATCGCATTCGGACGCAGCTAATTGCTACGTCGAGGGGCCCATGCCGAGCCGCCCGTTGGCCCGAATTTCACACTGAGACCCAACCACGGCGATCGATCCCATCTCTCAGTCTGCCCCCTTGATCGACAGGAGATCGCTTGATGCCCGTCACGAAAGCCTATTCCGCCGGGAGCCCTACCTCGGGTCTCGCCTCGACGACCATTACTCGTCGCGACCCGACCGACCAGGACGTGGAGATCGAGATCCTGTTCTGCGGGGTATGCCATTCCGACCTCCACTACTCGCGCAACGAGTGGCGAGATGTCATGCCGGCGGTGTATCCGTGTGTCCCGGGCCATGAGATCGTGGGCCGGGTCACGAGGGTCGGCGGGGGAGTCACCAAATTTCAGGTCGGCGACCACGTAGGGGTGGGATGCCTGGTCGATTCGGACCACACCTGTCCTCAATGCTCGTCAGGATTCGAGCAGTTTTGCCCGAATCAGGTTCTCACCTACGGGTCGCCCGACAAGCACGGGACGGCCCCGGTGACCTATGGGGGCTATTCGAATAGCATCGTCGTGGATGAACACTTCGTCCTGCGTGTGCCCGCGAATTTGAGCCTCGCGGGCGTGGCCCCGCTCCTCTGCGCGGGCATCACGACCTACTCGCCCATGAGGCACTGGGGCGTGTCGCGGGGCAAAAAAGTCGGCGTGGTGGGGCTCGGTGGACTGGGCCACATGGGCGTCAAGTTTGCCCACGCGTTCGGGGCTCACACGGTGGTCTTCACCACGTCGCCCGGCAAGAAAGAGGATGCACTTCGCCTTGGTGCCGACGAGGTGGTCGTCTCCCGGAACGATGACGAGATGAGCAAGCACGCCTGGAGTTTCGACTTCATCCTGGACTGCGTGGCCGCGCCTCATGACATCAACGCGTACCTCAATCTCCTGACCCGCGACGGCAATCTCACGATGGTCGGGGCGCCCGAAAAGCCGCTGCCCGTGAACGTGTTCGGCCTGATCGTGGGGCGAAGGAGCTTCTCGGGATCGCCTATCGGGGGCATCGCCGAGACGCAGGAGATGCTCGACTTCTGCGGGACGAACGGCATCACGGCCGATGTCGAAGTGATCCCCATCCAGAAAATTAACGAGGCCTACGAGCGGATGTCCCGGTCCGACGTGAAGTATCGCTTCTCGATCGACATGGCCTCCCTCCAGGCAGAATAATCCGGGCCGACGCGGCGCCTCCGGAGAGGATGGCTTGGGATGACTCCGCCATCCTCTTCCCGTTGCTTGACTCGGCCATCAAAAATTGGCGAACGCCGAAGGCGGGGCTGCGTACTGCTTCCGGGATCGTCTCGACACCCTCCCGATCGGGGACGAATGCGACAGGTTCGCGGGACGATGCCTTGACACCTCGGATGGGCTGATCGATGCTAGGTCGATCGTCGCTCATGAGGGGCGATGCCTCTACTTCGCGGGGATGTTCGAGCCGATCCGGCGATGGAACTCTCCTCCACGAGGCGTGATCCCGGGTCTCATGACCGGACTCGAAGGGCTGCCTCCAGGGCGGCCCTCGGCGGAAAGGAATGGCGAACCAGGAGACGGGATGGAGCGATCCCCCCGAACCCCGGAGACGGTCACGAGTGACCCGGACCTCAACGCCGATCGGCACGATCCCGAATCCCCGCCATCGGAGAGCGTCTTCGACGGGCCGGAGTCGGGGGCAGAGTTCAGTCGCGGCGCGAGACAATCGCCCCCGCCAGATCGCATACGCGTATGCCGCAGCGTGCGGCTCGATCCCAGGGGTGGCGCTTGTCGATACGGATCCAGACCATCTCCGTTCTTGTTGGAAGGATACGACGATGAGATTTTCCACGATGCGGACGGTCGCCAGTCTCCTCCTGTCCGCCACGGCGCTGGTGGTGGTCGCTCACGGTCAAGACCCCGTCAAGCCAAAGCTGCGTAGCACCTTCATGAGGCAGAAGCTGGATTATTCCAAGCATGTTCTGGAAGGGCTGACGACCGAGGACTTCGCGATGGTCGCCGAGAACGCGAAGAAGCTGAAGGCCATGAGCGCCGCGGCCGAGTGGGAGGTGACCACCATCCCGAATGTCGAGGAATACCTGCCGTATACCGCGGAATTCCAGCGCCTGACCGACGACCTGCTCGCGAAGGCAAAGGCCAAAAACCTCGATGGAGCGGCCATCGCCTTCAACCGGATCACCATGAAGTGCGTGGACTGCCACCGATACGTCCGAGGCGTGGTGAAGTAACCCGCACCAGGCGACGCCCGGGGAGGGGGCCGCAGGTGCCGTGCGAATCCGGAAGGATCGGGCGGATTCCGGCCTCGCGAGGATGGCCTCATCGCCATCCTCTGCTTATTTCACGATTGGACGATCCTCGGAGCGCTCCGGAAGCCGAGAGCGGGGCGAGCTTGCGGCGATGGGCGAAGGTTCAGGACGCGCCGTAGGCTTCCTCGGCGGTGAGGATGCTCTGGGCGATCTCGATGAGCTTCTTGTTCCGGTCGCTGGCGAGCTTCTGGAGGCGGCGGAAGGCGGCGTGCTCGTCGAGATTCGCCTTCTTCATGAGGAGCCCTTTGGCCTTCTCGATCGTCTTGCGATCCTCGAGCGCCTGTTTCAGGTCGGCGGCTTCCTTGTGAAGGGCCTGAAATTGCTCGAAGCGTTTCATCGCGATCGTGATGGCCGGCTCGAGGTCGGCCTGCTTGATCGGCTTGACCAGATAGGCCAGGACGTGGTCGGCCTCGGCGCGGCGGAGGAACTCGGCATCGTGAAAGGCCGAGACCAGGATGACCGGCGTGGGCATCTCCTGGTAGAGCTGTACCGAGGCTTCGATCCCGTCCATGTCGGGCATCTTGATGTCGGTGATGACCAGGTCGGGGCGGGTCTCGCGGCACTTCGCCAGGAGTTCCACGCCGGTCCCGGCCACGGCGACCACGGCATGGCCGAGTCGGGGCAGGATGGTGCGAAAATAGTCCTGCATGTCGGGTTCGTCGTCCGCGACGGCGATACGTAGCGATCGGCTCATGGCGTCCCTCGCGGCAAGGTGATGATGAACTTGGCCCCGGGCCCGGAATGATCGCCCAGGGAGATCGTCCCCCCATGAGCTTCGACAATCCGCTGCGAGATCGCCATGCCCAGCCCTGTTCCCTTGGTCTTGGTGGTGTAGAACGGCTCGAAAACCCTGTGGAGGCCGACCGGCCCGAGCCCCGGCCCGTTGTCGGAGATGGTCAAGGAGACCGCCGGCTTTCCGTCGATCCGATCGGTGGCGCAGTCCACCTGGATGCGGACCGGATCGCGGCAGGCGGCGAGCGAGTTCTCGAAGAGGTTCGAGAAGACCTGCCCCAGGCGAAACGGATCGGCCTCGCATCGGGAGTCGAACGGGCCCACGAACGCGACGAGGCTTGCGATCCGCCCCTGGCGCTGGGGATCCAGATGGGCCCAGGATCGTTGCCAGATCGTCTCCAGGTCGCACGACTCGCGTTCGAGCCGGATCGGTGCGGCGTAGCTGCGGACGTCCACGTAGAGGTGGTGAAGGTCGTCCTGCGCCCTCTGGAGGCGCTGGATGAGCCCCAGGGCCTCGGGGCGGTCATCGACGTGCAGGGCCAGCATCTCCAGGCAGGCCTGGCACCGTTGCAGCGCATTGCGGCTCTCGTGCGCGAGGCCGGTGACCATCTGGCCGATCGCCGCAAGGCGTTCCGACCTCATGGCCCGCTCCTGGGCCTCCTTCAGGTCCGTCACGTCCTGGCCGAGCGCCAGCACGCCGACCACCCGGCCGTCATCATCGCTCAGGAGGCGCCTCGACCAGCGGACCTCCCGCTCCCGCCCGTCGCGGGTGAGCAGCGGGTTGATCGTCCCCCCGGGCTCGGGCTCCGTGGGCGTCTGATGGAAGAGATTGCGGACCGCGGCCCGATCGCGCTCGGGGACGAGAGTCTCGAAGTAGTCCCGCCCCAGGACCTCCTCGGTGCGATATCCCGAGAGGTCCTCGGCGAACCGATTGAAGCGGACGATCCTGTCCTGGGCATCGAGGACGAGGACGATGGCGGGGGCCCCCTCGATGAGCCCGCGGGCGAAGTCCCGTTCGAGCCGGAGCAGGTTCTCGGTCTGCTTCGCGACGGTCATGTCCAGGACCACGCAGATGAACAGGTTGTCCGAAGTTTCGAGGGACGCGTAGCCGATCAGGACGGGGACCGTCGATCCGTCCGCGAGCCGATACTCCTTCTCGTACGGGGCGCAGACCCCATGATGATCGGCATCGAGGAGCCCCGCGCGACCGAGCGGTAGATCCTGTTCGGGCGTCGCTTCCAGCCAACGTACCCGGCCCGATTCGAGGTCGGAACGCGACCGCCCGAGGATCCTCAAGAGCTCGTCGTTCGCCTCTCGCCAGAGCCCCGAGCGGTCGCTGACCCCCACGCCCACGATCCCGGAGTCGAACAGGCGGCGGAAGCGTTCCTCGCTCGCCCGATTCGCCTCCTCGGCCCGCTTTCGCTCCGTCACGTCGCGAGAGCTGGCGATGATCGCGTTGATGCCCGGTTCGTGCCGGAGGTCCTGGACGAGCGCTTCGAGGTCTCGCCACGACCCATCGGAGTGCCTCATGCGGAACTCGGCGACGATCGGCAAGCCCGGCCTCTCCTGCGCGTGGACCACGCAAGATCGAAGGACAGACACGTCGTCCGGATGGAGCAACTCGCCGAGGAATACATTCTTGCCGAGCAGGGATTCCGAGCTATAACCCAGCATCCGCTCGATCGCCGGGTTCTGATAAAGGACGGTCCCCGCGGTGTCGAACGCGGTGATGATATCGCTGGAATTCTGGACAAGCAGCCGGAATCGGCGTTCGGCCAGGTGGAGCGCGCTGCGGGTCGATTGGTAGATCGCGACCTGCCTCAGGCGGAGCCTCAGGTCGTCGGCATCGATCGGCTTCAGGATGTAGTCGGTTGCTCCTTGCCGGAGGGCCGAAATGGCCCCCTGGAGGTCGGAGTAGCCGGTCACGACGATCACGGCCGCGTCGGGGGCGATCGCCTTGAGGCGTGGCAGGAGCTCCTCGGCGGTGGCATCCGGGAGTTTGCGATCGAGGAGGATGGCCGAGATCGTCGACCAGTCGTCTCGCCTGAAGGCCTCGGCCGAGGAGCCCGCCATCTCGATCCGGTGGGCGTCAATTTCGAGGATGTCGCGGAGATTCGCGCGCGCGTCGGGGTCGTCCTCGATGATCAGGATGTTCAACGGCTTGAGGGAATCCATCCGAGATCATCCGGGCATGTTGACGAGTCGGTCGAGGGTGCCGAGCAATTCGGGCACGTCGAAGGGCTTGAAGCAGGCCGCGTCTGCTCCCGCGCCGAGGATCTTCTCGACCATGGAGTTCGTTTCCTCCGACCTGCTCGTCATGAGGACGGTCCGGGTCGTCGGGTCGGCGTCCCGGACGAGGGCGAAGACCGCCCGTCCGTCGCCGTCGGGCAACATCATGTCGATCATGGCCACGCGGTAGGACGCGTGGCGAAGCTGCTCGACGGCCTCGGCGGTGTCGTGGGCCAGGGCCACGCGATAGCCACCTTGCCGCAAGACCTGCCAGAGATGGTCGCAGAGTCGGAGGTCGTCGTCCACGATTAGGATTTTTGCCATAAGCCGCCTTGGCGACGGAGGGTTAGCCGTTCTGAGCGTTACTGTGCATCGTCTCGGCAACGAATTCGGCAAGTGGTATGCCAAGATTGTCGGCGAACCGCTTAAGCGTGGGTAACCGGGTACGTTTGCTATACCCACCCAGTCAAACGGATCGGGAACTCTCACGTTGCTTTCACGGCGGGTGATCAACAATGAGGTCTGAAGGATCCGATTGTGACGGGGGCGAACATGGACACCAACGACGACTACGATTACGACCGCATCCACCGCGACTTCCAAAAACGCACGCGGACGGCCGACCGCAGTTGGAAAAGGGGCCTCGTGCTGGGGCTCGTGTTGGGAGTGGTGCTGTGCACGGGAACGACGTACGCGTTCTACGTCGGCGGGATGGCCTACGAATCCGCGATGGAGTTCAGCGCCCCCGCCCCGCACCACACGTTGGCCATGCCGCGGGCGGAACCGGAAGACCGCGCCACCGACGCTCGCAGCGGCGGGAACGGGACCAACCGGCCGCGGCGGAGTTGGGGGCAATCCCGCGGGCCGATGC
>JANOBY010000497.1:0-3791 GCA_031411935.1 Planctomycetales bacterium | reverse complement strand
ACTCCATGATGCCCGAGATGGACGGGTTCATGCTGGCCGAACGCATCCGAGAGCAGCCCGAGCTGGTCGGCGCCACGCTCATGATGCTCTCGTCGGCCAACCGTCGCGAGGACGCCGCCCGGTGCCGAGACCTGCGCGTGGCGTCGTGCCTCACCAAGCCGATCCGCCAGTCGATCCTGCTCGACGCGATCGTGACGGCCCTGGGCGCCTCGATGGAGCCCGAGGACCACACCGAGGAGTCCGTCACGCCCCGCCCCGTCGCGGGGCTTCGCCCGCATCGCCTGCTCCTGGCCGAGGACAACCCGGTGAATCAGCGGCTGGCCGTGAGGCTCCTGGAGAAACGCGGCCACGCGGTCGAGGTGGTGGGCAACGGTCGGGAGGCGATCAATGCCCTGGAAGGGGGCGACTTCGACGCGGTGCTCATGGACGTGCAGATGCCCGAGCTCGACGGGCTCGAGGCCACCGCCGCCATCCGCCTGCGCGAGCAGGCCACCGGTGCCCACGTCCCGATCGTGGCCATGACCGCTCATGCCCTGAAGGGGGACCGCGAGCGGTGCCTGGCCCACGGCATGGACGACTACCTCTCCAAGCCGCTCCAGGCCCAGGACCTGGACCGCGTGCTGGACCGACTGGCCTCCGACGTGCCGGGGCACGGGTCCCGCGAGTTCGACATGCGCGAGGCCATGAAGCGGGTGGACGGCGATACCCAGCTCCTCAAGGAGCTCGCCGGGTTGTTCGTCGACGAGTGCCCCGGCCGTCTCCACGAGATCCGCCAGGCGATCTCCCAGCGCGACGGGCCGGGCCTGCGGAGGTCCGCGCACGTGCTCAGGGGCTCGACCTCGACCTTCGGCGCGAGGACGGCGACCGAGGCGGCCCGCCTTCTGGAGATGGCCGGGCGAGACGAGGCCTGGGACGCGATCGAGCCGACCTGGACCACGCTCAGGGCCTCGGTGACCGAGCTCACGCAGGCCCTCGTCGGGCTCAACACGCCGGGTGTGCCATGAGCGTCCAGCGCCCCCCGACCTCCCCTGTGGCCTCCCCCTTGCACATCCTGATCGTGGAGGATGACCCGGTCTCCCGCAGGCTGTTGCAGAGCTACCTCCAGAAGTGGGGCTACGAGGTGACCCCCGCGAGCGACGGAGCCCAGGCGTGGGACCTCTTCCAGCAGGCCCCCTTCCGCATGGTCATCACCGATTGGATGATGCCCGTGCTCGACGGCCCGAGCCTCCTGAGCCGCATCCGCGCGACACCCCGGCCCGGATATGTTTATGCGATCCTGCTGACCGCCAAGTCCCAGAAGGAGGACCTGGTCGAGGGCATGGAGGCCGGCGCCGACGACTTCCTCACCAAGCCGTTCGACCGCGACGAGCTGCGGGTGCGCGTCCGCGCCGGCGAGCGGATCGTCCGGCTCGAGCACGACGTCCGCGCGGCCAAGCTCACGCTGATCGAGACCGAGAAGCTCGCCAGCCTGGGCCGGCTGGCCGCGGGGGTCTCGCACGAGATGAACAACCCGCTGAGCATCGTCGTCAACAACCTGGCCGTCCTGCACCGCGACGTGATGGACGCCATGCGCCTGCTGGACAAGTATCGCGAGGCCGCGGGGCCCCTGGCCGGGGCCAACCCCGATCTCGCCGCCGAGGCGCTGCGCCTGGAGCAGGAGCTGGACCTGCCCTACCTCCGCGAGCATCTTCCCCACATGTTCGCGAGCTCGGCCGAGGGCCTCCGACGCGTGCGATCGATCGTCCAGAACCTTCGCGACTTCGCGCGGTTGGACGAGGCCGAGTTCAAGGACGTGGACCTCAACGCCGCCCTGCAATCGACCGTCGAGGCCCTGGGCCACGAGACCTACAAGAAGGCCCTTTACGTCGAGACCCGCTTCCAGCCCCTGCCGACCGTGGCCTGCTTCGCGGGCAAGCTCAACCAGGCCTTCATGCACATCCTGCTCAACGCGATCCAGGCCTCTCACCACGGCGGGCGGATCGAGATCCGCACCCGGCCCGAGGGGACGCAGGCCGCGGTCGTGGAGGTCGAGGATCACGGCGACGGGATCGCCCCCGACCACCTGCCGCACATCTTCGAGCCCTTCTTCACCACCCGGCCCGTGGGGCAGGGCACCGGGCTCGGCCTTTCGGTCTCTTACGGGATCGTGAGCGACCAGGGCGGCACGATCGAGGTCGAGAGCCAGGTCGGCCGCGGGAGCCTCTTCCGCATGCACATCCCCATCCACCCGCCCAGGATCGCCCCCGTGTTGTCCACCCGGCCCGCCGGCCCGCCGCCCCATCGTCTCCCGGAATCCGACCCGATGGGGGGAGGATCGCGGGGCCCATCGACTCCGAACCCGCCCCCGCCGACGTGAACGCGGCCTACACTTCCCTTGAAGCCTCTTCCCGGATGCGACGGCTCGGCCCGGAGGTCGAAGGCGGCGCGTCCTCTGTGGGTGCAAGTGGCCATGTCCGACCATCATGACGACCCCGATGCCGTCCCGCCGAACTGGCCCTCGCCCCAGCCCCACCTCGCCGTGGGATGGCCCCTGCACGAGGTCCAGGCCGACCCGGACTCCGTCACCGGCGAGCGGCGGATGGCCCCCAGGTCGGTCACTCTGGAATACCAGTCGCTGCTGGGCTGGTGGGAGAAGGGCGAGTTCCAGGTCATGGCCGCCCGCCTGCTGGACCTGAGCCTGGGGGGGGCCGCGCTCGAAACGGTGGACCCGCCCCCGGAGGATCGCGACGTGTGGTTCTGTCTCGTGCCGGGGCAGGAACGCGACTGCCTCTCGGGCGAGGTGGTCGCCATCAACCGCAGCGTGACCGGCCGCCACCTCGTCCGCCTGGCCTTCTGGACCCCATGCCCGGGACGCCTCCTGAACGCCGCCATCCACGGCGTGGTCGATCGCGAACCTCGCGAGAATCCGCCCAACACGCCGTGATCCCCACACAACCCAGGGGCGGGCGAGCCTCGGGGCGCGCCCGGGGGACTCGCGCTAGGCTCCTCCGGTCACGCGCGACGGCACGGGGTGGCCCGGGCCTTCGGGTGGGAGACCGGCCATGGCCCGGCGTCGGCGGGTCCGGTACGACGCGAGGCATCCCGCCAGGCCCAGGCCCAGCATGGCGAAGCTCCCGGGTTCGGGGACGGCCTCCAGGGCCCCCAGGTTCAGGATCGTGCTCTTGCCGAAGGTGTACTCATTCACCCCGGCCTTCGGCGTGAACCCCACGGTGAAGAGGTCGTCCAGATCGAGCAGGAGCGCCCCGTTCACGAACTGCGTGGAGATGGACTGCTCGAGGGCCAGGATCGCCGCCGCGTCGGTCGGGTCGAAGCTCGCCCCCAGATGGTCGCGGAAGTCCAGCGCGAAGGCGTCCGTGCTCGAAGCGAAGGTCAGATCCGCGCTGATGTTGTGGTCCGCGTCCGTGCCCAGGACCAGGGTGAACAGGTCGAGCGCCCCGGGCAGCGAGTCGCTCCAGAACTCGTCCGGGTCGGGCAGGTATCCGGCGGCGACCCTCGCCCGGAAGATCATCGACGAGGCCTCGGCCAGCGCCCCCGAGGGGTCGGAATCCGTGGCGAACTTCGTGGGGAACGCGGTGTTCTTGCCCAGCGAGAAGGAGTAATCGAGCCCCTCCAGATGGGAATCGAAGGGGGCATCGGGGTTGGAGCTGAAACCCAGGGGGTCCTTCACCTCGGCGAAGATCGACACCGGCGCCTTCTTGTTCGTGCCCGGTGTAATCGAGCCCGTGACCTTTCCGCCGACCTGGACCCCCTTCTTCGCGTTCGCGTCCACGAACTTGGAGATGGTCAGGTTG
>JANOBY010000496.1:0-2058 GCA_031411935.1 Planctomycetales bacterium | reverse complement strand
CGCGGGTCGGTCAGTCGCGCGAAGGCGGCCAGGAGCGAATCGACGGCGGGGGTGGTCATGGGCGTCCGTCCCGGATCGGTGGTGACAAGTTCTTCCGCTGTCAAGAAATAAACGCCCCGACTCGACTTTGCAATCGTCCTGCATTCCCGGGCCGGAGAGTGGGCATGGGCGTGCCCGTTGCCGTAAAATGCGGGCCGGCCTCCGTGGGCCTTTCTTCGCTCGCTCTCTCCGACCTGGACTTTTGCCTTATGTCCAACACGCGAGCCCCCCTGTCCGTGGCGATCCTGGGCAACGGCACGAAGACCAACGTGCCGGCCGCGGCCGACCTGATCGCCACGGCCATGAACGACCAGCCGGGGTTGCGGCTCACGGACATCGATCTCGGGGCCGAGAGCGACCTGTCGGGCCTCTCCGCGCACATCGCGTTCGTGCTCGGAGGGGACGGCACCGTCCTGCACACCGCGCGACGGATGGGCGACCGGCCGATCCCGGTCCTGGGCGTGAACCTCGGGTGGCTCGGGTTCCTGGCCGACCTCACGCCCGAGGACCTCGTGAGCCGCCTGGGCGACCTGGCCGAGCGGCGGTTCGCGATCGACCACCTCATGACGCTCGACGCCACGCTCCTGCACAAGGGGGACCGCCCGCGCATCTTCCGCGCCCTGAACGACGTGGTCCTGCGGGCCGCTCCCGAGTTCCACCTCCTGGAGATCGGCCTGGCGATCGACGGCGAGGACGTGATCACCTATCGCGGCGACGGCGTGATCGTGGCCACGCCCGTGGGTTCGACCGCGCACAGCCTCTCGGCCGGGGGGCCGATCTTGCCGCCGGATGCCCACATGTTCGTGGTCACGCCCATCTGCCCGCACACGCTCACGCAGAGGCCGCTGGTCGAGAGCACCAACCGCGTGTTCGAGCTCACGTCCAGCAACCCCGACGGCTCGACCTATCTCGTGGTGGACGGCCAGGTGCAGATCCCCCTGGACCACGGCGACAGGATCGCGATCCGCCGAGGGGCCGCATCCTTCCCCATGATCCGCCTGCCCGGCCAGACCTTCTACCGAACCCTGAGGGACAAGCTCGGCTGGGGCGCCTCCCTGCCCGGGGTCCGCCAGGGGCGGACCTGACGTGACCTGACCGGATCGCGGCGGGCGGGCACGTAAAGTTCACGGCATTCCTTCGGCAGGTGGACGATCATGGGTGTCGTCGATGACTACATCGAGCGGGCGAGGTCCGGCGACCACGAGGGAGCCTTCCACGGCCTTCGAGAACTCGGCCCCGACGCCCTCCCCGATTTGCAGGAAGCGTATCGCTGCGAGGACGATCCGATCTTCCGTTCGATTCTTGTAGAAGCGATCTGGCAGCAGAGGGAGTCTTCGGCGATCGGCTTCCTTGCCGATGTGCTTGGCGACCCGATTCCCGTGGTCTGGCAGCAGGCCCTCGATGGCCTGGTCACCCTCGCCTCCCCGGAGGCGTTGAGCGTGCTCCGTTCGGCGGCGGAAAACGAGCACGATGCGGGGCGGCGTGCGTGGATTGAAGAGGCGATCGGGCAGGCCCAGGATGCGATCGGGCCTTGATAAGCAGACCGACCGGCGAGATTGCCCTATTCCCATAGAGACCGGCCGATGCACACTGCAACCCAGACTTGCACCCCCGAAGACTTGCTGGCGATGCCCGATCGCAAGGGCTTCGAGCTGGTGGACGGAAGGCTCGTGGCGATCAACTCGGGCACGCTATCGAGCTGGGTGGGCGGCGAAACGTTCGGGCTGCTTGCGAGTCACGTGGGACGGCACAACCTGGGAATCGTCTGGCCCGCCGACAACGGTCTCCAGTGCTTCCCCGACGATCCCGCCAAAGTCCGCAGGCCCGATGTGACCTTCGTCGCCGGTGATCGGTTCGCGGCGGGCCGGCTTTCCGAGGGCTTCCTGCGGGTCGTGCCCGACCTGGTGGTCGAGGTGATCTCGGCGAACGACCTTGCCAGGGACGTCGAGCGAAAGGTTGCGGAGTATCTGGACGCGGGCGTGAAGCTTGTGTGGGTGGTCGACCCCGACACACGCACGG
>JANOBY010000495.1:0-3329 GCA_031411935.1 Planctomycetales bacterium | reverse complement strand
GCGGGTCGGTCAGTCGCGCGAAGGCGGCCAGGAGCGAATCGACGGCGGGGGTGGTCATGGGCGTCCGTCCCGGATCGGTGGTGACAAGTTCTTCCGCTGTCAAGAAATAAACGCCCCGACTCGACTTTGCAATCGTCCTGGTCTTCAATGCTCGCGGCTTGGCGGGCCGCGATTGGGCCCGTAGACTGTTGGCTTCGGCGCAGGACCGCCCCGCTCGTCTTTGAAAACAGGACACCCGGCCCCATGATCGCCAAGCGACTTGCCCTCGGTATTGCTGGAGCCCTCCTGGTCATGACCCCATCCCCGGATTCGATGGCGGAGACCCCGAAGGATAAGGCCTTCGACTATCCCACGGCCCCTCGCGACAACACCGTCGATACCTACCACGGCGTGAAGGTCCCTGACCCCTTCCGCCCCCTGGAAGACCCGGATTCCGAGGTCACCCGCGCCTGGGTCGAGGCCGAGAACAAGATCACGTTCGACTATCTCGAGAAGATCCCCGCGCGCGGACCCCTCAAGCAGAGGATCACCGAGCTCTGGAACTACGAGAAGTTCGGCATCCCCAGCAAGGAGGGCGAGCGCTACGCATTCTCGCGCAACAGCGGCCTCCAGAACCAGAGCGTGGTCTATACCGCCGAATCCCTGAGCGGCGAGCCCAGAGTCCTGATCGACCCCAACACGCTGACCAAGGACGGCACGACTGCGCTGTCGGGCGCGAGCTTCAGCCACGACGGCAAGCTGTTCGCCTACGGGCTGGCCTCGGCCGGGTCGGACTGGCAGGAGTGGAAGCTCCGCGACGTGGAGACCGGCAAGGACCTGGACGACCAGCTCAAGTGGATCAAGTTCTCGGGCGCCTCGTGGACGAAGGACGGCAAGGGCTTCTACTACGGGCGGTATCCCGAGCCCCAGGCCGGCGACAACCTCAAGGGCGCGAACTTCTTCCAGAAGCTCTACTACCACAAGGTCGGCACCCCGCAGTCCGAGGACGTGCTCATCTACGAACGCCCCGACCAGAAGATCTGGCAGTTCTCGGGCAACGCGACCGACGACGGCAAGTATCTGGTCATCACGATCTCCAAGGGCACCGACGACAAGTATCAGGTCCTCTACAAGGATCTGGAGCGCGAGCCGCAGGGCGAGCCGATCTCGATCGTGGCGAACTTCGATGACGAGTGGTCGTTCATCGACAACGACGGCCCGGTCTTCTTCTTCAAGACCGACCGCGACGCCCCGAAGGGCCGCGTGGTGGCCTACAACGTCCTGACCAAGATGCCGATCGCCGCGGCCAAGACGCTGATCCCCGAGGCCGACGAGACGCTCCAGAACGTGAGCCTGGTGGGCGACCACTTCTTCGCCTCGTACCTCAAGGACGCGAGGACCGTGGTCAAGGTCCACGACATGGCCGGCAAGCTCGTCCGCGAGGTGAAGTTCCCCGGGATCGGCACCGCCGGAGGGTTCTCCGGCAAGCGCACCGACAAGGAGACGTTCTACTCCTTCACCTCGTTCACCACCCCGCCCACCGTCTACCGCTACGACGTAGGCACCGGCGAGAGCACCGTCTACAAGGCCCCCAAGGTCGCCTTCGACCCGAACGACTACGAGACGACCCAGGTCTTCTACGCGAGCAAGGACGGCACCAAGGTTCCGATGTTCATCAGCCACAAGAAGGGGCTGAAGCTCGACGGCACCAACCCCACCCTGCTCTACGGATACGGCGGGTTCAACATCTCGCTCACCCCCAGCTTCAGCCCCGCGACCATCGTGTGGATGGAGATGGGCGGAGTGTATGCCGTGCCCAACCTGCGCGGGGGCGGCGAATATGGCGAGCAGTGGCACAAGTCCGGCACGAAGCTCAAGAAGCAGAACGTGTTCGACGACTTCATCGCCGCGGCCGAGTGGCTGATCAGCAACAAGTACACCAGCACCCCCAAGCTGGCGATCTCGGGCGGGTCCAACGGAGGGCTGCTCGTGGGGGCGTGCATCACGCAGAGGCCCGACCTCTACGGCGCGGCACTTCCGGCGGTGGGCGTGCTGGACATGCTGCGGTTCCACACCTTCACGATCGGCCACGCCTGGGTGGACGACTACGGTTCCTCGGAGGAGCCCGAGGAGTTCAAGGCCCTGATCAAGTACTCGCCCCTTCATAACCTGAAGCCCGGCACCTGCTACCCGCCCACGATGATCACCACGGCCGACCACGACGACCGCGTGGTCCCGGCGCACTCCTTCAAGTTCGCCGCCGCGATCCAGGCGGCGCAGTCGTGCGACAACCCGGTGCTGATCCGCATCGAGACCAAGGCCGGCCACGGCGCCGGCAAGCCCACGGCCAAGATCATCGAGGAGGCCGCGGACAAGTTCGCCTTCCTCGTCAAGTCGCTGGGCATGGAGGGGATCGCGAAATAATCGATCCAGAAGGTGATCGGCAACTTCCAGGCCAGCCGGTAGGCGGGCTCGATGGACGTTTCCGACTGCGGGAGGCAACTGATCGGCCAGCTTTGCTGACGCTGCCACGAGGCCACCAGGCCCTCGCACCGGCGTCAGCGCCGCTGTCCGACTTGCCGCCGCAAGTGGAGCCACGAACGCCGCCGGGTGCGATGGGGGCTGCTCAGGGCCTTCTGCCTGACCACCCCTCGCACCACGCCGCGCGACACCTCCAGGGCACCTGCCCGACCGCCTACCGCGACTTCGCCGAATTCCGCGCGGCGCTGCCCGGCTCGCCGCCGAGGAGAGAAGGCCCCTGCTCGGCGAGCAGGAGCTGGACGAGCCGTCCTTCGGCGGGAGGCGCAAGGGCAAGAGGGGCCGAGGCGCCTCCGGCAAGGTCGACATCGTCGCCGTGCCCGAGGGCAAGAAGGAGATCCTGATGGCCAGGATCGAGGCCCCCAAGGTCAAGGGCTCGGTCTTCCACACCGACGAGTGCGGCGGCTTCAACGGCCTGGAGCGGTTCGGCAATCACGCCCCGATCGACCACTCCGAGACGTACGCCGACGGCCCGGCCACATCAACGGCCTGGAGGGGTTCTGGAGCGACGCCAAGGGCCTGCACCGGCCCTGCCACGGGGTGGACCGGGAGAACTTCCCCGTCTACCTGGCCGAGTACGAATTCCGGTACAATCACCGTGAAGAGCATCTGCTGACCATCCTTTTCGACAGGCTCTACAAGCCCGAACTCATCAAAGGCCGCTTGCCCTAGAGAATCCCTAATCACCGATCGTGAAGCCAAGCAGGCAGATGATCTTGCAAAGGACCTCGTGGTCCTGCTCGGCCCCCGTATACTTGCCGTGATCCGCCCTGGGGCCGACGGGAGTCCGGAAGCGACAACCTTCCCGGGCT
>JANOBY010000494.1:0-8091 GCA_031411935.1 Planctomycetales bacterium | reverse complement strand
ATCTGTCCGATCTCGGCGTGACGGCGATCTACTTCACGCCCGTCTTTCAGTCGGCCTCCAACCACCGCTACCACACGCACGACTACCTTCGTGTGGACCCCATGCTCGGGGGGGACGCGGGCCTCCGCCGCCTGATCGACGCCGCTCATGCGCGCAACATGAAGGTTGTGCTCGACGGCGTGTTCAACCACGCGAGCCGGGGCTTCTTCCAGTTCCACGACATCCTGGAGAACGGGTCGAACTCGGCCTACCTCGACTGGTTCACGGTCCGCGAATTCCCCCTGCGAGCCTACGATCCGGATCAGCCGCCGAACTACAACGCCTGGTGGGGACTGCCCGCCCTTCCGAAGTTCAATATCCGGACCCCCGCCGTCCGCGAATTCCTGCTGGGCGTGGGCCGTCACTGGATCGACTTCGGGATCGACGGCTGGCGTCTGGACGTGGCCAACGAGATCGACGACGACGCCTTCTGGCGAGAGTTTCGCTGCCGGGTCCGCGAGGGGAACCCCGAGGCTTATATCGTCGGCGAGGTCTGGCACGACTCCTCCCACTGGCTCCAGGGCGACATGTGGGACGCCGTCATGAATTACCTGTTCACGAAGGCCTGCATCGCCTTCTTCATCGGAGAGGATGTGGACACCCCCGAACTCAGGCGCACCACGCTCTTCCCCGCGGGCGAGCCCGGCGCCGAGAACTTCGCGCACCAGATCGACAGGCTTCTTGCCCTGTACCATCCGAACGTCTCGGCCGTCATGCTGAATCTGCTGGACAGCCACGACATGGCGCGGTTCCTGACCCTGGCGAAGGGGGACAAATCGGCCCTGGTCCTTGCCACGACCTTCCAGATGACCTACCCGGGGGCTCCCTCCATCTACTACGGCGACGAGATCGGGATGCCGGGCGGACATGACCCTTTCAACCGCGCCGCCTTCCCGTGGAGTTCGGAGGATTGGGATACCTCGGTGCTCGGCGAGTTCCAGAAGCTCATCGCCCTGCGCAAGGCCCATCCCGCGTTGCGCCGGGGGAGTTATGCATCGCTGCTCGCGTCCGATGGCGTGCATGTGCACCTCCGGCAACTCGACGGCGAGAGCGTGGTCGTGGCCTTGAACACCTCGACCTCGACCCGTCGCATGCGCATCCTGGCCCCGCACTCGATGCCCGAGGGTACGGTCCTTCGCGATGTGTGGGGCCACGAGAGCACCACCATCGAGGGAGGATTCGTGGGCGAGATCGAAATGGCACCGCGTTCCAGCGGGATCTTTGCGACGGTTTCGCGATGAGCGGAGACGGAGGAGTCGAGGTGCCGCCCCCGTGGAAGATGCCCACAGGCGTGAATGCCTCGCTCTGGCATTACGTCCATTCGGACAGGCTGGCCGCGGACGAGGACGCTTACTTCCGAGATCACCCCCTGTTCCGCGCCGATACCGAGGCCCTCAGGTCGCGATGGACCGAGCCTGGTTCGCTGATCGACCTGGGGTGCGGGGCGGGACGCCTGTCCCTGGACTTCGCCCGACGGGGCTTCGACGTGACCTCGGTGGACCTTTCGCAGCCCATGCTCGCGAAGGTCCGAGAGAAGGCCCGGCTTGAGGACCTCTCGATCCGGACCGTCCGGGCCAATCTCTGCCGCCTGGGCTGCTTCCCCGGAGCAAACTTCGACATGGCCATCGCCATGTTCAGCACGCTGGGAATGATCCGCGGGGCCGTCCCCCGAAGAAGGGCAATGGTCGAGATCCATCGGGTGCTCAAACCCGGGGGCCGGCTCGCCCTACACGCGCACAACCTTTGGCTCAACCTGTGGGACCGCCAGGGTCGGCGATGGCTTCTTGAGCAGGCAGGGCGATACGCCCGAGGTGCCGGCGACGCCGGGGATCGGACGATGACCTACCGAGGAGTGCCCGGCATGGAGGTCCACCTTTACCGATGGAGCGAGCTCAGGGCCGACCTTCGATCGGCCGGTTTCACAATCGACGAGACATTGGCACTGGACGCCGTGAGCGCGAAGCCGATCGCTTTACCCCGGATCATACCGGGTTTACGCGCGGGAGGGTGGATCGTCTTCGCTTCCAGGGCCAGCACCTGAGGAGAGAAATGGGCGGTTGTGGCCTCAACCGAGGAGAGCAGGGGAGGCCACAACCGCCATTATTTTATTAAGAGTCACGAATCGAGGTCGCACTTACTATGTGTTTTGCTCGACCGTGACTCCAACCTGATCGCAACAGCGAGATCATCCTCGCCTCTTCTCATAGCGGGGAGATGCGAAAGCGTTGGTAACTTTCTTGGAAAATTCCCGATTCCTCGATAAGCGTTGAAATCCGGAGACGAATCTTGAGAAATGTTGGGAGATCTCCGACATTGTTGACGCCTCATCCCGGTAATTCTTAATCCTATCGAGCTGGGGAATTCCATGGCCGGCGAGCCGCACATCACGGACATCACGACGGAGTGGACCATCTTCAGTATCGCGGCCAAGCCCGACTCCGTCGCGGCCAGGTTCGCGAAGCAAAAGCTCTTCGAGCGGTACGCCAATGCGGTCCACCGCTATGCCTGCGTGGTGCTAGGCGACCAGAATCTTGCCGACGATGTGCTTCAGGACTTTGCGCTCAAGGTCCTACGAGGCGACTTCAGCCATGCCTCGCCGTCGAAGGGCAAGTTTCGCCATTATCTCAAGACGGCCCTGCGTCACATGATCCAGCGACATCAGACGCAGCGGGCCGGCGCCCCCGTCATGTTTCCCGAGAACTACGACGGTCCTGCGGTGGATGCCCCTCCCATGGCGGAGCAGGAAGAGGAAGACCGCGTGTTCTGGCGAAACGAGTTCATCAATCGGGCCTGGGAGCGGCTCGTGGCCGAGGAACGCCACCGGAACCATGACATCCCCTACGATATCCTCCTGAAATATCGCTATCGCCACAAACCGTCGTCGGCCGAGGCGGCCGCCTATTTCTCGAGGAAGCTCGGCCGACCCATTTCGCTGGGCAAGATCCGGGGGGCTCGCCACGAGGCCAGGCAATTCCTCAAAAAAGCCCTAATGGAAGAGGTCGCGCACACGCTGGAAGTGCCGTCGATGGAGAACATCCGCGAGGAGTTGATGGACCTCGGCCTGCATCGCTGGCTCGACGATCATATCAAGCGACGAAGCGACCCGAATTCCAACTGACTCGGCGATTCGACCCTCAGATCTGGTAGTCGAGGGTCGAATCCACGGGCGTCCCCCGATAGCGGAGCTTGGGATTCTCGATCGTGACGACGGTGTACGGCACCACGCTGCGGGTCAGCCAGGCCGACGAGCCGACCACGGCGTGATGACCGATCACGGTCTCGCCACCGAGGATGGTCGCGTTGGCGTAGATGACCACGTCGTGCTCGATCGTGGGGTGCCGCTTGGTGTCGCGGCGGAGTTCGCCCGTGGTCGCGTCCCTCGGGAAGCTGAGGGCCCCCAGGGTCACGCCCTGATAGATCTTCACTCCGTCGCCGATCTCGGTCGTCTCGCCGATGACCACGCCGGTCCCGTGATCGATGAAGAACGAGCGACCGATCCGGGCGCCGGGGTGGATGTCGATCCCCGTCTTCCCATGTGCATATTCGGTCATCATCCGCGGGATCAAAGGCACATCCATCGCATACAGCTCGTGGGCGATCCGGAACACGGTGATCGCGGCCAGGCCCGGGTAGCAGAAGAGGATCTCGTCCAGGTTCTTGGCGGCGGGGTCGCCATCGAACGCCGCGCGTGCGTCGTCGGCCAGGACGCTCCGCAGGTCGGGCAGCGACTCGAGCAGGCGCATGGTGGTGAGCTGGGCCTCGGCCTCGAAGTCGCGCTCCAGGTCCGACGCCCGGCAATCGTGCCGCAATGCCCGGGCGATCTGCACCGTGAGACGGTCGTGCAGCCCGTCGATCAGGTCCCCCACATGATAGGAAACGTTGCCGAGGTGCAGGTTCTGCCTGCGTCCGTAGCCGGGATAGAGAATCTCTCGCAGGTCCTCAAGGATCTGCACGACCTCGCGGTAGCTCGGCAAGGGGGTATGGCCAAGATGGTTGATCCCGCCGCATTCCTCGTATGTCCCGACGATGCGCTCGGTGAGAGCGGGCAGCAACTCCTTGAGCCTGATGTCGGTCGCCATCGGCGATTGATCCTTGCACTCGGGAGGAACGGGAAGGCATCCGGTCGATGGGCCGGGTCATTCCAAATCCAAGGATTCTAGGCGAGGCGTCGAACGTCGTCAAACCCACGGCGAGCCCACCAGCCCCGGCCGACACGCTCACGAAGCGGCAAGGGCGATTGGCGGCTTGAGCCGACGGCTCCCGCAGGTTACGGTTGATGAGAACACGTCGCCCACCGACCGAATCGTGATGGAAAGGACCACCATGATCGCGCGAACCCTGACCGTCACCGGGGCCTTGCTGGCAACCTTCGCGGGTTTTGCGAGCGGCCAGACGCAAGCTCCGCCCTTCCGTAGCCTGGAGGAGTTGCATGCCTCGTACGCCAGACAAGACCTGGAACTCGACCAAAAACGGATCGGCGACCTCGCGACGCTTGCCGCGACCCTGAAGGGGGATGAGGCCGAGGCCGCCTATCGCGAGCTCTTTGGACTTGCCGTCGGGCGGAACCTCTACGGAGATGCTGAGGCCGCAGGACGGGCCTATCTGAAGTCCGGCTCCGCGACCCCGCAAGAACTGGCCCTGGCAGCGCTGGTCGTTGTGATCGCCCAGGCCGACCGCGGAGAGTACGAAAAGTCGCTCGCCATGCTCCACGAGTTCTTCCAGCAGAATCCATTGGAGAAGAATCCGGCGAAGCGTCTGGACCCCGGGACGGTGATTGCGGTGGGGGAGGCCTACCTCCAGCGTCTCCTTCGCGGAGGGCGTTATGAGATCGCCGCCCAGGCCGCCCAGATGGTCATCGACCGTCGTCCCGAGCCCGAGATCCGGGACCACTTCACCTCCCGTTTGAATCGCCTGAAGCGGATCGGCAAGACCGCACCCGAGATCGAGGGTAAGGATGTCGAAGGCAAGACGATCCGTCTCTCCGACATGAAGGGCAAGGTGGTCCTGGTGGATTTCTGGGCCACGTGGTGCCCGCCCTGCCTGGAGGCGTTCCCCGAGTTGAAGGCGTTGCACGCGAAGTACCAGAAGGACGGTTTCGAGATCCTGGGGGTCAATCTCGACGCCCACCGCGACGACGTGGATGGCCTTGAGAAGGCCACGCCTGTCGTCCGCCAGTTCCTGCTCAACTACCGGGCGTCCTGGCCCAGCGTCCTTGTGGGCGAGCCGCAGAAGGGGGACCCCGCCGACGCCTACGGGGTGGACGAGATCCCCGCGGGATTCCTGATCGACCGCGAGGGAAAGATCATCCACCTCGAGATGAGCGGGGCGGACCTCAGCGCGGCCATCGAGAAGGCGCTCAAGAAGTAGAACTCCTCAATGCGAGCGGGCACGCCTCCCGGTATGGAGGCGTGCCCGTTGTTGTCCCCTACGGCTTCGGACCCAGGCGCGACTTATTTGCCAGCGAGGCTCAGCAGCGTCGCGTCCACATTGTTCAAAAAATCCTTGAAGGCCGGAGCATCCCCGGGAGACGTCTTGCGGAGTTCGGCCAGGGCGGGGAGGCCATAGGAGTAGAGAGCGTCTCTCACGCTATTGACCGACTGGACGGAGGCCTTGCCCGTCTGGCTGACCTGCTTGGCCAGGGCGGTCGTGCCGGCATCGATCAGGTCCCGGCCTTCGCTCGCGGGCGCGGACTCGGGCCATTTGACCTTGCCGTCCTGCGACATCAACTCGGCGATCGGGACGGTGGCCGCCGCGGCGGCTTTTTTCCTGGATCGTGGAGCCGTTGTGCGGACGTTAAACTTGTCCCGGATGGGCGACTGGAGCGGATCGCCCAGTTGATTGGCCGTGGCCATGGCCTGCGCCTGGAAGAGGTCGGCCTCGGCGTAGGCCCGCGCGGTCTGGGCGGTCTGCAGGTCATAGCGGCTATTATTCAAAGCGTAATTCTGCTGCCTGGCGATCGGGTCTTCCATCGTCATGGGCGGGGCGAGCGGGGCGTTGTAACCAAACGGGGAGAACCCATATCCGCCGTAACCAGGTGCATTCCCGGTCCACCCTCCCGACGACACGGAAGGAGCAATCGCGCCGTAGTATCCTGTGTAACCGCCGAACGGGGGGGAGTAAAAGACGTTGCCCCCATACGCCGGCACGGTGTTGATCGTCACGCGACCGCCCGAAAAGGGGCTGCCTCCCTGTTCGACATACTGGGCCCCAACCGGTGCGGATAATCCCGCGAGGACTGCGGCCGGGAGAAGCAAACGGATGTACAACATGGATTCCACGCCTTTGGGTTCGGTTCCGAACAGGTCAATCCTAGATCATTCCGACAGAGGGGTCGAGGGTCTTCACGGGCGAGCCAAAAAATCCCCGAAAGCGTGGGGCCTCGTCACCATCCCTGTCAAGCACGGGTTCCATCTCATGCAAACAGTAGTCCGGGGCCGTCGGAATCGGTAAAGTTCAGTCCCCATGGCCTACATTCTCCCTCCCGGAACCGATCGATGCCCGAGTCCGCCGTCGCGTTTCCCGAGACCGACCCCACACCGATCTTCGAAACTTTCCGCGGTTCGTATGGTTCGGAGCTCCTCACGGCGGCCGTGGGCCACTTCGACCTTTTCGGGAAGCTTCAGGCTGTGGGACAGGCTCGATTCGAGGATCTTGCCGAAGTCCTCGGGCTGGAGCGGCGTCCCGCGACGGTCCTGTTCACCGCCCTGAGGGCCATGCACCTGCTGGAGAGCGACGATCAGGGGCGTCTGAGCCTCACGCCCATGGCCCGGGAGCATCTCGTCTCGGGCGGCAAGTTCGACGTGGGCGGATATCTCGGCCTGGCATCGCAGTCGCCGGGGGTCGTGGAGATGGTGAAGAGGCTCCGGACGAACCGCCCCGCAGGCGCCGAGGAGGCAGACCGGGGGGCCGCATTCATCTATCGGGAGGGCATCGAGTCGGCCATGGAGCGGGAGGCGAGTGCCCGATCGCTGACCCTGGCGCTCGCGGGTCGGGCTCGGAACGTGGCCCCGCACCTGGCGAGGGTCGCGGATCTGGAGAACGCCCGCGTCTTGCTCGATGTGGGCGGAGGGACGGGGATCTACGCGATCGCGTGCCTCCAGAAGCATCCCGGACTGAGGGCGATCGTCTGGGACCGCCCCGAAGTGCTCAAGGTCGCCCTGGAGATGGCCCAGGAGCATGGCGTTTCGGACCGACTGGAATTGATCGCGGGCGACATCTTCGCGGATCCGGTCCCCCAGGGCGCGGATACGGTCCTGCTCTCCAACATCCTCCACGACTGGGATGAGCCCGAATGCCGGCGACTCGTAGCGAAGCTCTCGGGCACCCTCCCGACCGGAGGCCGGTTGCTCATTCACGATGTGTTTCTGAACGACGCGATGGACGGCCCTCTGCCGATCGCCCTGTACTCGGCCGCGCTCTTCACCCTGACCGAGGGCCGAGCCTACAGCGCGGGCGAGTATCGATCGATGCTCGAAGCGGCGGGGCTCGTGGCCGGGCCGGTCGTCCCCACGCTCGTCCACTGCGGTGTCCTGGCCGGCACGAAATGACCTCGGGCCGAATCCCCGAGACAGCAGCGCGGGGGTCAAATGCCCTGTTCAGGGGGCTGCGACTGCGGTAAATTCAAGTTCAAACCCTTACCATCGACTCGATTGCGCACGGACATCCTCGAGGGACGGCGTCCGTCGAGAGACCATCTTTCTTCCGAATCCGGGGGCTCAGCCGACTGCTATGAACATCAAGGCGTCCGACATCCGCCGTGGGATGATCGTCAACATCGACAACGTGAACTTCGTCGTGTCCGACTTCGCCCACCGAACCCCCGGCAATCTGCGAGCCTTCGTCCAGGCCAAGCTCAAGAACATGAACAACGGCTCGACGATCGAGAAGCGGTTCCGCTCGGACGAGCAGATCGAGGTCCCCTTCGTCGAGTCCCGCGAGTACGAATACATCTACAGCTCGGGCGACGAGCACGTGTTCATGGAGAGCGAGACGTTCGACCAGGTGTCGTTCGACAACGACATGGTCGGCCCGTCCATGCTCTACCTCCTGCCC
>JANOBY010000493.1:0-2388 GCA_031411935.1 Planctomycetales bacterium | reverse complement strand
GGTCCCGACGATCTTGACGGTCATGGGCGTTCCAGGCGGTGGCGAGGGAAAGCCCAGTGCGCCGGCTTTCGAGGCGAATCCGGGGCCGGGGACGACCGTCACCGTGAGATTCACTTGGCTCTGTTCTATGGGCTGTTGAATGGTAAGGTATCCTTCGCCCGTAAAGGAGCCGTCGATGCCATCGCCCTTCAGTTGCGTTACGTCGCAGCGGAGGTCGCGGCATGCCAGTCCGGCCGAGACCTGGCTGAATGTGAGCGACAAGGTGCGTCCGTTTCCGAGCGGAATCTGATCAATCACCAGGTCCGTCGCTTCGGCGGTCCAGGTGCCTTCCCCCTTCATCGCGGTGGTGGTCGCCTGGCCGGAGTCGACGCGGTGGGAGAAATTGCCGGTGAGCGTACCATGCGTGACGTAGCGGCGGAGGAGTTTGGACAGGTCTACGTGTTGCACCTGTCCCTTGATCGTGATGGGCCTGCCCAAGGAAAGCGACGAGGCCGTGACGGTGCCTTTGGCGAGATCTGTCTGGGACGCGGTCTCCGTGAGTTTTGCGACGATATCGAGCCCGAGCGTGCCGCTTAACGCGGATGTGACGCCGAGCTTGGCTTGCAACGCGGCCAATTGGATCGGGGTCCAGCTCGGTTTCGAGAAGGTAACATTCTGCCATTCAAGGCTCGGCGGGAGCCCCACGGTCCAATCGGCCACTCGGACGTCCATCCCCGTGGCCCGCGTGAGTTCCGCCACGATCCTCGCCTGGAGCATGCCGTACGGGAACGTCGCAATCAGGCACAGCACCAGGATGAAGATTCCCCCTCCCGTCCACGCCAGGATCTCTCGCCATGCTTCAGGCCATTTGATGGTCATGATGCGCCGATCGTCACCCATTCCCGCACCGTCCATGGATCGGCATCGGGGTATTGAAATGTCACTTCAATCAACAAGGCTTTGGGGAGTTTTTGCACCACGGGCCATTCGTCGATCCAGATCCGGTTCTGATCGTCGTAATAGCGGATATTGAACGCGTGCACGCGGTCAGCTAGTTCCATCTGGCTCAACGACTCATGTGTATCGGTTAGCGTATAGAGATTCCGACGGACGAACCGAATCAATCGATCCCGCTCACGCGTGTACACCACGCGAACCGTCTCGCTTTCCTTGGCGGCCGACGTGCTTAATTCCTGACTCATCGCAAGGATGGCGAGGATGTCGGCCGGTTGTCCGTCCTGCGTCCCGTTCGTTCCCACCCACGGGTACTGGGGAGTGCGTTTGCTGAGCGCAATTTCTTCGGCCATGAGACGCAATATCCGTCTGATCGTTTGTTCCTTCGCCACATGGTCTCGTCCGGCCTCCACGGCTCTCGTTGTCATGACAAGCGACCCGAAGACCATGGCGCCGATCATGCCCAGCAAGGCCACGGCCACCATGACTTCGACGAGCGTAAAGCCCGCGTCGGACTTAAAAGGTGGAACGGCCGGCAAAGACATAGGTGCTGACCTCTACCGATTCTTCAAACTCGCCCCGCAGCCACGAGATCTTGATCCGAATCTCTCGAACCAACTCCAGAGGGGTTGGGGCGATCGTCCGTTTCCATCTGTACCCGACCGCTCTCGGAACCGCCTGGATGGTGGTCTGTGTCCCAAGCGGGAGGTTCAGAAACTCTCCGGCGGTTTCCCCGATGGCATATTGTCCTGAGATCTCGGTCTCCAATAGTTTTTCCTGGGCCAGCAGCGTGGCGGCGGTCAGTTCGGACGCTCTCTCTTGAAGTCCCAGATCGAAATTCCTGAGGCCAAGAAGAATTGGGAGCGCGATCGCCAGCAGGGCGATAGCCAGTAGCACTTCGAGTAGCGTGAATCCATTTTCGTTGAGCTCGGTTCGATGTTCATCGTGGGCCATTGCGATCTGCTACTGGTTCGGAACCAACCCTTTCTGCGAGGCTCCCGCCCCTCCTTGCTGGTTTGGCTTCAACAGCAACCGGACTCGGTCGGGGATGATTGGGTTCAGGGGAGGGTCGAGTCGTTCGTCGCTGACCCGAATTCCTCCTGTCAATGAATCGACCGCCAGTCCCAAGAGATTGTTCTTCTCATCCGTCAGATACAGTGTGACCGGCTCAATCCGGCCATTGGCGAAGAAAGACACTTCGACTCGTCCGGAAAATCGTTTGTCTTGGCCGATGGAGACCTCCGTAAATCGAATCGATTCTGGTAGCGAACGAGGCATTTTCCAGGCGGGATCAAGCGGAAGCCGTTCCTCCTTGCCCTCCACCAGCATCATCCAGTAGGTTCCCTGATCGATGTCGAGGTAGAGCTTCAGGGGCTTTTGGCTTGTGGCCGCCAGCCCTTGAAAGGTTCGAAGGACGCCGACCAGTTTCCGTCCGGTGGAGCTCAAGTCCTCGGT
>JANOBY010000492.1:0-2709 GCA_031411935.1 Planctomycetales bacterium | reverse complement strand
GGTTCGCGTGCCCGACGTCTCGTTCATCTCCTGGGATCGCCTGGGATCGCGGTTCGTCCCGATCACGCCGATCCCCGATCTCTCTCCAGACCTCGCCGTCGAGATCATCAGCGCGAGCAATTCGAAGAATGAGATGATCCGCAAGCTGCATGAATACTTCGATGCGGGCGTGTCGCTCGTCTGGTACGTGTACCCGAAAACCCGGACCGCGATCGCCTACACGTCCCCCGAAACATTCACCGAGATCGACGCCCTCGGAGAGCTTGACGGTGGGGCGGTTCTGCCGGGTTTCGCGCTCTCGATGGAGGAGCTCTTCCGCAAGGTCGCGCCTCCGCAGTGATCGTGGTAAGAAATTCTCGGATCGATGCGCGGAAATACCCCAACGCATGACGTTTTTTCAAGCGTACGCGCGTGGACCTGAACGCCTTTGCCGGCTTTGAGCGGGAAAACGTGCGGTCCCGGGCCTCTTCGGGAATCCGCGAGGGTCGCGGCACGGGGCTTGCATTCTGCCGGATTGGCGCTAAGCTAGGGGTGCCTGAGTGTTGATCTCAAGGCATTCACAAGTCTTCGGTCCGATTCCGCCCCCATCACATCCAAATCGGTGAGGCAGAGGCATGCGAGACGCCTTCTCGTCCCCCGTACGTCCCGACCTGGCGCACCCCCAGGTGGACATCACCACGCAACGCCGGACGGTCCTCGCGGCCGAGGCCCGCTACCTCTCCCGCAGGAGGGCGACGGCCCTGGCCGTGGCCAACCGATGCCGCAAGATCGCCGAGCACGCCATCGCCCCCGAGGCCGCCCACATCGTCTCTTCCCGCGCCATGAGACGAGCCTCGATCCTCCACGTAAGGTTCCACCGCACGCTCGACGCCCTGGTCTCCGCCGGAGGCTTCGACGAGGCCCTGACCATCGTCCGCGCCCGCAAGGCTCACACGCGGAACGACGCCCCGCAGTGCTGAGGGCGGCCGTCGCATCCTCCGGGCGAATCGCCCACTCACGTCATCGTTTCGCATCCAGGGTCGGGTGCCGCCGGTCGTGCCCCATGGAGGGCGACTCGGGGCCTGGATGGCACGGGACGACCTGCGGCGCCCGGATCCTTCGGGCGAAAGCCGTTCAGCTTCGGAACGACGCCCCCTTCTCGATCGTCGCCACCTCGGCGGCGAGCGCGGGGTCCCTCGCGATTCGCTCCTCGGCGGCCTTGCAGGCGTGGCGGATGGTGGCGGCGTCTCGCTTTCCGAAGAATTTTCCGATGGCGGCGAAGCTGAGGTCTGTCCCTCGGCGCACGAGCAGGATCGCGAGGTGGCGGGGCTGGACGAGGGTTTGCCTTCGGGAGCCTGAGCGGAGGTCTCGCAGGTTCAGGCCGAAGCGCTGGGCGACCGTTCGGGCGATGACTTCGGCGGATTGCAGGGCGTGGGGCGACTCGGCGGCGTTCTCGTCGAGGATGTCCCCGGCGAGGCTCCCGTCGAGCAGGCGGGTCTGGACCTTCGCGGTCATGGCCATGCGGGCGATCAGGCCGTCGAGCGATCGGTAGTCCTCCCCGCGCTCGGCAAGCTCCTCCACGGCCGAGGCCGACAGCCTCAGCGACTTCGCCCGCGAGCGGTCGAGCACGTACCGGCGGCGGAGCCCCGGGCCGGGCGGGTCAACCTTCACCGACAATCCGCCCACCAGGCGGCTGATGAGTCGGGGGGGCCATCCGGTCCACCGCGCGGGGCCGGTGCGGGCGCTGGCGGCGACCGACGCGCCGGCCTCGTCGAGCGCGTCGAGCGTGAACTGGAGTTCGGTCAGGGCCAGCGGGGATCGCTCCAGCGCGTGGAGGTCGTCGAGCACGAACAGGTCGAGCGTGCGGAACCTCTGGCGGAGGTCGCCGAACCCGCCCGGCGTGTCGGCGGCCTCGGAGCACATGGCGGCGAACGACTCGGCCGTGAGGTGCGCGACCGCCGAGTCGGGCTTGCGCGCGATCCTTTCGGACACCAACCCGCGAGCAGGCGCGTCTTGCCCGAGCCCGAGGGCCCGTGGACGATCAGGGGCGACACGCCCGCCTCGTCGCCGCGGGCCAGTGCGATCACCCCGGCATGCGCCAGCGCGTTCTCCTCGCCCACGAGGAAGCCGTCCCAGGGATGCGCGGCGGGGTCGGTCATGACGGGCGGTGAGCCTCCAGCACCATGAGGATCCGGCCGAGTCCCTATCATGTCCGGGCCCGGGCGCGAAGGCGGAATCTCCCGGGCTGGACCGCGCCCGGACGATGGGCGATGATGGACGACGGAACGATTCACGCTCCACGAGGAGGTCTCGCATGGCGACCGTCGAAGCGGTGATCACGGCCGAGGAGTTCGGCAACCGCCCCGATCCGGGCCATCCCGAAGAACTCGTGCGAGGCCGGATCGTGCGGCTGCCGGTGGCGGATCGACTCCACGGGTACGTGTGCGGACAGGTGGCTTACTCGCTCACTCGCCACGTCGACGAGCATGACCTTGGCCGCATCATGAGCAATGACTCCGCTGTGATCACCGAGCGCGGTCCCGACACCGTGCGCGGGGCCGACGTGGCCTACTACAGCTATGCCCGATTGCCGCGCGGCCCCCTGGCACCAGGCTACGGTCCCGAGGTCCCCGAGCTTGTGGTCGAGGTCCGTTCGAAGAGCGATCGCTGGCGCGACATCCACGAGAAGGTGGCCGAGTACCTTCATGCCGGCGTGCTGGTCGTGCTGGT
>JANOBY010000491.1:0-9755 GCA_031411935.1 Planctomycetales bacterium | reverse complement strand
CAAGCCCCGCCCTCGGCCGGAGGCATCGGACGTCGAGATCGACCCCAGGCCCGCTCCTGGCCAGATCCTGGTGAAGGATCGGCCCCGCCGGGGCTCGCCGCTGATCTGGGTCACGGTCGGGACCGTCCTCCTCATGGGCGGGACGATCGGGTACCGGATGTGGAGGCAAAGACTCCAGGACCTGCCCCACGAGGCCGAGATCAACCGCACCGAGGGCATTGCCGCGCTGGAGAGGGGCCTTTTCGACGATGCCAAGGCCAAACTTGGGCGTGCCGCGAAGGCCTATAAATCCCTGGGATCACGCGATGATGCGGCCGTGAGCACAACGCAACTCGCGAAGGAGGCGGCCATCCTCGCCGACCTCGCTCACGACCCGTTGAAGGAGATCCTCGACGAGGTGGCCCGCCTCGGCGACCCCGAGGGGATTGAGCGGTTCCAGTCGATCCACAGGGGGCAGTCGGTCGTGATCGACTCCGAGGTCGTTTCCGTCAAGGGAGACGTCGTGGACCTGGACCTCCGCATCCTGGTCGGCCGGGGGCCGGTCCCCGCGAAGACGGGCCGATTCGACCTGACCGGATTCCTCTACTTCGAGGGGGATGCCATGCCCAAGAAGGGCGACAGGGTCTTCTTCGGAGCGAGGCTCGATTCCATCCGCCTCGAGAACGGCGAGTGGCTCATCAGCCTGGCTCCGGAGAGCGGCGTGGCCATGACCAACGACAAGGCCCTGCTCTCTGCCGCCATGGGGCCGCGAGGCAACGGAGACGCCAATCCATGAACCTCCTCGCTGGCATGCTCCTGAGTGTGGCATTTGCCCAGAACGGCGCGGTCGAGGTCGATCCGGCGACCCACGTCAACCGCCGCGATCTGATTGGCAAGGAAATCATCATCGACGACCGCAAGAGGATGGTTCTGCCGCACCCGACGTCCCTTCGCTATCACGAGATCTTGCTCCGGAGCACCCCCGTCGTGGTACGGCTCCCCGTCGCGTTCCAGTTCCGGACCGCGCCCAGCGCCCAGTCCGTGCGCGTGCGAGGCATCCTGCGACAGGAGGGCAAAACCCTCATCTGCGATGCCACGGCCAAGCCCGAGCTCTTCGCCAGCGACCGGAAACGCCTTGAGGCCGAGGTCGCCAACCTCGCGCCCAACGACCTCACCAATCGGTCAGCCTGGGCGAACTGGGCCGAGCGTCGCGGCAAGGCCTTTGAGGACGAGGGGTTGAAGGAAGAAGCCGTGAAGCTCTACACGGAGGTCATCGCCCTTGAGCTCGCCCGGGCCGACTCGCGGACCCCCGAAGCGATCGTTGCCCTGGCGCAAAAGGCCAGGCAGCATCACGTTGAGGAGCCCGAACCCTCGGCGCTCTGGCACCTTGGCTTCCGACTGAAGATGACTGCGGCCCGGACAGCCGCGGATTACGACGCCATCGCCCGAGACGTGTCGACATCGCTCCCTCAATCCATGATCCCGGCCCCCCCTCCCTCTAATGCCGCCCTCTACGATGATGATCCACTGAACGGCTATCGCCGGGCGAGCGAGGCCGATCGCAGGGCGCTCGATCGCAGGCTGTGGGCCGATTGTGTGACGCAGTCGCTGAAACTTCGGGTCGCCGCCGATCCCGCCAAGGTGGCGGGTTTCGCTGTTGAGGCTCGCACCCAATTGCCCGATCGCCCGGAGCTGGCCGCCGAGCTTCGCAAGCGAGATCTGGACACGGCCGGGGCCAACGTGGCGAGGCTACGTCGGACAGAAATGCTTGATCTGGAAAAAACTTATCGCGAAGAACTGAAGCAACCCGCGAAGGCTCGCGAGCTCGTGGTCGCCTGGCTCGACGCCCGCAAGACGGCCTTGCGACCGACCTCGGCCGACGCCCACACGGACCTCGCCAAGGAGTATCTCGCGCTGTTGAAGGATCGGGCCACGGCCACCGATCTTTTGAACAAGGCGTTGGAGATCGATCCGAATAGCCAGGAAGCTTCCGATCAGTTCCAGCGACTGGGTTTCGTAAAGAGCAACGGCGTGTGGACGGATCCGCAGGCCACGGCCGCAAAGCCAGCGAACGACGCCCCCGCAACTCCGGCTGAACGCGACGTGGATTCCTACCTGGGGCTCACCCCGGCGGAAATCCGCGCTCAACTCGGCGAGCCGAAGCGGGTGTCGCGTTTGGCCACGCAGGGAAGGGTGAGCCTGCAATGGGTATACGACTCGGGGAAAGGGACACAGTCGATCGACTTTTTGCAGAAGATCGGCGAATCGCAGCCGACGGTGGTGGGTCGATTCGTCTCGAAATAATGTCTCGCCTGGCTGACCATGCAGAAAACCTCGGCTGTCGAGTGTCGCGTAAACCAGGATGACGTGGTGTTTTTTTCGAACTTCGAATTTTTGACAAACCTTTCGGTTCGTGCTTCGTATAACCAGAGTTCTTCGCTTGCACAGGGTCACGGGGCTTGCCCATGGCGCATAATGTGCTTGTGGATGAAACGACAAATCGCCTCAGCCTGCCGGATCGAACTGATCGGGGCGAGATCTGTCTAAATATCCGAAGGGTTTCGGTCGTTTAGGTGGGTAGAGGTGGCTTGCTTCGTTCCGCAGAGCGCGACGAACACCGGGAGGGTGACTCATGGCCCGTAAGAATGATGCCTTGCTTCGGCTGCACGCGAGGCTGGTCGCTCGTCGCGATTCCCTGCGAAAAGCCCTCAACGGCGACCTCGACTCGCTTCGAGAATATCACTCGACCTTCGACGTCGGCGATAACGCTGACGCGGCCGTCGATACGGCGAATGACGAGATCAGCTCGCAGCTCGCGGAACTGGAAAGCCGCGAACTGGGGCAGATCGAGCACGCCTTGAAGCGGATCCTGTCCGGAACTTACGGCCGATGCGAGTTTTGCAGCGGCAAGATTACCGAGGCACGGATCAACGCCCTTCCGTATACCAACACGTGCATCGATTGCCAGCGAGAGAACGAGCGTAACGGGATCGGTTTCGCTCCCGCAGGTGCCGACCTCCGCTGGGCGAAGCTCGATGACCGCCGATTCGACGATGCGGATAGCAATGTCCGCCTCAGCGACTTCGAAATGGATCTGAGCGAATCGGGACGATAATGCCCAAACGTTGGACATCTTCGACCTCTCCTTGGCCCTCGCGAAAGCGGGGGCCTTTTTTATTGCACCAGCGTGAGATTCAAACGTGTGCCCTCGGTAAATCGGAGAGGTGAGGCCAACTCGATCCGTTGCATGGGGTATTATGGTCGTACGCCCGGCCCCTTTCCGGTTGCCATCCCGGCCTGGAGTTCACGACGCATGCCCCGCGGATCTTCTTTGGCCCTGGCAACGCTTCTTTTCCTCGCCGGCGCGGCCTCGGGATACTTACTGGGTCACACTCCTCACCAGGTTTTAGCTCAAGACCGGGACGACCGACAGCCACCGGCGTCGGCTCCCGTGTCGGGCCGAGGCTCAGACGAAACGGTTGTCGCCGAACTTGCCAGGAATTATGACCTCTTCCGCACGGTCGATCGGACGTTCGAGCTAGTTGCCAGGGTCGTGTCGCCTTCGGTCGTCCACATCACAGCCCGGAAGGACGGCCCTCGCGAAGGTGGTCAACCTACGCGGTTCGAGGAGACCGGTTCGGGCGTGATCGTAAGATGCGACGGGGTAAAGGGCGTCTTCGTCCTCACGAACAACCACGTGGTTGAGGGTGCAGCGAGCTCCGACATCAACATCGCCTTGCACGACGGGCAGGTCCTCAAGCCCGAGAAACTCTGGACCGATCCGAAGGCCGACGTGGCCGTGATGAAGCTCGGCAAGGATAACCTGCCCTGCGCCCGCATGGGTAACAGCGACGACGCGAGGATCGGCTCGTGGGTCATGGCCCTGGGAAGCCCGTTCGGCCTCATGCAATCCGTCAGCCAGGGGATCATCAGCGCCCGGGGCCGTCACGAGCAACAACTCGAATTCGATGGCGTGGAGCACCAGGAATTCCTCCAGACCGACGCCGCGATCAATCCCGGCAACTCGGGCGGGCCCCTCGTCAACATGAAGGGGGAGGTGATCGGGATCAACACAGCTATCGCCTCCAATGGAGGAGGCAGCGAGGGCGTGGGCTTCAGCATCCCGATCAATCTCGCCAAGTGGGCCATGTCACAACTCCTCTCAGGAGGAAAAGTTATGCGTGGCGCGATGGGCGTGAACCTCCAGGAATTGACCCCTGCCAGGGCAAGCGAACTGGGTCTTGAGAAGCCCCGAGGCGCCCACGTGTCGGCGGTCCACGAGGGGTCCCCAGCAAGCCAGGCCGGGCTCTCCGAGGGCGACGTGATCCTCCGATTTGATGGCGTGGAAGTTGTGGATTACAACCACCTGATCAACCTGGTCTCCATGGCCACCATCGGCAAGTCCTGCGACCTGACCGTCTGGAGAGACCGCCGGACTCTGTCGGCCCGGGTCAAGATCGCAGACCGCGACGGAATCCTGAGCAAGGCCCCCGACCCCGCCTTGCCCCCCCAACCGGCGAGACGCTAAGGTCCGAACCCGGGAGAAACCGCCGAACGTGGACCGGAGATGTCTTGACCTGAGCCGTCTTCATCCGTTAAGGTGAAAATCCGTTCGGGCGATTAGCTCAGTTGGCTAGAGCACCAGCTCGACACGCTGGGGGTCGCAGGTTCGAATCCTGCATCGCCCATTTTTTGGTGACCCGAACGGGCAGAAATGACAATAGACCCTGATCTTCCGAGATCGGGGTCTTTTTTATGTCCGCATGTCTCACGCCTCAGGCGCTGCCTGCTCCAAGGCGAGTAGAATCGGGACGTCGTGCGCCTCGTCCTGAAAAAGTCCGAGGATTCGGCACGTTCGCGGCTACTTGCAACAGACGGAACCCGTGCCATCACACTGGAAGATCCAGTCTGGGAGATCGCAGGTCAATCCGGAGGCGGTCTGGGTCATGTCGTAGAGGCTGCCCCTGTGAGGGTCGAGACCGTTCAGCGATTGGGTGCTGTGAGCAAGACTCTCGATCCTCCGCCTGACGAACTATTTCGCCTCCCCCGGTCCCTTAGTGATCTGCCCTGAACGCCGGGAACCGACCGGAGGATGATATGTTCCCGGCTCTCTTACTAATCTCCGTCCTGGTTCGGGAAAGCCCCACCGAGGCGTGTGCCCTGTCTATCGAGCCAATCGAGAGCCTCGAATCCAGGATCCGTCGAGCGGTCGAACTCTCGATCATGGAGAAGAACATCCCGGGCGCTGTTGTGATTGTCGGTCATCGCGATAAGCTCGTCTTTGCAGGTGCCTTTGGCGAAAGGGCTCAGGTTCCTGAGCGTGAGGCCATGACCCGCGACACCCTCTTTGACCTCGCCTCGTTGACCAAACCGGTCGCCACGGCGACAGCCGTCATGCTTCTCGTGGAGTCTGGCAAGCTCTCACTCACCGATCCGATCGCTCGTGTCCTTCCGGAGTTTGACCGTTGCGACAAGGGCCGGATCACGATCGAGCAGCTTTTGCGACATCGGTCCGGGTTGATCGCGGACAATCCCCTCGATGATTATCTGCATGGACCGGAGGAAGCCTGGAAACGGCTGGCCGACCTCACCCCGCAGTCGGCTCCCGACGTGCGATTCGTTTACAGCGATGTGAACTTCCTGATCCTGGGACGGGTCGTCGAGAGGGTCTCGGGGGTCCCCCTCGACACCTTTGTTCGTGAAAACCTCTACCGGCCGCTCGGGATGAAATCGATATCCTTCCGACGAAGGGATGCCGCGGGGCGACTCGTTGACGCAGAGGGTGAAATATCACGCTTCGCTCCAACGGAACCCGTGGACGGCCTCATGAGGAGGGGCCGCGTTCATGACCCCCGTTCCGACCGTCTCGACGGGGTCGCGGGCCACGCGGGACTCTTCGGCACGGCGGATGACCTTGCGATTTTTGCCCAGTTCCTCCTCGACGAGGGGAAGTCGAGCGATGGAGTGGTCGTCCTCAAGCCCGAGACTGTCCGCGCAATGATCTCTCCGGGAGATACACCCGCGAAGCAGAGGCGCGGATTAGGCTGGGATATCGACACCCCGTACAGCAGTCCCCGAGGTCGGGTGTTCGGGCCGACAAGCTTCGGCCACACAGGGTTCACCGGCACGAGCCTCTGGATCGATCCCGAGACGAGGACCTACGTGATCCTCCTCACGAGTCGCCTTCACCCGGACGGAAAGGCCTCTTCTCCCACGAACCTTCGATCCCGGATCGCGACCATCGTGGGTGAGAGCCTGCTCGAACAAAGGGAACCATGAGGTGGGGCGATTCCCCCACCTCATCGTCTTCCCCATGTCTCAGCCGCCGATGAGGGCCTTGAGGATGAGCATCTCCAACTGCTCATACTGCCGATCTGACCTGAGGGTCTCCACGGTCGCCTCGTCGACGCTTCGCACGATCTCGAGGAGACGGAGGAACATGGCCCGCGAATTCGCCAGGTGGACGGTCCCGTGCTCGACTCGGGTGGTCCTCATGGCCTTGATGTCCAGCCCCACGCATTCGCCCGAGCGTCCGAATCCGTTCTTCTCCAGCACCCAGACCTGATCGAAGGCTCGACGGAGGTCGGCCGACCCGAAGGTCTTATCCTGGTCGTACTTGAGGCCGTTCTGGTCGTTCAGATGGACGCTCCAGAGCTTGTCATGCCAGAGCGAATAGGCCATATCGTCGGCGGGGTCGAGCCCCGCGAGGATCGAGTGGGCGCTCTCGATCAGGACGCCCGATCGCGACGGATCCATGGTCCGGTAGCAGAGGCCGATCATGTGGCCCACGGTGGGGAGGTAAGCCTGATCCATCGGCTCGTTGGGCTTGGCCTCGCCCATGATGCGGATGTCGGGGTCGTGCTCCAGGATGGCGTTGAAGGCGTCGAGGAGGCGAGCGATCGAGGTCTTCGCATCCTTCGCCTCGCGAATGTAAGTGCCCTCTCGAGCGAGCCAGAGGACGATGTACTTCGTGCCGATCTCGCGGGCGATATCCACCGCCATCCGGGTGCGATCGAGGGCATACTTCCGGTCGGAGGCGGAGTTGGAGGTGAAGGCTCCGTCGATGGTCCGGGGGTCTTCCCACAGGCGCGGGGCCACGAACTCGGGCTGGAGCCCTTCCCCCTCGATCATGGATTTGACCGAGGCGATGCCCTTGAGTTTCTCGGGCCAGGTCCACTCGTCGGGAACGATGTCGTCATCGTGGAACTGGATGGCGTCGAATCCGAGCTTCTTGTAGGACCGGATCTTCTCCGCGTACTCTACCTCCTTGCGGACGGGCGGGCCAAACGGGTCCGATCCGGTCGAGATGTTCCATGGCCCGAACGAGAATCGATAGACGGTGGGCGTTTCGCCTGCGGACATGGTCGCCGGAGCTCCAGATGGTAGGAATCGAGCCGTGAGGCCGTAGCGGGCACTTCTTCGAGGACGTTAAATTACTCTGCCAGGGCTCGGCTGACTACGAGCGACCGTCCCGGCGTCCTGAGAATGCCCATGCGTCTGTGGCACATCGTGCTGGCGGTCTTCCTGCTCGCCCTGATCCTCGCGATCGCCCGAGATCCGGTCGGACGGGTGGCCTTGATCGTCTTCTTCACGTCCCTGAGCGTGGTCGTCCTGGGCGTGTCGTCGATCATGCTCCTCTTTCGCACGATCGCGGCGTTCGGGGCCGCACAGAGCTTCTTCGCCCATATCGAGGCCGTCGTCGCGACCGCAGGCGTCCTGTTCGTCGGCGGATCCTCCGTCCTGGTCGCGCTTTGGTTCGGGGCGAGGATCGTTCAACTGGTGACCTCCGGTTGACCGCGGGGACTGGCTTCGTGCCCTACGTTACAATGGCCTGATCACATCGCAGCGCTCTCTCGACGATAAGGAAGGCGAACCATGACCGAATCCGTGCCTTACACACCCCAGACGTTCGCCAGGAACTGGTTGCCCAACGACATCGACCTGAGTCGCTGGGAATTGATCGAACCGTGGTTTCTCAAGCTGGAAGCGAGGGGCATCCACTCTTCCGCGGACCTGGAGCAGTGGCTTAGTGACCTGGGCGAGGTGACCGCGGCGGTCGGCCAGATCGGCGTCGAGCGGCACATCGCCTACACCTGCCAGACGGACGACCCCGAACGCGAGCGAGCCCACCTGGAATTCGTCCGTGAGATTGAACCGCGGCTCAAGCCGGCGATCAACTCGCTGCGAAACCTCTACCTGAGGAGCCCGTTTCGCGCGGACTTGCCACAGGATCAGTACTTCGTCTTCGACCGCTCGCAGGAGAATCGCAGCGCCCTCTTCCAGGAAGCCAACATCCCAAGGGAAACCGAGCTTTCGGAACTCGAGCAGGAGTACCAGAAGGTCATCGGGGCCATGACGGTGCAGTTCCGTGGTAAAGAATATACTCCCGCCCAGATCGCACCCTTCCTGGAAGAAACAGACCGCCTGACCCGCAAGGAAGCCTGGGAGGTCGTGGCGGCGCGACGACTTCAAGACCGAGACAGGCTGGACGGGCTCTTTGACCGCATGATCGAGGTCCGACAGGAGATCGCCAGGGAAGCCGGGTTTCCCAGCTTCACCGACTTTGCGTACCGACAACGTGAGCGATTCGATTACGGGGTCACCGAAGCGACCGCGTTTCAGGATGCCATCGCCAGCGTGGTTGTGCCGCTCGCCAGGCAACTCCAGGAGGAGCGTCAGGAGCGACTGGGGCTGGCATCCTTGAGGCCCTGGGATCTCTCCGTCGATCCATTCGGGCGCCCTCCGCTTCGTCCGTTCTCCGAAGCTGACCGACTGGCCGAGGGGACGAGGGCCATTTTCGACGAGATCTCGCCCGAGTTGGGGGGACAGTTTGCCTTCATGCAAGAGAAAGGGCTACTCGACCTGGCCAACCGTAAGGGCAAGGCTCCCGGGGGATACCAGACCACCCTCGAAGACGATCGACTCCCCTTCATCTTCATGAACGCCGTGGGCGTGGACGGGGACATCCGCACGCTGCTCCACGAAGGTGGACATGCGTTTCATGCACTCGCGAGCCGCGATCAGAAGCTCGCTGCCTACCGCGAAGCGCCGATCGAGTTCTGTGAAGTCGCCTCGATGAGCATGGAGCTCCTGGGAGCTCGCAACCTGTCGATGTTCTATTCCAAGGAGGACTCGGACCGGTCCTATCGGCAGCTTCTCGAAGGGATCGTCCTGATTCTGCCCTGGATTGCCACCGTAGACAGCTTCCAGCACTGGATCTACGCCAATCCTGGGCACACTCAGGTGGAACGCGCCGAGGCGTGGTGTGCGATCCTCGACCGGTTCGGAGGCATCGTCGATTGGTCGGGCTACGAGGAGATTCGAGCCTCATCGTGGCACAGGCAGCTTCATATCTTCCTCTACCCATTCTATTACATCGAGTTCGGGATCGCGCAGCTCGGCGCCCTGCAAGTCTGGAAGAATAGCCGTTCCGACCGCGCCGGCGCCGTCGAAGCCTACCGCCGAGGGCTGGCCCTGGGCGGTTCAAGGCCGCTCCCCAAGCTGTTCGAAGGCGCGGGGATCCGGTTCGACTTCCGCGAGGAGACTCTGGCCCCGCTGATCGCCGAGATCCAGTCGGAGCTCTCGACGATCCCCGACTGAACGGCGAAGTCTCGGGACTCGCCGTCAACCGGCGTGCGAGTCCTGAGCAAAGACCCCCATGGCCCGATACTTCGCGTACCGACGGTCGAGGAGTTCGGACTGGGGCAGATCCCGGATCTCCCGAAGGGCCCGGATCAGATACGACTTCAAGCCTGCCGCGGCCTCCCGGTGGTCGC
>JANOBY010000490.1:0-4385 GCA_031411935.1 Planctomycetales bacterium | reverse complement strand
GCGCGACCGTGGCGAACGTGAGCCCCGACGAGTCGCTGCTATAGGTCACGCCGAAGGGGTTCTGGGTGTAGCCCGTCACGCTCACCGCGGTGTCGTCGGTGAACTGGAGGATCCCCCCGGCGGCGTAGGTCCCGGTCACGGCGACCTGTCCGGGGAGGAGAAAGGCTCCGGCCCCCGCCGCCGTCCCCGCGGTGCCGGTCGGGTTCGTGCTCGACAGGTAATAGCCCGGGCCCGCGACCGCCGTGTTGCCGTTGAAATTGACGAAGTTCGCGCTGGATGACAGGTTCAACTGCCCCGAACCCATGTAAAGGCCGGCGCCGTAGGCGTTGCCGCCGGGCCCGCCCGTGCCCGAGTTGCACGCCCCGCCCGTGCCGCCGCCGGGCACGAGGGCACCCAGTGAGGTGATCGTCTGGTTGATCCGGTTATCAAGGATCTGCGCGCCGCCGGCGATGGCGAGCGTGGCCGCCGGCAGGGCGGTGGACGTCTGAGGTCCGCTGGCCGGGGCGTTGATCGCGACCCCCCCGCCGAAGGCGCTGCCGCCCACTCCGCCAAGCCTGACCGAGGGGTTGCTCACCGAGCCGCCCACGCCCCCGCGAACGGCGTTGTCTCTGATGGTCGAGGCCGGGTCGATGCTGATCGTGCTGCCCGCGGCCCCGTAGAGCCCTCCGCCCGCGGCGTTGAACCCGGCGCCATAGCGGCCGTTGCCGCTTCCGGATTCGATGGCCTTGCCGGCGATCCCGGTGGCGAAGTTGTCGACGATCGTGCAGCCGGTCAGAGACAGCGTGCCGGCGGTCCCGCTGCTTCCCACGAGCACGCCTCCGCCGAACGCGTCGGAATCCGCGTCGCCCCCGCCGTCGTCCTGCGCGAACCCGTTCTGGATCGTCACGTTGCTGAGCTGCAGCGTCGCGCCCTGATAGACCTGGAACACGCGATCGATGAAGTTCGCATCGATCGTCCCGTTCTGGATGACCAGGGCCCCGATGCTCCCGAACGATCCGCCGAGGTACACGTCGAGGTCGCCGGTCATCGACTCGTTCTCGAGCGTGCCCGCGGCGGCCAGGGTGTAGGGAATGGAGCCCAGGCCGCTCAGGTCGATCACGAAGTCGTCGGTCGAGTTGTAGGAGTTGTCGTAGTAATAAACGAGCTGCCGCAGCGTGTAGGTCCCGCCATCGACCGGGCTCGTGACCACCGGGCTGTATCCGCTCGGGGTGGGCAAGGTCGCCGAGAGCGGCAGGTCCACGCTCGAGATCGTGTAGGTGCCCGACAGGACAAGCCGCTGCTCCAGGGCCTCCAAGGCTCGGGACGATCGGGAAGGAGCCGACGGGACGAAGTTGCGTCGATGTCGTGGTCGCTGCATGAGGGTCGCCTGCCTTGAGGGTGGGTGTTGAGTCTTCGGAGGCTCGTCGTGATTCAGGAAACCGGGAGGAGCGTCGCCGTGCGTTGCTCATCCTGAAATTCAGAGGACTCGATCAGGTTCAGCGCGATGGTCCGGTCCCGGGGGCTCGACCCGGTATAGGTCGCGAGCCACGAGTCGACCTCGCTTGCGGTCGCGTCGCGCTCGAGCAGGTCGCGATACGAGCGATTGATCTGGCCCACCCTGCCGTCCTCGGACGAGGCCACGGACCGCACGAACTCCCTGGGGCTGAGCCCGCTGGCCAGGCGGCGCGTCCAGACCGCCCGCTGCGAGGCGTCGGGCAGTTGCCCCGTCAGGACCTGGGAGACCGCGTTCGCGTAGTCGGCCGTGCTCGTGAACCTCCGCCGATACTCGGGGCTGGACAGGATGGTCTCCTGCAAGGCCTCGGTCTGGTTGGCCTCGGGGAGCTCCCGGGTGAGGGTCGCCACCTCGTCGGCGGTCGCCGCGCGATGGAGGAGGTCCTGGTACTGGGCCTGGATTCGTGCCCCGGTCGCCGTCGATTCGTCGTAGAGGTTCTTCGCCACCTGCCTCCAGGTCCGCCCCTGGTAGAGGTTCCTCGACATCGACGAGAGGGTCGAGCGAGGGGCCTCGGCCCCGGTCAACTGGAAGTACAGATGATTGAGCCTGTTGAATTGCGGGTCGCCCTGCGCCTGGGGGGGCTTGACGTTGGGGATGGGCCGGGAGAGCGAGCCCTCGAAGTATTCCCTGGAGGCGAGGAGCTGGATCGTGAGCGTGTCGGAGTTCAGCGTGCCGTTGGAGAGCTCACTCGCCCACTTCGCCGCGTCCTGGGCGCTGGGCAGCTTCCCGAAGTAACGCGTGTAGAGCTGATTCACCCTCGCCGTGGCGGCGGCCTTTCCGCGGAAGATCCGCTCGACGACCTTCCTGCGCGACACGCCGAGCCGCAGCCACATGACCTCCATGTGGGTCGCCCCCTTGGTGCCCAGGCGGAACAGCAGGGCCCGGTTCACGGCGTTCACGTAGGCACGCTTGCTCGCGTATCGGGAGACGAACTCATGCCCCACGAGCAGTTGCTTCAGAAGCTTGTCGGAGTTGCCGCCGGAGCGGAGCATGTCCATGGCCTGGTTGAACTGGGACGACGTGGGCCGGTGGCCGAGGATGTTCTCGTAGGTCTCGTTGGTGAGGATCGCGTAATGCTCGTCGGTGTGGGCGATCCGGGAGACGAACTTCAGGCGGGACCCTCCCGATTCGAGCAACTCGCTCCACTCGCGCACCTCGTCGGCGGTCGCCAGCCGATGCAGGAGCGCACCGAAGATGTCGCGGACGTAGGCCGTGGTCAGGGAAACCGCGTTCACGTGGATCTGGAAGGTGTTGACCTGAGAGAGCAGGGGGGACGGATTCTGGGAGTCGCGGACCCGGACCGAGACCTGAACGTTGGTGTTCGAGTCGCTCGCCGACGGGGTCCAGAGGATCTGGCCGGTGTACGGGTTGATGGTCATGCCCGCGGGGATCGCGCCGACCAGATCGAAGATCGGCTTCAACGGCAGGGTGTTCCGGAACGCGATCGGGGCCATGTTGATGGCCACGGGCACGAGCGGATCGAGCGTGCGCGTGGGCTGGGGGACGGACCAGCGCTGCGTGATCGGGAACGACCGATTGACCACGCCTGTCCCGCCCTGCGCGGGGGTGGAGAACGTCACGGATCCGGCCGAGTACTCGGGCGGGAGGTTGGCGATGCCGAGCGTGTAGGCCCGCCCGGCCGCGAGCCCCGAGAACGTATAGGAGCCGTTCACGCCCGTGACGGCCGAACGTTCCGAGCCCGGGTCGAAGCGTCCGTTGCGGTTCTCGTCGAGATAGACGATCAGCGAGTTCAGCCCGCGCTCGTTCGTGCTCAGCCGCGAATTCATGGTCGCATCGACGAAGACCTGGCCCGTGACCGTCACGGAGGTGGAGGTCGTGGCGACCAGGGACGATTGCGCGGAGAGAGCCTGGGTGCTCAGCGACGCATCGTACTGGTAGTCGACGAAGCCCTGGCCGGCGAGGCTCTGCCCGTTGGTCGGGGTGTACGAGATCGTCCCCACGTTGAGGGTGCCGTTGAGGATGAGCACGGGCGAGGATTGCGAGGTGACATTGTTCTCGCCCGGGATGAGCAGGTCGGGGTATCCGTTGAGGTCGTAGTCGGCCAGGGCGAACTGGGGCAGGGCCCCGCCGACGAGGACCTGGAGGATCTGGTCCTGGGCCGTCGTGAGGGCCACGCCCGCCGAGGTCACGAGGAGCATCTGCCCCACGTTGGGATCGACCACGGCGATGTCGTTGAAGCCGTCGCCGTTGAGGTCGGCGGCGATGATCTGCGAGGGGTAGAGCGAGCTCCCCGCGATCACCTGGCCATTCGAGCCGAAGGTGTTGTTGGCGTTGAACGGCTTGCCG
Organism: Planctomycetales bacterium; assembly: GCA_031411935.1. Classification (GTDB taxonomy): domain Bacteria; phylum Planctomycetota; class Planctomycetia; order Isosphaerales; family Isosphaeraceae; genus JAQGHR01. The sequence continues at coordinate 586 of JANOBY010000490.1, read as the reverse complement.
TTGGGGATCAGGAACGCGTTGGTCGCGGTGAAGGTCCCGGGGCTCGTTTGCGTGAGCAGGAAGGCCGAGGGCTGGAGGGCGTTGTTGTACCCGTTCAACTCGATGTCGGGCACCCCGTCGCCCGAGATGTCCAGGGCGTCGATACCGAAGGGGATCGGGAAGAGCGGGGCCGTGGTGTCGGGCGAGAACGAGTCGTCGATGCTGGCGGAGGTGTACGACTGGAAGAGGATCTGCGGCTGGGCTGTGAATGTCCCGCCGTTGCCCGTGCCGAAGGCGACCAGCAGGCTGGTATCCACCGTCATGGAGGCCCAGGTGGCCTCGGACTCGCCGTGTTCGGTGGTCGTCCCGGGGAGATACTGCACGCCGACGGTGCCGAGGTCCTGGAATCCATCCTGGTTGAAGTCGGCGATGGCCACCCCGGCGCCATACGCCACCGCCGTCGAGGCGTACAGGGTCGGCGTGGACAGGGCCGCGAACGAGGTCGAGGGGTTCACCCGCCAGGAGGTGGAGGCCGACGAGCCCGCGAGGTTATTCAGAGACCACAACGTGTACACGCCGGCATAGGTGGAAACCGCCAGGTCGTCGA
>JANOBY010000489.1:0-9385 GCA_031411935.1 Planctomycetales bacterium | reverse complement strand
AGACGTCGGCGCCGAACCGGAAGATCGGGTGCGTGGCGCCCTCGGGCGTGAGCGCCGGGCGGAACGCCGGCAGGGTGGGCCCCGCCGCCGCGGGGTTGCGGGCGTCGCTCAGGAGGATGGGCAGGAGCGGCTCCAGCGCCGTGCGCTTGAAGCCCGAGGGGTTGAAGTTCTCGCCCGCCACGAACAGGAGCCCGCCGCCCTTCTGGGTGACGAACTCCACGAGGTTCTTCATCTGCGCGTCGTTCAGGAAGGCGGGGTCGGTGTCGCCCAGGATCACCACGTCGTAGGTGAACAGGCCGTCGCTCCCCTCCTTGGTCGAGGGGAACCGGGCCAGGGCGTAGGGGTCCTGCTCGGCATATTCGGGGTCCGAGGCCAGGAGCACGACCTTCAGGTCGATCGTCTTGTCGCGCTCCAGGAAGCTCTTCAGGTAGCGGTACTCGTAGCGGGGCTCGCCGTCCACGAGCAGGACCTTCAGGCGCTCCTTGCGGACGTTCACGACCTTGGAGATCGCGTTGTTGTCGAGCTGGATCTCGCGCTCCTTCGGCTCGACCTCCAGCGTGAACGTGATGTCGCCGGTCTCGTGGGGCCGGTGCGTGATCTCGATCCGGCGCGATCCGCCCGAGGGCGGTGCGGGCACCACGATCTTGTCGATCTCCTCGTCCTTCGTGGCCCCCGGGAGCCTGCGCTTGAGGCGGATCGTCACGGGCTCGTTGGCGTCGAAGCCTCGGGAGAGGAGCTTGGCCTCGAACCGCACGTAGTCGTCCACGAACACGACCTCGTCCACGAGCATGTCGGTCAGCTCAAGGTCGCGAGCGGGGGCCGAGTCGCCCAGCCCCACGGCGAAGATGGGGACGGCCTTCTGGCGGGCGAGCTCGGCGGCCTTGGCCAGGGGCTCCCCCTCGGTCGTCTGCCCGTCCGAGAGCAGCAACACGGCCGTGGGCGGGACCCCGCGAAGCTCGGAGAGCACCTGGCGGAGGCCGTCGCCCAGGCGCGACTGCTCGCCCACGGGCTCGACTTTTTTGAGGGCGTCGAGCGCGCCCTTGATGTCCTCGGGCTTGTCCACCTCGGCCAGAGGGCGGGCGGCGTTGGACACGAGGTAGAGCTTGACCTTGTGCTGAAGCTCAAGAGCCTTGATCAAGGCCGCATCATCCTTCATGAGCAGGCCCTGGGCCAGCGAAAGGCGATCGGCGCGAGTCTCGGGCTTGCCCGCGGCCTTGGCCAGCGCCCCGGCGGCGTCGCGATCCTTCGCCTCGGCGTACTGGTCCACGATCCCGGCGCTCGAGGAGTCGTCGGTCATGACCAGGAAGTAGGGCAGGCCGGTCCGCTCGACCGACAGGACGGCCTCCGAGAGCATGAACACGGCCAGCAGGACGAGCGTGATCCGCAGCCCCGCGAGCGTCATCCGGTACCACATGGGGGCCGAGCTCTCGCGGCGGTAGAGCCAAACGATCAGCGCGATCGATCCCAGGACCACCAGCGCCAGGAGCCATTGCGACCACGGCTGCTCGAACTGGATGCGGGGCGAGATCGCCTCCCCCGCCTGTGCAGGGGCCACGCCCAGTCGGTCGGCCAGTCGTCGAAGAAGCCAGTCCATCAATTCACCTGCTATCTCTCAGATGGGATCGTCTGTCTGCGTGCGTGCGGAGACCGGGGATCGAAACCGGTGGCCAGGGCCCGGCGTCAGCGGTGATGCCCGAACCACCAGGCCAGGATCGATTCCGCGATCAGGAGGATCAGGACGGCCCAGAGCATGGGGCGGTGCAGCTCGCCGCGCTGGCCCACCGAGGCGGCGCTCTTCTCCAGGCCCCGCCAGTCACTATCGTAAACGAACTTCCAGCCGGGCACCGCGTCTTTCAGGCCGTTCTGATCGAGCTTCGCGGGGTCGCTCTCCAGGGGGTCGGGGTTGGCGCCGAACTGGGTCTTGAGGTTCAGCGGCGAGCCGACCTCCAGAGAGTAAACGCCCGAGCGGTCGGTGTCTTCGAAAACGAGCTGGGAAACATCCCCCGCGGGCCGGAGCTTGGCCGAGACCGGCGACGTGGAGCCGGGCCGGAGGATCGAGGCGTCGGCCCCGGCCGCCGAGGGCGGGAAGCTCTGGGAGAGGGGCTGCCCCACGCGCAGGTTCTTCTCCTCGAACCGGCCCGCGGCGGCGAGCATGACGATCTGCTCCATGACCGGCGGGTAGCTCTGGTGAAGGGGCCAGCTCGTCCAGTCGCGGTCGGCCGACGTGGCGACCTGGACGACCCGGCCCCGGTAGCGAGGGGCCTCGATCACGGCCGGGTCGTTCGTCCCGCCGAAGTTCAGGGCGACCTTGGCCAGCGAGTCCTTGGGCAGCCTGAGCTTGTGGTAGCGGTAGGTCTTCACCTCGGTGAGGCTGGCCGTCACGCCCGCGACCTGGCCCGAGAAGTCGGCCACGATCGGGTGCCGGAAGCCCAGAGGGTCGAACGTGAACGAGGAGTCCGCCTTCGTCGGGTCACCCACGATCGGCCCGAGCGAGGCGGGCAGGAGCCCCTTGCCCCCGTCGTGGAGGGTCCGGTTATAGTTCTCGGCCTGCACCTGGTCCCCACCGAAGACCACCACGCCTCCGCCCTGCTTGAGGTAGGAGTCCAGGGCGGCGACCTCGGGCTCGGTAAACGAGGCCACGTTGCAAAGGACCAGCGCGTCGTACGGGAAGAGATCCTGACGAGAGAGCTGCGACTCGGCCACCACGGTCGCGCGGATCGAGGCCGGGGGCTCATTCGGGTCGGCGTTGGCCGAGGTGTCGGGCTCGGGGCCGATCGCCTCCTTCAGGTAGTCGCTCTCGGAGGCGAAGGGCTCGGCCTTCTGCCACCCGTCCACGATCAGGACGTTGATGTTCTCCCGGACGTTGACCACCGCGAGCCGGGTGTCGTCGATCTTCAGCGCGTCGTCGGGCGTGCTCACGGTCACGGTCGTGAGGCCGGGCGAGGTGAACTTGAAGGGGAAGGCCACGACCTCGCTCTCGCCCGCGGCCACGCTGATCGTGCGCTCCTCGGCGATGGCCTCGCCCAGGGCAAGGCGCACGGGGAACTCGCCCGAGGCGTCGCGGCCGAAGTTCTTGATCGTGGCCTTGGCGATCATGGGGGTGTTGAGCGTGGCGATGGGCGGGTCGAGCACCAGGTCCACTACCGCGCGATTCTTCCCGCCGGGGGCGCCCAGGTCGATCACCTGCGACATGGCCTTCTTGGCCTCGAGCTTCGCGATCAGGGGCTTGAGCGCGTCGTTGCCCTTGGCGTCGGACTTCTTCCAGCTCGCGGTCTGGAGGTCGGTCAGAAAGACGACCTCCTTGCGCGGGATGGGGGAGGCGTCCAGGACCTCGTCCACCTTGCGGAAGGTGGCGGCGAGGTCGGTCCCGCCGTGGGGCAGGACCAGGGCGTTGATCTCGGCAAGGACCGAATCCTTGTTGAAGGCCGGGGCGCCGACGATCACCCTGGGCGGGTCGGCCATCACGATCACGCTCAGGGCATCGCCCTGGCGGGAGTCCTTCACCAAACGGCGTGCGATCTCCTTGGCCTGGTCGAACCGAGGGGTGTCGGTCGGGCGATAGTCCATGCTCATGGACCCGTCGAGCACGAGCACCCAGTGCCGCCTCTGGCCCCGCAAGAGGTCGATCGCCCCCAGGCTCTCCAGCAACGGCTTGGCCATCGCGAGCACCACGAGCAGGATGATCAGCGTGCGGACGGCCAGCAGGAGCCACTGCTCGATCTGGACCCGCTTCTGGTTCTTGCGCACCGCGGCCATGAGGAACCGCATGGCGGCCCACGGCTCCTCGCGGAACTTGCGCTTGTTCAGCAGGTGGATGATGATCGGCAGGCTCGCCGCGCCCAGGCCCCAGAGCAAGAGCGGGTTCGCGAACACGGCGGCGAAGAGCACGGGAGGCATCAAGGGGAGGACCTCAGCAAAGGCCAGGGCGATTCAGGTTTGCGGGCAGGCCGGCCAGCACGGCTCAGGCCGGGCGCAAGGAGTTCTTGAGGACATCCAGGACGCGAATCTCTCCGAAGAACACGCCGGCGGGGTCGAGGGTCAGCGGGATGGCCGCCTCGGGCGGGTAGTCTCTCCGGTCCTGGTAGAGGCCATCGGCCGGGAGCGAGTAGGCCTCGATCCGACGGTCGCGAAGGTTCACGATCCAGTAGCGGGGGACTCCGGCGTTGGCATACTCGGCGAGCTTCTCCCCGGAGTCCTGAGGGTACGATGAATCGGCGATCTCGATCACCAGGGCGGCATCCGAGGCCGAGGGGACGCGCCCCAGGTAGTCCTCCGGGGTCCCGGGCAGGACCACGAGGTCGGGCTGAGGCTTGTACCCGTCCTTCAGGGACAGCGGGTGGGCCGGTCGGATGGTCCACTCCTCCTCCGGCAGGAGTCTGAGCAGCTTTCGGTAGAGACTGTCCTGGGCATTGGCGTGGGGCTCGTTCTCCGGCATCGGCTCGATGATCTCCCCGTCCCAGAGAAAGGTCTTCGAGCCTTCAGTCAGGAAGCCGCCGTTCAGCAACGCATCGAACTCGGCGGTCGTCCAGCGGCGCCTCGGCCAGGCCGTTTTTGGGGGGGATTCGGTGGTTGCAGTGGACATGATGGCATCCTCCCTTCGGTCGTGGCGGTCCTTAGCGAACCCGCATGGAGCGCGAGGCCAGGTAGCTGGACAGGGCGCCGTCCAGGTCGGAATCGGTCCGGATCGGGACGTAGTCGATGTCCACCATCTGGCAGCCCTTCTTGAGCTCGGCCAGGAAGTTGCCAAGTTCTTCCTGATACGCCTTGCGTAGGGCGTGGGGCTCGGTCAGGACCTCGGGCAAGCCTTCGAGCCCCTTGAACAGGGTGGTGCTCCGGAACGGGAAGTCGATCTCGGCGGGGTCGAGGATGTGGAAGACGATCACCTCGTGGCGGCGGTGGCGGAAGTGCCGAAGCCCCGAGATGATCTTCGCCGGGTCGTCGAACAGGTCGCTCAACACGACCACCACCCCGCGCTTCTTGAAGCGCTCGGCCAGGTCGTGGAAGATCGTGCCCAGGTCCGACTTCTGGCCGGCGGGCGAAACGTCCATCAGGTGGAATAGCTCTTTCAGGTGCGACGGCTGGCCGCTGGGCCTCAGATAGCGCTGGACCTTCTCGTCGAAGGTGGCCAGGCCGACCGAGTCCTGCTGCTGGAGCACCATGTAGGCCAGGGCCGCGGCCACGTACTGCGCGTACTGGAGCTTGGACACGTTGCCCGGCGAGGCGTACGACATGCTCTCGCTGGTGTCCAGCAAGAGGTAGGTGAGCAGGTTCGTCTCCTGCTCGTACTGCTTGAGGTAGTATTTGTCGGTCTTGGACCAGACCTTCCAGTCCACGTGGCGGATGTCGTCCCCGGCCACATATTCGCGGTGCTCGGCGAATTCGACGGAGAAGCCGTGGTACGGGCTCTTGTGCAGCCCCGAGACGTACCCCTCGACCACCATCCGGGCCTGGAGGTCCAGGCCCTGGAGGCTAGCCAAGATTCGCGGATCTAAATAGTTTGGGGAGTTTTCCACCCTGGCCCGCCTCGCTCTCGTCCACGGGGATCATCTTGATCAGGCGCGTGAGGATGTCGTCGGGCTTGAGCCCTTCGGCCTCGGCGTTGAAGTTCGTCACGATGCGGTGTCGAAGGACCGGAAGGGCCACCGCGCGGATGTCCTCGGTCGAGACATAATAGCGTCCATACAGCACGGCGCGGGCCTTGGCGGCGAGCACCAGGTACTGGCTGGCGCGGGGCCCGGCGCCCCAGCTCACGTAGTCGCGGATGAAGTCGGGGACCTCTTCCTTGCCGCGGCGGGTCATGCGGGCGAGCTTCACCGCGTAGCGGGTCACGTGGTCGGCCACGGGAACCTTGCGCACGATGTCCTGCAGCTCCAGGATGTCGGCTCCCGACAGCACCTTGGACACCGCGGGCCGAGCCGACGAGGTGGTCAACCGGACGATGTCGAACTCCTCCTGCTCGTCCGGGTAATCGACCAGGATGTTGAGCATGAATCGGTCGAGCTGGGCCTCGGGCAGGGGATACGTGCCTTCCTGCTCGATCGGGTTCTGCGTGGCCAGCACGAAGAACGGGTCGGGCAGGCGGTGGCGCTCGCCGCCCACGGTCACCTGGCGCTCCTGCATGGCCTCCAGGAGCGCGGCCTGCGTCTTGGGCGGGGTGCGGTTGACCTCGTCGGCCAGCACGATGTTGGCGAAGACCGGCCCCCTGAGGAACTTGAACTGGCGGATGCCGGTGGCCTTGTCCTCCTGGATGACCTCGGTGCCGGTAATGTCCGAGGGCATGAGGTCGGGCGTGAACTGCACGCGGTTGTAGCTGAGGTTCAGCGCATCGGCCAGGGTGTGGATCATGAGCGTCTTGGCCAGCCCCGGCACGCCCACCAGCAGCACGTGGCCGCAGGCGAAGATGGCGGTCAGGAGCTCCTCGAGCACCTGCGTCTGGCCGACGATGATCTTGCCCATCTCGGCCTTGAGTCGGGCGAAGGCATCTTTCAGGCGCTCCACGGCCACCAGGTCATCGCCCTGGAGCTCGGGGTGCGGGGAGGATTGGGGTTCGTCGCTCACGGGCGTTCCTCTCGGTCGGATGGACTGGGCCGGGCGATTGTGCCGTGCCCGCGATCTGTCTGGCGAATCGGCTGGCGGACGAAAGGAGAGGGCGAGAGGTTCGGGGCCGCGGTTCCGGGTTTCCGGCCTCCTGGCGGCCGTCCTCTGCTAGAGCTATCGAGAACTCGGGGGCGGGACTTCCGCCATTCCGGCGGCCGAAGGCCCGACCCCGGCGAGGGCCGACCCCCCGTGATGGAGCCTACCGGGGCGGGCGGGGCGAGTCTACGCGCTGGATTTCTCCCAGGGCCCAGGCCCCGGCCTGCGTGGCCACGATCGCGCCTTCGGGCAGGAGCCGCACGGCCAGGTCGCTCACGGTCGAGGGGAACGGGAGCCGCTGGACCAGCGCCCCGGTGTCGCGCCGGCAGACCACCAGCGAGACCCCGTCCAGGTCGCCGTCGTGGGCGCGGGTGGGGCTGGGGTAGGCGGTCACGTAACGCTCGGCCAGGACGACCGACCAGCCCGCCTTGTGGCCGGTCAGCGGGCGGGTCCAGGCGGGCTCTCCGTCCTTCAGGCGATAGGCGGCAAGCGTGGAGCCGGTGGCACAGTAAAACCGCTCGGAGTCCATGGCCAGGGCCTCGGGCACCTCGATCAGCTCGTCCAGGCCCAGCGCCCGGGTCCAGACCTGCCGCCCGGTCGAGGCGTCCAGGCGGGTCAGCTCATTCCCCTCGAAGAGGACCAGCAGGTGCGCTCCGTCGCCCATGATCCGGGGGCTGGCGGAGCGGGGCAGGGTGGTCGAGGCGGCCCTGGCCACCCACGTCCTCTGGCCGGTGTTCAGGTCCAGCAGGGCCACCGTGCACGGGTCGATCGCCACGGCCGCGTGGTCCTCGTCCACGGGCAAAGGGGGGCGTTCCCACCCCCGGGCGGCGCGGTCGGGGACGGGCCCGTCGGCGTCGGCGAGTTTGGCGAACTCGCGACGCCGGCCGGTCTCGGTCTCCAGGACCACGAGCGACTCGGGCTCGTTCACCTGGGCCACGATCCTCCGGGGGCCGATCAGGACGTTGGCGTTGATCGCGCCCGAGGCCGGGCGGAAGGTCCACTCCACCCCCCCAAGCTCGGCGTCCAGGGCCAGGAGTTCGAGGTCGCCCCTGAGGCAGAACACCCGCCCGCCCACCGCGCGGAACCCGTGCAGGCGGCCCGGAGGGGGCTCGACGGTCCGGTTCGCGTGGGCCGGGGCGGCGAACGGATTGGCCACGGCGCGGGCCTCTCGGGGCTCGCCCTCGGGATAGCGCCAGCGGACGGCCCCCGAGGCCGGGTCGAGCGACACGACCTGGGTGGCCGAGGCCAGGACCAGGTGGTCGCCCGCGTAGCCGACCCAGTCGGGCATGGAGGGCATGTCGTGCGTCCAGGCCGAGTCGCCGGTGGCCGGATCGACGGGCCGGACCGACAGCCGATCGACCAGGAACACGCCCGGAGATGCTGGATTGGGGGGCGTCCCCACGGCGTTCATCGGCCGCACCATCGCGGGGAACGAGCGGGCCCAGACCCTCCGCAGGGGCACCGGCAGGGTCGGCTCGGATCGGAACGCGCCGAGAGCGGCGAACGGGGGGCGGGCCAGCGCCTCGGTCACGATCGAGCCCACGGTCGGGGCCCCGGGGTCGTCCAGGCGGAGGTCGGGGTATCGGCCCTGGGCACGGGCCATGGCCTCGCGAGCCGCCAGGATCAGCCCCTGCGATTCGTAGGTCCGGGCCAGCCCCAGGAGCGCCTTGCCGTGCTGGATGTCGGTGGCCGGCAGGGTGGTCAGCTTCTTGTAAACGCGCGTGGCGGAGGCGAAGTCCTTCTGGTCCTCCTGGAGCTGGGCCAGGCTCAGCAGGGCGTCGGGCACCACGCGGGCCGCGGGATAGGCCCGGCCCACCTCCTGGAGCAGCCGGGCCGACTTCTCGGCGCGGCCCCGGGCGAGCAGTTCCTCGGCCTTGCGGTCGTAGGGGGCGTAAAGGGCCTCGCCGTTTTCCTCGATCATGGAGTGGAGCTTGTCGGCGATCCAGAGGTCGGCGCGGACGGTCCAGCGGTCGTCGTAGGTGACGGTCTGGGCACGGAGCCGAGGGTCATCGAGCACGGCCTGGAGCGTGGCCACGGCGGCGCCGGGGTCGGCCGCGCGCGTCTGGGCCGAGGCCAGGTGGAGCCGGGCCGAGAGGCGGTCGCGGTCGTTGCGCGCGGCGCGGGCCGCGGCCTCGAACCGGCGGGCCTCGGAGGCGAAATCCTTCGCCGAGGCCGAGCGGGCGGCGAGCCTCACGAGCAGCTTGTATTCCTTCGCGCGGGCCTCTTCGGCCAGGGGCTGGTCGTCGATCATGTCCCGAGGGGAGGCCAGCTCGATGGCCTTCTGGAAGTTGGCCAGGGCCAGCTCGTCGTCGCCAGTGGCCTCGGCCACGCGGGCGAGCCCGAAGTAGGCCGGGGCGGCCCCGGGGGCGTTGGCGATCTCCTCGCGGAAGCGGTTGATGAGGCGGCTGTTCTGGGCGAACACGACCAGGCTGTCTCGCTGGGCGATGACCAGGTAGCCGTCGCCCGCGGCGAGGTTCCCGCCGCCGGTCTGATAGTGCTCCTGGAGGCGGATCGGCTCGCGGTCGCCGGGGGTGCCGGTCTCCTGGCTGAGCACGTAGATCTCGGTCTTGGTGGGCCAGTAGATGGAGTCTCCGGCGAGCAGGCCTCGGCCGTATCCCTCGAACCCGGTGGGGCCGTCGGGCCAGAAGCTGAGCATCTTGCCGGTCTTCACGTCGAACGAATACACGCGATCGCCGGTGGCGATCAGCCGTCCCTTGGCCACGCCCAGCAGGTGCGCGATCCGGTTGGTGGG
>JANOBY010000488.1:0-1568 GCA_031411935.1 Planctomycetales bacterium | reverse complement strand
GCCTTGTCCTTACCCACTTCTCACGAGCGAGCGGCCGGGTTCCAATGGGCTTTCCTCCGTCCCGGCGATTTGATCGGTAGGAGGACCCTGGGCCGCACGGTCAAGCCGGGGCGGCTGGATCGCCATCGGATCGGCGAGGTGACGAGCCCATGGACGCCTTCCAAGTCGACACCGGCAGTTGGGCCCGCGAGCAATTCGGCACCGCCGACCTGGGCGATCGGCGGTGCACCGAGCGGCTGATCCTCGTGGCCGCCCGGATGGCCGCCGACCCCTCCGCCAGCATCCCCGGGCAGATGGAGGGCTGGGCCGAGACCAAGGCCGCATACCGCCTCCTGGACGCCGACGGCGTCTCCTTCGAGGCGATCGCCGCCCCGCACTGGCGAAGGACGCGGGCCTGCGGCACCGGCCGCTTCCTGGTCCTGGGGGACACGACCGAGCTGGATTTCGGCATCGGACGCCAGGTCCCGGACCTGGCCCCCACCGGCAACGGCGGTGGCTATGGCTTCCACCTCCATGCGGCCCTGGTCGTCGGGGCCGCGGACGAGCGGATCGCCGGCCTGGTCGGCGAGGTGATCCATTACCGCAAGCCCGCCCCCGAGGGGGAGAACACGGGCCAGCGGTTGAAGCGCGACCGGGAGTCCGATGTCTGGGGCAACGTCATCGATCAGGTCGGTCCCCCCGCCCCGGATACGCAGTGGGTCCACGTGCTCGACCGTGGCGCCGACAACTTCGACGTGTATTGCCATTGCCGGGAGCAGCGATCCGATTGGGTCGTGCGGGCCAGCATGTTGAACCGAAGGGTGGCCAATCCTGAGGGGAATGCTACGGCCGTAAGGGACCTCACGACGTCCTCGCCGGAGGCAGGCCGATTCACCCTGGAGCTTCGCGCCCGGCCCAAGCAGCCGGCACGCCGCGCGCAGCTGGCGGTGCGCTTTACCTCGGTGACCATGCCCGTGCCCCGGCACAAGAGCCGCTACGTCCGGCGGATCGACGCGATGCCCGTGCTGATGTGGCTGGTCGTGGTCGCCGAGGTCGATGGGCCCAAGGGCGTCAAGCCGATCGACTGGGTGCTGTACACCTCGCTGCCGGTGGAGAGTTTCGAGCAGGCGATGGTCGTGGTGTCCTACTACGAGAAGCGCTGGCTGATCGAGGAATATTTCAAGGCGCTGAAATCCGGTTGCCGGGTGACCGAGCGTCAGCTGAAGACGAAGGGGCGTCTGGAGGCCCTGGTGGGCCTCCTCTCGGTCGTGGCGGTCCGGTTGCTCCAGCTCAAGGCGCACGCGCGGACCGAGCCGGACCGGCCGGCCGTCGAGGTCGTCCCCCCGAGGTACGTGACCTTGTTGAAGCTCGCCCGCGGGCTCAGCCTGGCGACGGCGCTGAGCGTCGGCCGCTTTTATCGCGAGTTGGCCATGCTCGGAGGCTTCTTGGGGCGGAAGCACGACGGCGACCCGGGCTGGATCACGATCTGGCGCGGCTGGGAGAAGCTTCAGCTGATGATGAGGGGGGTGGAGGCGGCTGCGGAGCTCGGCCCCTGAGACGCGGACTTGCGGGTAAGGACAAGGGCTGTA
>JANOBY010000487.1:0-20347 GCA_031411935.1 Planctomycetales bacterium | reverse complement strand
GTGTTCACGCGAGACCACGGATATCAGGATCCCAAAGGCGTCTTTACTGTGCGCGATGGTGAGATCCGCGTGAGCGGAGAGGAGTTCGGCGGGTTGGCAACGTGCGGCAACTTCCGCGACTATCACCTGATCGTCGAATGGCAGTGGGGCGCGAAGACCTGGCCGCCTCGCGAGGCCAACGCGCGGGATTCGGGCATCCTGCTGCACGGGGTGGGAGCCGATGGAGCCGCCGGCAACGGATGGATGGAATCGGTCGAGTGCCAGATTATCGAGGGAGGCTCGGGCGACCTCCTTATGGTGGGCGGTCGGAAAAAGCCACAGCTCTCCTGCGAAGTGCGAACCGGAGACGACGGGCAGCCGTACTACCAAAAAGGATCGCCCGAGAAGACGATGGATTCGGGCCGATTCAACTGGTGGGGGCGAGACATCATGTGGAAGGATGTCCTGGGCGTTCGCGGCAAAAATGACGTGGAACAACCCTCAGGCGAGTGGAACCGGATGGAAGTGATCTGCGACGGCGACCGAATCGTGAACATCCTTAACGGAGTGGTTGTTAACGTGGGCGTGAAGTCGACCCACGAGGAGGGAAAGATTCAGTTCCAGTCCGAAGGCGCCAAGATCCTCTTCCGCAAGATCGAGATTCGCCCATTAAGAAAATGAATCGTAAGGTCACCATGGCACATGACAAATCTGGCGTGCATGGTATCGCGTGGATCGAGGTCAAGCGATAGAATCCGTGTATAGCGACCGATGGTCCCCTCGCGGTTAGGTTGACCACTCATGAAACGATTCCTCCCCGCCGTACTCGCCCTCTCGGCGATCGCGAACCCCTCCGGTTGGGCCCTCGCTGAGGGTGAGGAACGGCCCGCAGTTCAGAAGGGCATCCAGTTCATCAAATCCCAGGTCTCGGGCATGAGCCCCGGGGTGGCAGGTCTCGCTTCGCTGGCAATGATCAAAGCCGAGGTGCCGGCCAACGACCCCGCACTGCGGGATTGCATGGCCCGCTTCTCCTCGACCTTCAACGGGACTTCCTACAAGCCCGCTCAGGTGGGCGGCCTCGACAATTATGAGGCCGCCGTGGTCTCGATGGCCCTGGTCAACATCGACCCCATCGCCTACAAGCCGTTGTTCGCGGCCTGCACCCAATACCTCATCTCGAAGCAGAACGCCAACGGCTCGTGGGACTATTCCCACCGAACCACCGGCGATACCTCGATGAGTCAGTACGCTTTGCTGGCCTTATGGGAGGCCGAAAACGCGGGGATTGATATTCCCCCCTCGGTGTGGGACCGCGCGGCTAGCTGGCTGGTATCATCACAATCCGGGGCGGGGGGCTGGACTTATCACCGGGACGAGTCGCAGTACATCGACACCATCTCGATGACCGCGGCCGGCGTGGGGAGCCTGATCCTCTGTCAAAAGCAACTTGCTCGACATCGCAAGGGGCAGGATCTCGTCAATCCGCTGATGTCCCCCCTCACGATCGACGGCCAGGACGCGAATTCCCGATACAAGGTGACGACCACTGCGGCCTCGATCAACGCGGCCGTCCGGAACGGGAATGATTGGATCGCCGGGCGATTCCAGGTCAACACAAGCGCCACGATGGGCCAATCGCCCTATTACGGCCTCTACGGAATCGAGCGTATGGCCGCCCTGGCCAAGGACGAAAAGATCAACCTGGGATTCGACTGGTACGGTAAGGGCCTTCCCTTTGTTCTCTCGACGCAGCAGACGAACGGATCCTGGAATTCGCAACACGACTCGGTTCCCAATACCTGCTGGGCCATCCTCTTCAGCACGAAGTCAACGCAGAAGTCGCTCCGGAAGATCGAGATCCGAAGGCTTGGCGCCGGCACGCTTCGCGGAGGGCGGGGCCTGCCCAGCGACATGAGTAACATGGAGATCGTCCAGGGCCAGCTCGTCGTGAGGCCCATGGGAGGCGCAATCGAGGGCATGCTCGCGGTGCTGGAGAACAACCGCGCCGACAACGCGGACGCCGCCCTCGCCGGCCTGGTCTCGCAATACGAGGCCAAGGGGCCGAGCGTCCTGAGACCCATGAAAGACCGGTTCCGCAAGCTCCTGGGCGACCGGGACCCGAGCATCCGCCGCATTGCCGTCTGGGGCCTTGGCCGAACCGCCGACCTGGATGTGGCGCCGATCCTCATCAAGACGCTGATGGACCCCGACGACGATATGGTTTCCGAGGCTCGGATCGGGTTGCAGGTTCTCAGCCGGAAGCTCGACGGCTTCGGCCCCGCCCGAGGAGCCTCGCCTGATCAAAAGCAGGACTCCGCCCGCCGCTGGCAGGAGTGGTACCAGGCCGCCAAGCCGCCAGACCTCGACGCCCCAGACCTGCTCGTCCCGACCGCCACAGCCAAGCCCGCTCCTGCGACGCCCCCCCCCGCGCAATGATGGTCTACCCCCCATTGCGGAGCCCGGTATGAACGCAAACGAACACACAAGTCCGGAACCCGGAAGGCCCGCTACCCCAACTGAGCCCAGGCCCTATGAACCGATGGTTCATGGAGAATCAGCCTATGACCGCGTGACTTCGATGCTCATGTCGGTCGTCGTTGGCGCCGCTCTCATCGTGGGCTGGCTAGGCCTTGTGTACTACACAAACCAGGCCTATGCGGGCAAGGTCCCCGCCGCGCTGGAGATCGTGGAGGTCTACGGAGGTGGCGGCGGCAGTCCAGACGGCGTGGCCGGAGCCACCGAAAGCATCGACGTACCCGGAGCCACCCCAGGCTCGGCGGCGTCGAACAACGAGGCCGAGGACGCCTCGACCTTCGACGAACCCGCCATGCAGGAATCGACCTCGGTGGCCCTGGACGCGTTAGCTTCGACCGTAGACGAGAGTTCGGAAGGCGTGGAGATGACCTCAGATTCCCCACGAGGGGGCGCCGTGGCAAGTGGTCGACGCGCCTCAAAGGTCGGCACCGGCGGCATCGGCCTCGGCCCCGGAGGCCCCGGCGATGGTGGGGTCGCGCGTGAACAGAGGTGGGTGGTGGTGTATCCGCAGGGGCAAACCCCCGACGAATATGCCAAGCAGCTCGACGCGTTCGGCATCGAGCTCGCCACAATCGGCGGCAGCAATACGCTCATCTACGGGTCGAACTTTTCGGGCACTCCGAACCGTCGGACCGGGCTTTCCGGATCCGAGAAGCGGTGGTATGTGACCTGGATCGGTCGGGGCCGCAAGGAGTCAGATATCGCGCTCATGAAGAGGGCCGGAATCGAGGTCGGCGACAAGCCGATCCTCCAGTGCTTCCCGCAGAGGGTCGAGGAAACATTGGCTCGCCTCGAGGTCCAGTATAAGGGACGCCAGCCTGCCGAGATCCGTCAGACTCGTTTCAGCGTGATCCCGCAGGGCGGTAGCTATGGATTTGCGGTGCTGTCGCAGGATACCCTTCGATAGCGGTCCGTCCCCTTTCCCCACGGCCTCGTCTCTGTCACGCCGTCGTTGACGCATCCCCTGACCTCGCCCCGGAGCATCGTCCCGCGCATGGCGACCCTCGAAGTACACGACGGACGCGGACGTGTTGAAATCGTCACGATCTCGCGCGATCATACGGCCCTTTTTGGTTCGGACCCGAAGTGCGACGTCGTCCTGAACGATGCGCAGGTCCTCCCCTTCCACGGACGCCTCCGGTACAAAGCCGGGAAGTACCGAGCCGAGGCATTCCCCGAAGCCAACGCTCTGACGATCAACGGTAAGAAAGTCGTTGCGGCCAGCCTCGCGCAGGGTGACGAGATCAAGGTCGGGGCATTTAAGATTTTCCTCGTCAACGCCGAGGACGTCCCGGTCGATCCCGACAAGACGCGAGAGCAAGCCCCTCCGCAGAGCTCTACTCAAGGCCGCGGCAAACGCGGCGCCTTGATCACCGCGGGCGGAACCGCCACAAGTGCGAAGCCCGTAGCCTCCCCGAAGCCGGCATCGGCCATACCGTTGGGGCCGGTCAGGCGGGCCCTGAACGTTCTGATGGCCAAGGACCAGAGGCCCGGAGACGAGCGGATCGCAAGCTCGCCGCTGGTGCTCGCCTTGGTGCTCGCGCTCGGACTGCTGATCGCCGTGGGGATTGGCCTCTACTCGGTGATCAGCCGCACCCGCGCGGAGAACCAATTTAACGCGGCGAAAGATGCTTATGAAAGCAAGGAATGGGCTAGCGCCATTTCTCTCTACGATAAGTTCCTCGAATCCAACCCGCGTGAGGCAAGATCGAGTAAGGCCCGCGTGAGCCGGGCCATGGCCAACGTCCGCCAGCACGTGTCCGGCTCGCCCAACTGGACTGCCGCACTTGCGGCCGCGAAGGAAGCTCACAAAAAGATCAATACGGAGCCTGCTTATCGCGACGATCAGATGAACCTGGCTCAGCTAGTGCTACTCACGGCTCAGGGCCTTGCCGATCGGGCCAAGGCCGCATCCGACCCGTCCATGCTCACTGAGGTTGGCAACGCCATCAGCCTACACGACACCGTGGCCGGTGACCTGGCCTTGTCCCTCCGGTCCCAGTCCCCCCTGCCGACGAAGTTAGCCGAAGCCCGTGCCGCGGTCGAGAAGACCCAGGTTCGCGCCAGGTCGCTTGCCGACATGGAGAAATCTCTCAAAGCCGGTTCCGCCACAGACATCTACTCCGCGCGGGACGCGTTGATCGGTCGCTACGCCGACCTCGCGGCCGACAAGGACGTGGTGGCCCGGCTGACCGGCGCCAACGACCTGATTCGCAAGGCTGTGAAGTTCGACTCGTCGTCACGGCCCGCCGAGATCACGCCACATCCGGAACCGCTCGGCCCACCGCTCTCGCTCGTGCTGCGGTCCGATACCACCGCCGTACCGAACACCTCGGGACCGATTGTCTACGCGTTGGCGCAGGGGATGGCTTATGCCCTGGACGGGCTGAATGGGGCCCCGATCTGGCAATGCACGGTTGGCCTCTCGTCTCCGTTCCCCCCGATCGCAGTGGCCGGGCCGTCTCCCACGTGCCTGGTTTACGATGCCCGTCATGGAGAACTCATTCGGCTCGATGGCCGCACCGGGAAGCTACTCTGGCGTCAGGCCACAGGCGAGCCAATTACAAGCCCACCATTGATCCTGGGCAATCAGGTAGCTCAACTAACGCCCAGCGGCAAGCTTCTGACGATCAATCTTTCGAATGGAGCTCTCGAAGGCACCCTCGACCTGGGCCGACCGGCCTCGGGTACCCCGGCGAGCGACGAGGATGGCAAGTTCTTCTATGTGGCAGGTGACCGCGACGTCGTCTATGTCCTGTCCCGCGACCCGCTCGCCTGCACCTCGGTCGAGTTCCTAGGACACCCCTCGGGATCGGTGGCCTGTGCCCCGGCTCGTGTGGGTCCGTATCTGATCGTCCCGCAGAACAATGCCCTGCTCGATGGAAAGTGGTCGGTCTTCGTTCTGCTTGAAGACGGAGCGAAGATACGCCCCATGCAAACGATCGATATCAAGGGCTGGACCTGGAGTACGCCGGTCGCCCAGGGCAAGAGCGTGTGGTCGATCTCCGACCGCGGGGCCATCGGCATTTTCGAGCTGGGCAGCCCAGATAGCCGCCGCCCGCTCACGCTCATTGCCTCTACCGTCCCGAACGCCCGCCCGTCGGGCCCGGCTTATAGTCGAGCCCGATCGGAAAAGGAGATGTGGCTCTCGGCATCGCGTATGGGGAGGTTCGACCTTGCTGCGGAGCAGGCGCAGATCGTGCCCACCTGGGTGACAGAATCGGTGGGCACCTCGCTCGGCCCGATCCAGGTGGCGGAACGTCTGGGCGTGCTCACGCATCAGTATCGAGACAAGCCCGGCGTGGCCCTATGGGGCATGAACTTCGCTGACCGGAAAATTGTCTGGAGGACCGTCCTCGGGACACATTGGCCGCTCGAGCCCATGCCGCTGCCCGCAGGAGACGGCCTCTCGATCCTCTCGGCCGACGGGCGTCTCATGAACTACCCTCTCGACAAGATTAGAGCTGGTGGATTTGTGCAGATGCCCCTGCCCAGGGCCGGTTACTTTTACGTTCCATCGACCCCCATCAGGCGGCTAGATGCCAATGGGCTGACGGTGCTGATCACCGCCCCCGACGCCGACCACATTTATGTGAAGGAGTCTGCGAGCGAAGACGAATTCCGACGCGTGGATCTGCCGGCCCCGCTCGGAGCTTCGCCGCTGTTCTGGGGCGCCGACCTCTTTGCCCCTGGCCTGGATGGCCGCGTGTACCTCGTCGATCCTCGCACGGGGGCCGCGAGAGCCGAGCCGTATTTGCCTCCCTTCGAACGCCAGAAGCCTACTCGCTGGAGGGCGCCGGTGAAGCTTGGCGACGACGCGGTGATTCTGGCGGATGACTCCGGCAAGGTCCGCCGCCTGGCGAAGGTCACCGAGCCTCGACTGAAGCTTGCTGTGGTCGGGGAGGTCGTGGATCTCAAGAGCCCGATCCTGGTCGATCCTTCCACCACCGAGCAGGCGGTGATCGTGGTGACTGACGACGGCAAGGTGCGATCGCTCGCCGGCCGCGACCTCAGCTCGCTGGGCACATGGCCGCTAGACGCGCCTCGATCCCTGGGGCCGGTCGGAATCGCTGGGCATTCGATCGTGATCGATGCCGCCGGGGGGGTGATCGCCTTTGGGCCGGATGGCCAGAAGGTGTGGTCGATCGACCTCCGGGACCCTCCCCCCCTGAGCCCGCCGATCTTCAAAGACGGCTCCCTGCTGTTCCTCAGCCGCGACGGTTCCCTTCAGCGCAGGTCGCTGGCCGATGGCTCACGAGAAGACCGCGTGGACCTGGGCATCATGCCTTCCTCGGGCCTGATCGGCGACGGCCCGGATGTCCTGATTCCGTCGGGACCGGGTACTTACCGCGTGCTGGGGACCGGCGGCGAGAAGGCCCCCCAGCCGTGAATCCGGAAGCGTCCGACCGCAGACATCGGCCCCGATCCCGCTCCAGGAGTTTCCGGACATGACCGCGACTTCGCGAACCCGTCGCCTGCTTGCGGCTCTCACGGTCTCTGCGGGCGTCCTTGCCCTCACGAACTTCATGTCGTCGGAGGGGCAAGGACAAGGCCCGGCGCCAGCCTCCGCTAACCCCGCCGCGCCACCCACCGACCTGCTCAAGGCTCAGCCCTTCGACCGGATCACCCTGATTGACAACACGGTCTGGCTGATCGAGCCCGTGAGCCCTCGGCCTCTTCCGGTTTATGACCCCGCGAAGGCGAAAGAAGCCGCCAAGAAAGAGGCCAGAAAGGCCAAGGACGTCCCCCGAGAGGGAAACGTGGGCGTGGCCAAGAAGCCTGCCGAGAAGAAGGAAGAGGTCCCCGAGGATTTGGTCATTCACCTCATGGAAGGCGACATTCGCGACTACAAGATCAAGCGGACGAGCCTCAAGAAGATCGAGTACTTCGAGGATATGCTCCTGGCCGAGGGGGATCGCCTGATCCTCAACTCGCGAGACCCGAGCAGCTTCGCCAAGGCGTTCGAGCACTTCCTGCTGGTCAAGTCCCGCAACCCCGACTGGAAGGGCCTGGAAGAGCGCGTGGATAAGCTGCTCTTCGCCGAAGGCTCAATGGCCCTTCTCGACCAAGATCGGGAGCGGGGAGTGCGCCTCCTTCGCGAACTCAACGCTCGCCGTCCCGACTTCCCGAACCTCGCGGACAAACTCGCGTTGGCCTACGGAGGCCGCATCAATGAGTCCTTCGAGAAGGGCCTCTACCCCTACGCGCGGCGAATCCTCCACGAACTCGAGACGATTTCACCACAAAACAATTTGGTCAAGGAAACACGCGATAAGTTTACGGCCAAGGCGAGAGGCCTGGTAGATAACGCCCTCAAGGCCGAGGGAGCGTCCAGACTGGAGGGCCTCACCGAAGCTCTCAGGGTATGGCCAACCTACGAGGGGGCCGCCCAGGCATACGATGAGGCATTCAAGGCCCTTCCCACCCTGGATGTGGCCGTGGTGGACCTGCCTCGGCCCGCAGGCCCCTTCGTGCGGAGCCCTGCGGGCGACCGAGTGGCCCGGCTGTTATATCTTCCCCTTCTGGCCGACGAGAGCGATGACGCCGTCCAGGGCAAGCGCCCGAATCAACTCGTGACCGGCCTGGAGACCGGCGACATCGGCCGCAAGATTGACCTGAAGCTTCGCACCGGGCCGCGATGGTCCGACGGGTCGCGCAGGGTCTCGGCGATCGACGTTGTCCGCTCCTTGTCCGATCGTGCGCAGCCGCGATCGCCGGGCTACTCGGCACGCTGGGCTGACATGATCGACCGGGTGGAGATCACCGACGAGCAGCAGGTCACAATCCGTCTTGTGAGGCCGATCCTCAAGCCCGAGGCCTGGTTGCTTGGCCCCATAGGACCAGCCCATGCCGCATGGGACGGCCGTGTGCCCTCCGCCGACGGCAAGCGTCGTCCGGTGGGCGACGGCCCCTTCTTCGCAGAGGGCGAGGCGGAGGGCATATCAACTTACCTCGCGCAACCGCCTGCGGAGGGCACCTCGGCCCCCGATCCCCTGAGAATCAGGCGTATCCGCGAGCACCGCATGCCGAACGGGGCCGCAGCACTGGGGGCCCTGGCCCGCGGCGAAGTCTCGCTGCTGGAGCACGTCCCCTCCGATCGCGTCGCGGCACTCAAGAGCGACCCTGAAATCAAACTCGGGAAATACACTCTGCCGAGCCTGCATCGCCTGGCCGTCGATGGACGAAATCCTGCCTTGCGCAATCGCTCCCTGCGTCGCGGGATCGCTTACGCGATCAATCGCAAGGTCATCCTCGAAGAGAACGTCCTCAAGGCCCCTGTGGACGAGTTCAACACGCCGTCGGATGGCCCCCTGGCGACCGATGATTACGCCAATGCCACCGGCGTCAAGCCATACGATGCGGATCCATTGCTGGCCCGGATGCTCGTCGCAGCGGGCAAACGCGAGATGAATATCAGCTCCGTGAAGCTCACCCTGGAATATCCCGCCCTGACCGAAGCCCAGGCCGCCGCACCTCGGATCGCCGAGGCACTGCGTGCCGTGGGGCTCGAGATCACGCTGGCCGAGCGATCCGAATCCGAGCTCGAAGAGGCTCTGCGTGCAGGCCGCAAGTTTGACCTCGCCTACCGAGTCTCGCGGTGTGGCGAGCCGGTGTGGGACATCGGTCCCATGCTCTGTCCGGGGTACGACGCCCCCAGCAAGGCCGACGGCATGTCGGCTCTGGCCAGCCCGCGCATCCTTCAACTCTTGCTTCAGCTTGAGCACTCCCAGGAATGGAATTCGGCGAGGGAACTCGTCATGCAGATCGACCGCGAATGCCGCGACGAGCTCCCCATCATCCCACTCTGGCAGCTCCAGGATCACTTTGCTTACCGAAGCCGCCTGAAAGGCCCCGCCGAAACGGCGGACCACCTCTATCAAGGGATCGACCAGTGGCACATCGAACCGTGGTTCGCCAGGGATCCGTGGTGAGCCTGGGGCTCGGGGCCGTCCTGGCTCTGGCCGCGCTTGGCTCCGCCCCCGACGGCGAGACAAAGCCCGCGCCGCTCGTGAGCAAGGATAAGGCCGAGCTCAAACTCGCCACACCCGCGTCCGCCGTCCCCATCGAGAGCCGCCCGTACAGGATCCGCGCCTGGCTCGCAATCGACCCTCGCGCACGCGTTGACCTGCGCGGCCGAGAGGCCCTGGTCGCGGGCTGGAAACGCATGGTCGCTCGGTTCGTTGGGGCCCCGTGGGAGCTTGAGATTGCCGAGGGGGACGGCCCCCTGGCCACGAACAGCCTGGACGGGATCTCCCCCGAGCTCGTTGAATCCGAGTCCAAAGGATTCGACAAGTCCTGGCTCTTCCGACTCGAGCCGCATTCCGACGGCCTGGTGTTTTCTGGCCGCGAATTCGACGCCGCCACGGGGCGAATTGGCCTTCTCTGCTCGGAGACGGCTACCATCGTTGCTGACGGCCCGCGTGCCCTTTTGCAACTGGGCCTGAGTGTGTTTGCCCCGTCGGCCGAAATCGCAGAATCGTCCTCAGGCAATCAGAAGATCCGCGTGCAAGGGGCCATGCTCCCCGCTGCGAACTCAATCGGCGAAGTCGTCTCGGTCGGCTCGGTCTTCCGCCCCACACGAATCTTTTACAAGGCCGACGGTAAGGGCATCCAGCTCGTCACGCCGATCAAAAAGACCTACTTGCGGGTGGAGTCGTTGCAGGGCGGAGTGGCCAACTGCGCGATCATTTCTGCTCTGGGCAACCCATTCACGACCAAGGTCGTGGGCAAGGCCAAGATGGTTGCTGTGGGACTCAAGCCGGCCTCGATCCCGACGCGATTACGCTTCATGTTGTCGGTGGCTGATGGCCCTGCCATCCCCGGGACCAAGCCCGAGCCTCGGCCCGCCGCGGGGTACGACGTTGTCGCTGTGCCCATCCCCGACGGCTTGCCTCGTCCGGTCGGGACGACCGATCGGGAGGGGAGGATCGTCCTGGAGCCTGGCTTCTCCGCGGGGTTGGTCAGCCTACGTCTCATGGCCGCAGGGATCGAACCCTTGATCCAGTTCCCGATCATGCCGGGCGAGCAGGCCGAGGAGAATTTGATCACCAATGTGGATCCCAAGCCCGCGACCGTGACCGTGGAGAGCGAGTTGAACAGCCTCCGCGACGAGATCGTCGACCTGATCGCTGTCCGCCATCGCCTATACGCAAAGATCAAGTCCCGCGGCGAGGCCGAGACCCCCAACTGGCCCGAGGTCAAGCAGTTGCTCGAAGATTTCAAGACGCTCCCCCCGTCGGCCAACTACGAGGGTCGACTCAAGCGTCTGGAAGAATCGCTGGCGAACCAGCAGAAAGCCAGCAACCGTCGGGTGGTCCTGACGAGGACCGCCAAGAAGCTGATCGAGGACACCCAGGCGCTCATCGACCGCTACCTGGATGACGAGGATTTCAACTCCTTTGGACGAGCTGTGGCCGATTACGAGAAGCAGACCCGGGCCGGTAACGCCGTGTCGAAGTCTTTGCCGAAGGCCCCGGCGTTCCCCGCCGCGGGTTCGGCCGCGACCACCGAGGCCGGTTCCGGCGTGACTCTGGCCCCGCCGGGCTCAGGTTTTCGGGCCGTCATGCCGGGGCCTCCCGCCGAGCAGAACTCGATGACACCAGATGGTGCATCGGAGATCCGCTCCTTCCGGTTCACCGACACGGCGAACAACACATATCTGGTCGAGTATTGGGATTATCCCGTCGCCCTCACCCCCGAGCTTGTGACTCGCGTTATCGACACCGAGCGCGATCGCCAGGGGGCCGCGTTTCCGTCGAGCACCCTCACTCGCGAGTTACCCGTCTCGATTGATTCGCAAGCAGGCAAGGAGATTGAGTGGGAAACCACGGCCGCCGGGACTCCTCCCAGCGGGTTCGTGTGCAGGATCGTGACGGTTGGATCGAGGGTCTTCGTCATCGGTTTCGGAGGAGCCAAGGCCTCGCTCAAGGGCAAACCCGCGCTGGATTTTCTTAATTCCTTCCACGTGATCGGACGCGGCAATTCCCCCTCACCAGCAACCGCCCCCGCTTCGTCTGCGGCAGCAACACCGAAGGCGAGCGAGCCTCAAAAATCAGCCCCCGCCGCAACCCCGAAGGCCCGGCCCAAGCCGAACTCAAACGCGAATCCATTCTGATTCGCTTCCTCGAAACGGTTCGACGATCCCGACCCAGATTCTCCCTCCCCGTCGGGTAACCCGAGCAACTCCAGGATCGATTCAGGAAGACCCATAAGCGGCCGAGTCCTTGGTCACGGGCCCTGCGTCGTCCTGGGTTCCCCTTCCGAACATGGTTGCGAGCTTCGCCCCACCGCGGAAGAGTTTCTGGAGGGCTGGAGTGGAAAGGCGGTCGATCTGGCTGTACCAAACGGTGACCATCCTCACGAATTCGAGCATCTTTTCCAGCTGCTCGCGCGTGTAGTCCTCCGGTGATCCGCCGTCCTTGGCCTCGGCCACGCAATGCTCGAGCAGGGCGATGGTCGGGTCCATCTCACGCCTCTTGCGCTCGGCCATGATCACTCGGAAGGTCTCCATCACGTCCTTCAATGCCTCGAAACGGTCGCGACGGTCTCCGATGATGTGCACCCTCTTGACCACTCCCCAGGTGATCAGCTCGCGTAGGCTCGTTGAGACGTTTGACCGGCTCACGTCCAGCAGGCGGCTGATATCCTCGGCGTCTAGGGCCTCGGGCGAGACGAACAACAGGGCATGGACCTGGGCCATGGTCCGATTAATCCCCCAGGCCTGACCCATCTCGCCCCAATGGAGGACAAACTTTTGCGCGGCTTTTGTCAATTCCATGATCGTTCATTCCGCCGGGACAGTTATTTCAGTTCCTACCGAAATAATACTCTGTTCAATTATCCCGTCAAGCACGCGGACGTACCTTCGGAAAATCGCCTTTGCTGCCATTGCGTTGCAAATCCTAGAATCTTAGGATATAGCTTGTCAGTGGAACGAGAACTCGTTTACTCTGCGGCTCAAGGCTAAGGGGGCGTCCGATGAAGCTTCGCGTCCGAGGCGTTCAGGCTGCTGCTCTCTTCCTCGGGCTGGTCGCGTACGGAGGTTGCGGGAATTCCGCCCCGAAGCTCGCGGTCCTGATCGATACCACGACCGGCAAGCCCGTGAAGTCGGTCAAGCCAAAGGACGCCGTGGGGGACATTGTCGCATCGACGACGCGGATGCCCGATGCTCGACCTTCCGAGCTGAGCTTTACCCTGCTACCCGCGTCGGCAACGATCGAACCGGGCGACGACGGGATCCAGATGGTCGTCGTCCCTCGAACCACCCAGGTCCTGGGGGGCAAATCGACTGGGGAGATCGCATGGAGCATCGAGCCGGCGGGATCGTTGCTGGTGGACGCCGACGGCTACGTTCGCCCACTTAAGGCCGGGATGGCAACGGTGAAGGCCACGATTGGCTCCGAAGTGACCACCGCGACGATCGATGTGAAGACTGAAAAGTTGGAGGATCGGCCGTGGGATTTCGTGGCCGACGTGATGCCGGTGCTCACCCGGCAGGGGTGCAACACGGGCGGTTGCCACGGCAAGGCCGAAGGCCAGAATGGGTTCCATCTCTCCCTGTTTGGGTACGATCCGGAAGGCGACTACCAGTCACTCACGCGAGAATCCACGGGCCGACGCCTTCTCCCTTTCGATCCCGAAAACAGCCTCCTCCTCCGCAAGGCGACCGGGCAGATCCCTCACGCGGGTGGTCAGAAGATTGCTCCCGGTTCCGAGGTCTATCGACTGCTCCGCGACTGGATCGCCGCGGGAGCTCCCGAGACCCGGGGCAAGGTCCATGGAGCTATCACGAAGGTGGTCGTTGAGCCGGCGGAGATCCGACTGCCCGAACCGGGCACGATCCAACTCCGCGTGGTCGCCCATTACGCCGACACCCACCGCCGAGACATCACTCGCCTGGCTCAGTTCAAAGTGAACGACGATTCGGCCGCCGAGGTTTTACCTCGGGGGAAGGTCCGACTTCTGCGACGCGCCGAGGCGGACCTGATCGTCCGTTATGGCTCCGAGGTCCTCAGTACCCGGATCGCCACGATCATCAATCCCGATCTGAAGTTTGATTACGCCTCGCTGCCTCGCCGCAATGTGGTGGATGTCGAACTCTTCAAGAGGTTGGAATCGCTGAAGGTCCCGCCGAGCCCAAGGTCGTCCGATAGTGCCTTTCTACGCAGGGTGATGCTCGACCTGACGGGCCAGCAGCCCGAGTCGGCCCGAGTGAAGGAGTTCCTGCGGGACCCCAACCCCGAGAAGCGGGCCAGGAAGGTTGATGAACTGCTCAAGAGCGATGACTTTGTGAGCTTCTGGCAAATCAAATATGGTGACCTGCTTCAGATCAGCCCCGCTCGATTCAATGCCGGGGCCGGCCCCTACCAGTCCTGGCTGCGACGCAACCTGAGCGAGAACACGGCCTGGGACGTGATGGTTCGGCAACTGCTCACATCGCTGGGCGACCCGACCGACCGGAAGGAGGGGGGCCCCGTCAACTATGCCCTCGACGGCGCCGACCCCAAGGTCGCCGCTGAGCAGACTGCCCAGCGGTTCCTTGGCCTCAGGCTCCGCTGCTCTCAGTGTCATGATCACCCCTTCGACGTCTGGACGCAGGATGACTATTTCGGCCTGGCGGCGATCTTCGCGAAGGTGAATCTACGGGGACCGGCCCCGGGCGCCATGGTGGGGCGGCCCAAGGTTACGATCGACCCGAAAGGTGTGGTCGAGCACCTCCGCACGAAGAAGCCCGCCGAGATGAAGCTGCTCGATAAGCAACCGGTCAAGGTCGCCGACGGAGAGGACCCGCGCAAGGCCCTGGCCGACTGGATGACGAGCAAGGACAACCCCTACTTCGCCCGGGCCGCCGCCAACTGGGTCTGGGCCCAGCTCTTCGGTCGGGGGTTGGCCGAGCCTGCTGACGACTTGAGCCGCGCCAACCCTCCGGTCCATCCCGAGTTGCTTGACGCCCTCGCGAAACACTTTGTTGATCACAATTTCGACCTGCGCGAGCTGATCCGTACCGTGGCCACGTCCGAAGCCTACAGCCTGGCGTCCACCACGGTTCCCGGCAACGAGCACGACTCGCGGCTGTTCTCGCACAAGATTCCCCGGCCTCTCACTGCTCATCAGATGGCCGATGCGGTCTCGCAGACCACCGGAGTCCCCCTGCGATTCAGCCTCCCAGGCCAGCGCAAGGCCATCGAGGTGAACGATCCGAGCGTTCCTAGCGCCTTACTCGACGTTTTTGGCCGATGCCCTCGGACGGTGGGATGTTCCTCAGTCGCCACGCCATCCTTGAGCCTGAGGCAGGCGTTGCTGCTGATAGGCAGCCCCGAAATCGACGGCCGCGTGTGGAACCTGAACGGTTACCTCGCGACTCTCATGCTGGACAACCCGGAGCCCGGCGACCTCGTTGAACTGCTCTACTTCAAGAGCCTTTGCCGTCCGCCTTCGGCCGAGGAGCTGTCGTACTGGACGTCCGAACTGAAGGGGGCCTCCTCGTATTCCGAGGCGGCCGAGGACCTGTTCTGGGCGCTGCTCAACTCGCGGGAATTTGCGTTCAATCATTGATCCTCGGCGTACGGAAGATCCATAGGGGAGGCCTGGTCATGCGTGGTCAGCAAGGCGATCGAGAATGCCGTGGGCCCAACAGGCGTGAGCTCTTGAAGGTCGGAGCCCTGAGCCTGTTTTGCCTGGGCCTAGACGATCTGTTCCGCCATCGGGCCCTGGCGAGCGACCCCTCAGCCGAGAAGAAGCTCCCCGCACGCGCCCAGAGTTGCATCCTGATCTGGCAGGCTGGCGGTCCCTCGCATATCGACACCCTCGACCCCAAGCCCGACGCACCCAAGGATTATCGCGGAGACTTCAAGCCGATCGCCACGAGTGTGCAGGGAGTTTCCATCAGCGAGGTCTATCCCCGGCTCGCCAGCGTGATGGATCGAATGACCCTGATCCGCTCGATGACCTCGCCCGAAGCCGACCACGACCGCGCCGCGCATCACCTCCTCACTGGATATCGGCCCAGCCCTGCACTCGTGTATCCGAGTTATGGAAGCGTGGTGACGAAGGCCCAAGGCGTTTCCGAAGCGAGCGTTCTCCCCTCGTATGTGGCGGTGCCCGACGCGCCTCTCTTCTCGTCGAGCGGATACCTGACCGCGGCCTACGACCCTTTCGCAGTCGGCGGAGATCCGAACGCGGCGGGGTTCCGTGTCCGAGACCTCACCCCTCCAGACCGTCTCACGCTCGATCGCCTGAAACGCCGCCGATCGATGGTCAAGACTCTCGACGGATTCTCCCGCGACGTGCCCGAGACGCCCCTGACCACCAGCCGCGACAAATTCGCCGAGAAGGCCTACGACCTGCTCACCTCGGGCGAGGCCCAGTCGGCATTCAAGATCGACCAGGAATCGGCCCCGACCCGCGACCGCTACGGGCGGAATCCCGTGGGGCAGGCCTGCCTTTTGGCACGTCGCCTGGTGGAGCGAGGAGTGTCGTTCGTGACGATCAACGACCGGGGGGCCGGCCCCCTGGGTTGGGACACTCACCAGCAGAACTTTCCAACGATTAAAAACACGCTCGCGCCCCCGCTGGACATGGGGCTCTCGACGCTCATCGCCGACCTCGCCGAGCGAGGTTTGCTGGATTCCACGCTCGTGATCCTCATGGGCGAATTCGGCCGTACGCCCAAGATTAACGCCATGGCGGGCCGTGATCATCACGGACGGGCCAACAGCCTCTTGATCGCCGGCGCCGGGATGCCCGGGGGGCTTGTGATCGGCCGCACCGACCCCCGCGGCGATTCGCCCGACGATCGCCCGATCACTCCCGGGGATCTAGCGTCAACCATCTACACCTCGCTGGGGATCGACCCCGCGAGGCAGTTTCAGACGCCCGACGGCCAGCCGATCCGGCTCGTAGAGAAACCCCAACCCATCCGCGAGCTACTCTGATCCGCATCGATCAGCACTGGTCTCGACTCGATCCCGAAAAATGCAGGGGACCCCGTTTCCCGAATCCCCCGCGACGGTCACAATAAATCGACGCCCCTTCTCGACACTGAGGACGGGGCGGCGACGTAGCCTGCCGGGGAGATGAGATCATGTCGAGCGATCGGAACTCAGGTCCGATCCTGCGCATTTCCGAAGGCCCACTGGCCGGGAAGACCTTCGAGCTGCGCAGCCCGCCCGTGGTGGTGGGTCGCCACAAGGACTGCCAGATCGTCTTGCCCGCCGAGACCGTCTCCAAGAAGCACGCGGCGATCCGTCGCGAGGGCTTACACCTGGTCGTCGAGGACTTGGGTAGTCGCAACGAGACCCAGCTCAACGGCGTGACGATCAAGGGACCGACGAAGTTGCGAGACGGGGATCGGATCTCGATCTGCGGCTTTCAACTGCAATTCGAGGATGCCGGGCTGAAGCTCGAGAAGGACGACGAGAGCAGCTCGACCATCCTCGGCAGCATTGAGCTCACCGGTTCGACCCAGTTCCTCCCCCGAGCGCGGCCCGCCGACACGCTTAAGGCCGTGCTCGAAATGATTCGAGAGATCGGCAGTTCGTTGCAGTATCGGGAGGTGCTTGATAAGACGCTCTCCAGCCTCTTCACCATCTTCCCTCAGGCCGACCGCGGATTCGTCCTCCTGAGCGAGGCCGGCTCACCGTGCTTCGTCCCACAGGCCACGCGATTCCGGAGCGAGAATACCGCCCCGTTGACGCTTAGCACCACGGTCTACGCCCACGTGATGGAAGAAGGCAAGGCAATCCTCAGCACGAACGTGCCGAAGGACCTGCGATTCATTTCGAGCGGGAGCATTCACGGCGCCGCGATCCGCACCATGATGTGCGTGCCTCTCTTTTCGCGCGACCACAAGCCCATGGGAATGATCCAGATCGACACGCAGGAGCAGAGGTCGAAGTTCAGCCCCGAGGATCTCGACGTGCTCGCCGCGGTCGCCGGTCCCGTAGCTCTGGCCGTCGAGAATGCCCGACTGCACGACAATCTTGTCAATCTGTCGACGGTGGCAGCCAGCCTCAAGAATGCCCACGCCGTGCAGCTTGCTCTCCTGCCCGACACGCGGCCCGACCTCGTCGGTTATGAATTCTGGGATGCCTACGAGCCCGCGCAGGCTGTCGGCGGCGACTACTTTGACTACCTCCGCCTCGCCCGGGACGACGGCTCGCACGTGTGGGCGATCTCCATCGGCGACGTGTCGGGCAAGGGCATGCCCGCGGCCCTGCTCGTGGCCAAATTGTCATCCGAGGTCCGCACCTGCCTGCTCAGCGAATCCAAGCCAGAGCAAGCGATGGAGCGACTGAACCGGCAGCTCTACGACGAACGATTCCCCGACCGATTCATCACCTTCCTCTTGATCGTCCTCGACGCCACTCGCCACACAATGACGGTGGTCAATGCCGGGCACATGGGCCCGATGATCCGGAGGGCCAACGGGTCAGTCGAGGTGGTAGGGCAGGAGGAGAACGGCCCTGCGCTCACGATCCTCGAGACCGCCGAGTATCGCTCGGTCGAGACCAGTCTCGACTCCGGGGATGTTGTCGTGCTGTACACAGACGGCGTAGACGAGGCCATGAACTCGCAGGACCGCTGCTTCCATGCCAGTGGCATCATCCGCATGATGAAGGCCGCACCGGCGGGTGCCGCGGCGGTCGGCGAGGCGATCCTTGAGGCTGTGAAGAGCCATGCCGGCACGTCGCCGCAAAGCGATGACATCGGAATTGTCTGCTTCGGAAGGATATAATGGTCGTCCCCGTCCTACGTTCGTCTCCGACCGGTTTTCGAGGAACGTGATGAACTCCCGATCTCTTGATGAGTTTGCACAGATCGCAGGCGAGTCATCGCCAGAGCTTTTCGAGGTCGCCACGAGCGGCGACGGTCCCGCCGGTTCCCTGCCCCTGACCGACGCCATGCTCCGCGAATGGCCATCGGGTGACCTGTTCGGGCTCACGCAGAACGCCGGGATGGGGTGGGAGCCCGCCTCCGTCGATCGCGATCCCTACCTCATCCTGAGTACCCAGGGCGGGCTCCGGGGTGAGGACGGCAAGCCTGTGGCCCTGGGCTACCATACGGGGCACTGGGAGGTCGGGCTGCTCGTTCGCGCCGCAGCCGAGGAGTTCACCCGCGCGGGCATGGTCCCGTTCGCCGGGATGGTCTCCGACCCGTGCGACGGACGGACTCAGGGCACGCCCGGCATGATGGACAGCCTCCCCTATCGCAACGACGCCGCCGTGGTCTTCCGCCGCCTGATTCGCTCGCTCCCGCGTAGGAAGGGCGTGCTCGGAGTGGCCACATGCGACAAGGGCGTGCCAGCCATGTTGCTGGCTCTTGCTGGGACCCATCATCTGCCCGGGGTTCTGGTGCCGGGCGGGGTTACCCTTCCGCCCAGCCAGGGCGAGGACGCAGGCAAGGTCCAGTCGATCGGCGTCCGCTATGTCCACGGTGAGCTTTCTCTGCCCGAGGCCGCAGAACTCGGCTGTCGGGCCTGCGGAAGCGCGGGCGGGGGCTGCCAGTTTCTCGGCACGGCTGCCACGTCGCAGGTCGTGGCCGAGGCCCTGGGCCTGTGCGTCCCTCACTCCGCGCTCGCCCCCTCGGGCCAGCCGATCTGGCTCGACATGGCTCGCCGCTCGGCCCGGGCACTCATGCAGCTTTCCCATCGCGGCCTGACCACGCGAGACATCGTGACCGACGCCGCCATCCAGAATGCCATGGTCGTCCACGCGGCATTCGGCGGGTCGACGAATTTGCTCCTGCATGTGCCGGCCATCGCCTTCGCGGCGGGGAGGCGACGGCCCACTCGCGACGACTGGCACGCGGTCAACCTGCGTGTGCCCCGGCTCGTGAGCGTCCTGCCCAATGGCCCCAACTATCACCCCACGATCCGCGCCTACCTCGCCGGTGGGGTGCCCGAGGTCATGCACCACCTTCGCGAACTGGGACTGATCGACGAGTCTCCGCTGACCGTCTCCGGCGAGCCCCTGGGGCGCGTGCTCGATTGGTGGAAGACCTCCGAACGCAGAATGCGGCTCCGCGAGCGACTCTTTACGCAGGATGGAGTGGACCCCGACGACGTGATCATGAGCCCCGCCCGCGCGAAGGAACAGGGACTTACAAGCACCGTAACCTTCCCGACCGGGAACCTCGCTCCCGAGGGCTCTGTGATCAAGAGCACGGCCATCGACCCTACCGTAGTCGATCCCGACGGCGTGTACCGCAAAACCGGCCCGGCCCGGGTCTTCACTCGCGAGAAAGACGCGATCGCCGCGATCAAGGGGCAGGGGCCCCGGCCCATCCGTGCCGGGGATGTCCTGGTGCTGATCGGTCGCGGGCCGCAGGGAGCGGGCATGGAGGAGATCTACCAAATCACCGCGGCCCTGAAGCACCTGAGCTTCGGCAAGGAGGTCGCCGTCTTGACCGACGCAAGGTTCTCGGGTGTTTCCACCGGGGCCTGCGTGGGCCACATCGGCCCGGAAGCGCTGGCCGGCGGCCCGATCGGGAAGGTACGCGACGGCGACCTGATCCGCATTCGGGTTGACCGCGTGAATCTGGAAGGATCCATCGACATGGTGGGGCGTGTGGGCGAGGAGATGAACGAGGTCGAAGGGGCCCTGGCGCTCCTGGCCCGGCCACCGCATCCCGAGCTCTCGCCCGACCCCGAGTTGCCCGAGGACACCCGACTCTGGGCGGCCCTTCAAGCCGTGAGCGGCGGCACCTGGGGCGGTTGCGTTTACGACGCGGATGCATTGATCGCTGCGTTGAAGGGCCCGCGGAGCTAACAGCCCCTAATTGCCTTCGACGCGGCGGCGCTTCAATATGGCGGGAGCGATGACTAAGAAGTTCT
>JANOBY010000486.1:0-3693 GCA_031411935.1 Planctomycetales bacterium | reverse complement strand
CGATACTCGCGAGGATCCTGCGCCTCGGCAACCAGGGCGAGCGGCAAGAGCAACAGGGCCAGGCAGTGACGTCGCATGATCCCATCCCACACGGATCGCGTCCTCAATCGCGAGGACACTCATCACAGCCTAGGTCGGGATCCCGAGAATCACGCTCACCTCTCGATCGTCTTTCGCGATCGATCACTTGCGCCGGGGCCTGCCAAGGACGCCGATCGGGATGGAGGTGGTCGAGGGGATGAATCCACCAACGTCCGCGATCCCGCCCGCCCCGCTCCTCGTCCAGAAGGCGAACTGGTAGCGGGAGAGGGGCTTGCCCGTCGAGGGGAGCAAGGTGGAAGGGTTGGCGAGGAACACGCGAATCGTCGGCCCCTCGATCTTCACGACCGACGGGTCGAGCGTGGTGATGGCCCCGGTGGTCCGATCCGTCACCGCGGCCGTGACCGAGGACCCGACACGGGTCACGGACACCGTGGCGTCATAGCGGAGGCCCGGGAGGCCGAAGCCTTCGGGGTCCGACACGCGGGCTCCGCGATCGATGCCCCACACATAGGTGGTTGCCACGGGCAGGTCGATGGGGCCTCGCATGATGGCGGCCAGCTCCAGGCGACCATCCTTGAGCAGCACGGCGCCCGCGGCCGTGGGATTGAACTGGTCAAGCTGCGGCCCGGTGTACAGGGGCTGAAGCTTGGGGATCTTCACCGAGAAGCCGTTCACGCTCGCGGAGGTCCTCTGCCCGAGGACGAACTGACGCACCAAGGCTCCGACGTTGGGGAACCCCCGCCGGATCAAGGTGACGAACTCACGCCCCGCACCGCCGTTGAGGGCCGCAAGGATGGCCTGCGCTCCCGAGCCGTCGGACTGGTTCCCGGCGATGGCCACCCGGTGCAAAACGGGCGTGAGGGCGGCCTGGAGGTAGCGACCTTCGAGGGGTTCGACTGCGATCGGGACCCTGCGGTTGTGCGGTTTCATCGGCGAATCCTTGATCGAAAAGCGGCCTTACGCCCTCGTCATCCTAGGTCATCCGCGGTCTGGACGCGCGCGGGATGAGGTTCGGAGACGCCGGTTGAGTTCGCGCATGGTCACGGCGACGAGGCCAGATTCAGCGATCTCACGGTCTCCGCGTAAACCTCGTCGAGCGGTTGCTCCCCATCGACCTGGAAGTAGCGGAGGGGCCTCTGGGTTCGGAAAAAGTCCAGGATCGGTAGGGCATGCTCGTCGAAGACCTGCTGACGAAACTCGACGACCTCGACCGAGTCGTCCTTGCGCTTCTCCAGGCGTACCCCGTCGCGATCGCAGATTTCGGCCACGAGCGGGGGCCTGGCGATCAGGTGATAGGTGGCCCCGCAGGAGGGACACACGCGACGTCCGGTCATGCGTCGCACGGCCTCGTCCCGGCTGACCGCGATCTCCAGGTAGGCGTCGATCTCGAATCCCAGCTTCCGCTCGAACTCCACCAGCAAGGGGACCTGCCCCATCGTCCGGGGGAACCCGTCGAACAGGAGCTTCCGGGTCCCCGGCGCCTCGAGCGTACATTCGAGGAGCTCGAAGATGAGACCGTCGGGGACGAGTTCCCCCTTCGAAAGGTGGACCGCCACGCGACGCCCGAGGAAGTCGTCCCGGCGGATGGCCGCGCGCAGGAGCTCGCCGGTTCGGATCAAGGTGTACCCGAAATCGATACCGAGCCGCTCGGCCAGGCTGCTTTTTCCGCTGCCTGGCCGGCCGAAGACCACCAGATGCGTGGGGGGGATGCCGTTCGACAACGCAGGCTCCTCGTCAAGTGGTCCGAGCGACCATGGGATCGATTCTCTCCGAGCTCGCGGGCGAATGCCACGACGAGTCCGTCAATCTGACCTGGCGGTGTCACCAGTCGCCCTTGCACTTCGGGGGCCAAGATCCCGCGCCGAAATTCGACCCCTTGCTTGTGGGAGCTCGAGGACCATCGTATCGTGAGGGACGATCGCCGCAAGCGCCCGGAGGCCAGGAAACAGGCTATCACCATGCTGCCCGGCCCGGTTTTCAACGTCGAGCTGCTGACCACGTCGAGGCGACCGCGCTATTTCGTCCTCCGCGCGGTCTACGGTTTGGCCCTCTTGACGGTGATCTGGCAGAACTACCTCGGCCGGCAGTGGTCCGGAGATGAGCTCGCCGATTACCGGGAGGTTGCGGCCTTCGCGACCTCCACCTTCCATGCGATGATTCTGATGCAAGCCATGCTCGTGCTGGCGATGACCCCCTCACTACTTGCCGGGGTGATCGCCAACGAGAGGCAGCGCAAGACGCTCCACTACCTGCTGGCCAGCTGCCTCACGAGCACCGAGATTGTGATAGGGAAGCTCACCGCGAGGTTGCTCCACATCGCGGTCTTCCTCGCGATCGGCTTGCCGGTGATGAGTCTCCTGTCCCTGGTCGGGGGTGTGGATCCGGTGATGGTCCTGCTTGCCTTCGGCGGGACGTTTACCATGGGGTTCCTTCTCGCCGCGCTCTCGGTTTACTGTTCGACGATCAGCAAACGGGTGCGCGGGGCCATCACGTCCGCTTATGCGATCGAAGGCGTGTGGCTCGTTGTGCCCGTCCTGCTCAAGTTCCTGATGCCCTTCTACTACCCCAGGCTTAATCCCTGGGTCGCACCGCTGAATGACTGGGTCTACAGCAGCACGCCCTGGGCCCCTCTGCTGTTTCGAGGCTCGGGGATCGGCGTGATCACAGCAAGCCAGGTCGATACCGTCGTCCTGATGATGGGACTGCAACTCGGCTCCGGGGTCGTCCTTCTTGCCCTCGCGATCCTTCGCCTGCGGCCCTTCTTCCAGAGTCAGGAAGGTTCGACTTCCGGCCGCTGGCTGGGACTGTTCCCCCAGCAAAAGACGCGGGCATTCCGCCTCTTCCCGAGGAAGCCCGTTGGGGATGACCCCGTGCTGTGGAAGGAACTCCACACAACCCGCACCTCGGGGGCTGCGCAGATCACCAGTATCCTGCTTTCGCTGATGGTCGCCGGGATGGTCCTCTACTGGGCGGGAGTTTATGGGCTCGACGCCCTGGCCGAGCTGCGTTCGACCGGGAACGGCGCCAAGATCAATCGGGAAAACTTCAACTCCTACCTCCGATTCATGACAACCGCCATCGGGACCCTGGCCATCCTCGCGGCGTCCGTCGCGGGCGCGAACGTGTTCACGACGGAGAAGGAGGATGACACCTGGCTGAGCCTAATTGCCACCCCATTGAGCGGGCTGGAGATCGTGAGGGCCAAAGTCCTGGGCATCCTCTGGAGCTTGAGATGGCCGGGGGTGCTGCTTGCAATCCTCTGGGGTCTGGGTCTGGTTGCGGGTTCCATTCATCCCCTCGGGGTCGTCGCCCAGGGACTGGCCATGGTCGTCTTCGTGAGCTTCGCGGCGGTCCTCGGCACCTGGATCTCGCTGAGGTCCAAGAGCAGCTGGAAGTCGCAAGCCCTGACGACCGCGATCATGGCCACGCTCATGGGGGGATATCTTTGCTGCCTCTGTCCGCTCATGAACCAGGGTCGAACCTCGTATCTCGTCTTTGCGGGCGTCGCGCCATTTATCGAAGTGGTCTCGCTGGTCGCTCCCTGGGAGGTTCAGGACTACTCTCGTGGGGGAAGCACTGGTTTCCGGTCGGCGGAGGAGACCTCCGAGTGTGTGACCGCCTGCGTGGTCGGCATCCTCGCCTACGGGGCCG
>JANOBY010000485.1:0-8651 GCA_031411935.1 Planctomycetales bacterium | reverse complement strand
GGCGTGGCGGCGGCGGTGGCGCTGGGCCAGGGGCCGGGCAACCCCCCGGGCGCGTCTTCGGGATCGACGATCCAGGCCACGGTCGAGACCGCCAACGTGAACCTGGTCCTGCCCGACCGCTACGCCGTCCCCGTGGTGCTCGAGCCCAACCGCAAGGTCTTCCTGATGACCCCGAGCGACGGGATGCTCAAGTCGGTCTCGACTCCGGTCGGTTCGGCGGTTCGCGAGAATCAGGAGATCGCCCAGCTCGACCGCATGGAGGCCGCCGCGCGGGTGAAGATCTCCGAGGCCGAGGTCAAGGAGGCCCAGGCCAACGCCTCGGCCGAGGGCGGACCGGTCAATCAGGCCCGCCTGGAAGCCGCCAAGGCCCGCGGGGAGCTGGCCCAGATCGAGCTCGACCGCTGCACCTTGCGGGCCCCGTTCGGCGGCAAGATCATCGCCGCGCCGGTCCCCGCCGGGCAGTACGTGGCCAAGGGCAACGTCCTGGCCGAGCTGGCCGACTACACCGTGCTCAAGGTGCTCGTCCCGGTGGACCGCAACGTGGTGAAGCCCGGCGCCGAGCCCGAGCTGTTCGTCGAGGGCAAGCCGATCTCCGGGCAGGTCAGCGCCATGGTCCCCCTGCCCGAGGTCTACGGCCCCCTGCGCGAGCTGGCCGTCCCCTGGGCCGCGGCCTGGGTGAACATCAACAACAGCTCGGGCGCGCTGGAGCCGGGCCAGAGGGTGCGCGGCCCGTTCACGCCCACCCAGCCGATCACCGCCCTTCCCGCCCGCGCCGTGAAGGCCACCGACGGCGAGAACAACGGACTGGTCCAGGTCGTCCGGTTCGACAACGTGCTGGACGTGGCGGTGAAGATCATCGGAGACGCCGGATTCGATCGTACGCAGGTCGCCGGCGCCTTCCTTCCGACCGACGCCGCGATCGTCGAGTCCACGGTCCCCCTGGCGGCCGGGACGGTCATCCGATTCCGCGACAAGCCCCCGATCGCCTCGACCAACGGGATGAACACCGGCGCGCTCATCGACGTGACCCCGCCCATCGGGGGCCCCGTGACCGCCGGGACCGGCCGGGGCATCGCCCCCATCGGATCGCCAGACAACGGCCTGCCCAGGCCCGCCGGCCGCGCACCCACCCCCAAGCCCGCGACCCCCAAGCCCGCGACACCGAAGCCCGCGACACCCAAGGCGAACACGTCGCGACCGCCGTCCAACCCTTTCTGATCCCACACGACGTTCGTCCGATGCGGGCGGTCGCTCCGTTTCCCTGCACCGGTTCGTCCCCCGGGCGATCGGACGACGGGGGTTCTCACGATACTATCGGGAGGCGGGGGCGCTTCGAACACCACCCCGGATCATTGACAATCGGGACGATCGGGAAGGGCCTCGCTCGATGACCGGAGAACCCCTCCACCGCGAAAACGTGATTTTGCAGAACGAACCCAATTGAGCCGCACGGGTCGCGAGACCTGCTCATCCCGATTTGCTTTGCGGCAAAGGATTTAGGGCCGAGATGCGGGCAAATCGAGGGGACTTTGCAGGGCCCTCGACGGGAAAACGAAGCCAAAACGAACCCAAAACGAAGCCAAAACGAAGCCAATTTGGCGGGTCCAGGCCGGACATGAACCCATCGGCCGGGCCCCTCGACACGGCCTAATTGAACTTCAGGATGGACAGGCCGCGGGGCTCCGAGGGGCGAGCCACGGTGTTCAGAGGGAGGCGCTGCGACACGCTCGTGCGCCAGGTGTCGGCGTCGCGGAGGGGGGGGCGGGTGGCCAGCCCCACGCGGGTGAGCCGGGCGAAGGCCAGGTCGAAGTCGCCTCGGAATCCGGTCCGCTCGTAATTGGTGGGATAGAGCAGGAAGGTCGCCGCGAGCGTGAAGGCGATCCCAAGGCCTCGCAGGGCGGTCTCGCGATCCGCGGAGCGTCCGGCCCGAGGGTCGGGACCGAGCCCGACCGCCATGAGGATCAGGATCGCGGGCACGTAGTGGAACGCATAGCCCGGCACGCCGAAATGCACGAGCAGGTGCATCGCCAGGGCGGGCGCGGCCGCAAGGACCATGAGTCCGATCAGGAATCGCCCGCCGGGCCGGGACCAGACGCGACTCAAGCCGCGAGGCACGAACAGGAGGCCGATCCCCAGGGTGCAGCCCAGGGCCATCGCCGCCTTCAGCATGTATCGCGCGGTGGCGTCGATCACGCCGAGGTTGAAGACCGAGTTCAGGTAGCCGGCGGAGTGGGCGAACTTGCCCGTCTCGGCGCGGTACAAGGCCCAGCCTCCCGCGTCGCGGAGCATGGGCACCAGCCACATGAGGTTGACGATCCCGAACAGGAGCGTGGCCTGGATCGCCGCGAAGCCCCGGTGCTGCCAGAGGATCACGCCCAGCACCGGGAGCCAGAACACGCCGATATCCTGCCGATACCCCGCGCCCAGGGCCAGGACCAGGGCCCCCACGTAGGGATGCCAGGGGCGAGGATCGGTGCGGCCCCTCCATGCGAGGCCCAGGAGCACCGAGCCGACCGCGGGGATCGCCGTGTAGTTCGCCGCCATGGCCCCGTAGGACCAGAAGACCGGCCCCACGCCCAGGGCCAGGGCCGAGGTCGCCGCGGTGAGAGGGGGAACGAGCCCGCGCATCATCCACCACACCGCGGCCATGGCCAGGCCGCTGGTGATCACGTCGAGCATGAGGAACCCGCCGTACGGGTCGCCCAGCCACCGGCCCAGGACGTTCGCCGAGGCCAGGAACAGCGTATGCTGCTTGGGGAACTGGGCTTCCTGGATTGTCTGGAGATAGCCCGTCTCGTCGAAGTCGTAGGCAAGAGGGCGGAACACCGGGCCCCGCGTGACGACCACGAATACCAGGCAGGCGACGATCGCCCGAACCACTTCACGGGCCGAGGGATCCGAGACACGAGGGGCGAGGGCGTACGGGTCGGACGTACCGGGCAACGGCATCAAGGTGGGTGTCCTTCCGTGGACCAAGGCGGGTCAGTTCGCCGCGAGAGCCTAGCCCATCCCGGCCCGATTCGCAAGATCAGCGGCGATCCGCACGGGGTCGCCGCCTGGCCATGAGGCGATCACGCATCAAGGGGAGGACAGCGGCCGGGGCTCCAGGGACGCGAGGTCGGGCGGGGAGGTCGGGTCGAGTTTCTGCCCCACGTTCTTGCCCACCGGCGAGGCGTCCTCGATCACCTTGTTCATCTGTCCCGCCGTGAGGAAGACCACCGCCGTGACCCAGAACCAGAACAGGAGGATCATCACACCCCCCAGCGATCCGTACGTCTTGTTGTAGTTGCCGAAGTTCTGGATATAGATCCGGAATCCCAGCGTCGACAGGAGGAACACAATCGTGCCGAACACGCTCCCGGGCGAGATCCATTCCCAGCTCTGCTCGTTGTCGGGGGCCACATAGAAGGTCATTGCGAAGCTGACCAGGATCATCACCACGATCACCATCCACTGGATGGCGAGTGCGATCCAGGTCGAATGGCCGCGAAAGCCCAGGGCGCTCAGGATCTCGGGCCCGGCCACGATGGCGATCAGGGCCCCCATCAGGATGGCCGCCTGGATGATCGTCATCACGGCGGCGAGCAGGCGGAGCTTGAGGAAGCTTCGCGTCTCGGTCACGCCCGACACCCGGTTCATGGCGTCGATGATCGCCAGGAAAAGGCTGGAAGCCGTCCAGAGCGCGATGATCAGGCCGATCGACACGAGGCCGAACGGCGGCTCCTTCTGCATCCGCTTGATCTGGTCCTCGACCACGCGGTAGCCCTCTTCGGGCAACGCCTGCTTGAGGGTGCTCTGGAACTGGCCGACCGTGATGTCGCCGACCCCCGAGTCGCGGCCGGTCAGCCCGGTCAGGTCGGGCAAGAGCTGGACCGCCACGGTGAGCGTAATAGCGATGAGCGGCACCAGGGCGAGCATCGCGTAGAACGCAACGGCCGAGGCCCTCGTGAGGATCTCGTTCTCATTGAGCTTGTGCCACGTCCGCAGGATCATCTGGTGGAAGCTCAGGCCCCCCCAACTCCAGGCGGACCGCATGCGAAGCGTGGAGAACACGGGGCACCCCAGATCGGGTAGACGGAGGAAGACTTGGCCAATGGGCCCTTGGTATCCTAGCATCCGCCATGCCGCGGCATCGGCACGCCGTTCGCGGTCCCTCGGACATCATGGACCTCACTGGTCCGAGTACTCCGTCCCGACCACGACCCGAGGAGCACGCCATGGCGGACCTGATCTCGCAGGGAATCGACAAGGTTGAGGAGTTGATGGGCCACAGCCCGCACCCGGCGATCGTCGCGGTGCCGCTGGGAGCGTGGGCTGTGAGCAACGTGTGCGACGGCCTGGCGATGCTCACGGGCGACGACACGTATGACGACGCGGCCCGGCTGAGCATGGCCGTGGGGCTGGCCGGGGCCTCGGTCGCGGTCGTCACGGGAATCCGCGACTACGCCAAGATCCCCAAGGACCGCCCCAGTCACGACGTGGCGACCGCCCACGGGCTGGGCAACGCCGTGGTGAGCACCCTGTTCGGGATCAGCTACATCATGAGGATGAAGGCCCATGCCGAGGGACGAAGGACGAGCCTGCCCGCCCGGGTGCTGGCGATCGCCGGGGGCGGCCTCATGCTCTACACCGGATGGCTCGGCGGGAAGCTCGTCGAGGAGATGGGCGAGTCGGTCTACCCCGCCATGGAGAAGATCGAGCAGGACGAACTCGAGCAAAGCAGCGAGGAAGCCCACGGTCGCGAGAGGCTCCACGCCGAAGCCCCTCTGGGCAAGCAGGGCGAAGGAATCTAGACCATCTCGACCGACCGGCGGGACCGCGCCCCGGGCTCATTCGACCCGGACGCGGACCCTTCCCGGTTGGGCGGACCTGACCAGGAGGATCTGGCCGACGAGATCCCTCTCGATAACGGCGTGGGCGGGCTCGACCTGGATCGAGGCGTGAGGCGGGAAGAGTGAGGCAGGAAGGAAGATCTCCGTGGGGCCGAGCGCCGGGTCGTGGTCCGCGAGGAAGTCGATCGACGCCCCCCGGCCCTTGCGGGGTTCCTCGTACTTGAATCCCAGGGGCTGACCCGCGACCGCGCGAGGGAACGGTCGGGGACGGAAGTTCCCGCGAGGCTCCCCGGTGCGGAGGTCCACAATGTGGAAGTCCTCGCCGTTCCATCCATCCTTCTTCACCTCGTCCCAGTCCGGGGTGAAGTTCCACTGGGCTCCCGAGGCCAGTTGCTGGTCGAGCTTGTCGTAGAGAAAAGCGACATAGTCCCCCACGCCATGGCCCGTGGCGGGGGCGCCGAACTCACCAAGGAACAGGGGAGTCCCCCACTGCTCGGCCTTCCGCCCCATGACCGAGAAGGCGTGATGCACCGACAGTTTGTCGCCCAGCCACACGCCCGTCACGATGGTCGTGGGTTTGTAATAGTGCGGGGCATACACCGCGTTCTCGAACTCGGGCGGGGGGAGTTTCGTCTGAACTCCCATGTTCGTGGTCACGTGGCCTTCGAGGAAGAGGATCGCGGTGGGATCCTCGGCGCGGATCACGCGGGCGGCGTCGCGATAGAGCGGGGCGAGCTCTCGCTTTTCCCGGCCCCAGGGCTCATTCAAGAGGTCGTAACCGATCACCCCGGGCTCGGCGGCGAATGTGCGAGCGAGGAGCCGCACCATCTCAAGATAGCGGGTCCGCACGCCGGCTGTATCGGAGTAGAAGTCGGAGAACGAGCGATGCATGGCCGGGTCGGTGGCCACCAGGATCGGCCAGTTCTTGCTCCGCTCGGTGTTGTCAGGCTCGTGGAGCCGGGCGCGGGACGAGACCGCCCAAGGCGGGAAGCCGTCACCGCTTCCGCGCGACACGAACCGGGAGAACCCGTCCTGATGAATGTCGAGGATCACATACATCCCGCGGGCCGCAATCTCGGAGGCAATCGCACGCATCCTGCCCATGTACTGCTCGTCGTAAACGCCCCGCCGGGGCTCCAGGGCCTCCCACGTGACGATCAGCCGGACCACGTTGAAGCCCAACTGCGGCAGGACGTCCAGCGCCGCCGGGTCCGTCAGCGGGACGAACGGGGGAACCTTCGAGTTGCCCGCCAGGTTCACCCCTCGGAGGAGGACCACGCGCCCCGCCCCATCGACGAAAGACCGCCCGCGAACGCGCAGGTCCCCCTTCACGGTCGGACCCGAGGCCCATGCGGGAGCGACCATCGACCCAATGACGACGATCAGCCCAACGAGTTTCGCGGAGGGAAGGCGAAGCCGGAATCGCACTGTCATCGGGCGATGTCCCACCGAGGAGTCAGGTTGCCGGATACGTCCGTCTGCCTTGCGGCCGCAACGGACACGGGAACCTATCCCCTTTGCCCCCATCGTGCAACACGGGTCTTGCAGGGTCGGCGACGAACCTGGACGCCCTCACGCGGGAGATGCGATAACAGGCCTCTCGCCAACCGGGCCGACGAGCCCCGAAGGGCATGGCTGCCATCCCCCGCAGGAGCCTCCCGCCGATGAAAGTCGCCGTGTTCAGCACAAAGCCCTACGACCGGAAGTTCTTCGACGAGGCCAACGCAGCGATGGGCCATGAGCTCCTCTATTTTGACGCCCGACTCACGGGAACCACGGCCCCCCTGGCCTCGGGGTGCGAGGCCGTGTGCGCGTTCGTGAACGACGACCTGGGTGCTCCGGTCCTTGAGACCCTCAAGCAGGGAGGCTTGAAATGGGTGGCCCTGCGATGCGCGGGGTTCAACCACGTGGACCTTGAAGCGGCGGACCGGCTCGGACTGGCGGTCGTCCGCGTGCCGGCCTACTCCCCGCACGCGGTCGCCGAGCATACCGTGGCGCTGATCCTGGGGCTGAACCGCAAGATCTATCGCGCCCATAATCGCGTTCGCGAGGGCAACTTCGCGCTCCACGGCTTGCTGGGCTTCGACCTGTACGGCAAAACGGTGGGGATCGTCGGCACCGGTCAGATCGGCGTGTGCGTGGCGCGGATCATGCAGGGGTTCGGCTGCAAGGTTCTGGCGTTCGACGTGCAGCCCAGCCCCGAAGCCCTGGCCCTGGGCGTCGAGTACTGCCCGCTCGACGAACTCCTCTCGGAGGCCGACATCCTGACCCTGCACTGCCCGCTGAACTCCTCCACCCGCAAACTGATCGACGCCCAGGCAGTAGCCCGGATGAAGCGCGGCGCCATGCTAGTCAACACCGGTCGCGGAGGGTTAGTGGACACGTCGGCGGCCATCGACGGCCTGAAATCGGGGCAAATCGGCTATCTGGGGCTGGACGTATACGAGGAGGAGGCCAACCTGTTCTTCGAGGACCGGTCGGGCAAGGTCATGCAGGACGACACGTTCGCCCGGCTCCTGACTTTCCCCAACGTCCTGATCACCGGGCACCAGGCCTTCTTCACGCGGGAAGCCCTGGAAGGGATCGCAGCCACCACGCTCGGCAACCTGGCCGCCCTGCAACGCGACGGAACGTGCGATAACCTCGTGCGATTCCGCCCCGCGTGATGTTCCCCAACCCTTCCTCAAGGATGCTCCCCACATGACCACCCAGCCGACGCCCGGGGGCGTGCTGGTCAGCGACTTCGACGGCACCATGACCCGACAGGACTTCTACAAGCTCGCTCTGAAGCACCTCCTGCCCTTCGACTGCCCGGATTACCTGGCCCAGTACCGTGAGGGCAAGATCACGCATTTCGAGGCCTTGCGACTCTACTTCGCCGGCATACGCGCGGACGAGAACGAGGTTCAGGCGATCGTGGATCGGATGGAGCTGGACCCGGACCTGGCGATCGCGGTGAAGGGCCTGGAGCTCCGGGGCTGGAGGGTGATCGTCACGTCGGCCGGGTGCTCCTGGTACATCCGACGCCTGCTGAGCGAGGCCGGGGTGGAGATCGAGGTCCACGCCAACCCTGGACGGTTCCAGCCCGGCCTCGGGCTCATCATGGAGCCGCCCCTCGGCTCGCCCCATTTCTCCCCCGTTTACGGCGTGAGTAAGGCCTCGGTGGTCCGACGCTACCAGGCCGAGGGCCGCACCGTGGCCTTCGCCGGCGACGGAACCCCCGATGCCGAGGCCGCCCGTCTCGTGCCCGAGGCCCATCGCTTCGCCCGCGCCGACCTCGCCCGCGTGCTGTCCGGCGAGGGTCTGGGCTTCCGTCCATTTGAACGTTGGTCCGAAGTCGCCCACGCCCTGACCTCGATGTCCGTCATCCCTTGACCCATTCCACCGAACCCGGGCCCCTTCCATGCCGATCGCCCCGCCGAATTACGCCACGCTCTCGGCCATGATCACGCCGGCCATCTTCATGACGGCAAACGGTTCGCTGATCATCTCGACCTCGAACCGGATGTCGCGCGTGGTGGACCGGATCCGCGTGCTGAACGATCGCGTCGACGAGCTCTGCCGGGGCGTGACGAACCTGGACTTCATCCCCGAGCGCCGCGAGCACATCGCCGACCAGCTCCACAGGCTGGAGTGGCGTGGCGATCGGATCCGCTACGCCCTGACCATGCTCTACCTTGCGTTCGCCTCGTTCGTGGGGACCAGCCTCACGCTGGCGATCGACACGATGCTCAACAACCAGCTGGTGGTGGTCCCCACGTCGTTGTCGGTTGTGGGCGTGGGGCTGCTACTCATGGCCAGCGTGAACCTGATCCGCGA
>JANOBY010000484.1:0-9583 GCA_031411935.1 Planctomycetales bacterium | reverse complement strand
CGTCGAGGACGTCCTCGACGTCGGGAAGCGTGAGATAGAGGGCATCCCACAGGTCGGCCTGCTCGGCGTCGCCCACGCCGGGCAACTTGCCGCTCGATCTGCTCCCTGGTCTGGAACGGCGGCTTCTCGTCGTGCTTCGGGTAACGCAGGCCCTCGTTCGGGAACCGTCCCGCGACGTAGCCCATCTTGACGCCCCAGTTCCAGGACGTCCGGAGCGTGATGAGCTCCTTCCTGATCGTGGCCGGCGAGAGGGTCCTCCCGCGATTGCCCTTGGCCTTGGCCCGACGCTCGACGTAGCCCTGGAGGTCAGGGAGCTTGAGGCCCGGATCGGGAACCGCTCGCCGAGGGCGGAGGCGAGGTGCTTGAAGTGGAGCCGGATGCCGCCGAGGGTGCGATCCTCGACCGAGCCCTGGTGGGTCGCGAGATATCGGTCGCGGTATAGGGCGAGGCCATTCGACGCTTTGAAGCATTCCCGGCGGTTGTGATCACTACCGGGAGAGGCAAAGTCGCGAATCGCCAGGACCGGCGTCCCGCGCGACCTGCTCTCGCCTGAGCAGCCCGAGCAGTTCGTCCATTTCGACGGGCTTCACGAGATGGTGGCTGAATCCGGCCTCGAGAGAGCGGGCCCGATCCGATTCCGCCCCGTAGCCGGTCACGGCGACGAGGCGCACCTGGCCCAGGCCGTCCTCGCCCGCGAGTCGGCGCGC
This sequence comes from Planctomycetales bacterium, assembly GCA_031411935.1. Taxonomy (GTDB): domain Bacteria; phylum Planctomycetota; class Planctomycetia; order Isosphaerales; family Isosphaeraceae; genus JAQGHR01. The sequence continues at coordinate 8,876 of JANOBY010000484.1, read as the reverse complement.
GAGCTCGTAGCCGTCCATTCCGGGCAGCCCGATGTCGAGCAGGGCGACGTGGGGCCTGCATCGCCGGGCGGTCTCGAGCCCCGACGGGCCGTCGTGGGCGACGTGGACTTCATAGCCGGCGTGTTCGAGGAGGCGGGCGAGCCCCTGGGCCAGGGCGACGTTGTCCTCGACGACCAGGATCCGGCCCCGCGTCGCCTTATCCTCGGGCCGGGAGGCCGGGGGCGGGGACGCCTCGGTCAGCGGCCCGGTCTTGGCCGGGAGCCGGACCGTGAAGGTGCTGCCCCGATCGGGGCCGCCGCTGGCGGCCGTGACCCGGCCGCCGTGCAGCTCGACGACGGTGCACGCGAGGGTCAGGCCGATGCCGAGCCCGCCCTCGGACCGGTCGAGGGAGCGGTCGTCCTGCTCGAAGAGGTCGAACACGCGGGGGAGCATGACCTCCCGGATGCCGATCCCGCTGTCGATGACGTCCACCTCGATCTCGGCGCCGAGCTGCCGGGCGACGACGCGGACCCCGCCGCCGTCAGGCGTGAACCGGGCCGCGTTGTCGAGCAAGTTGAGGAAGACCTGCTTGAGCCGGAAAGGGTCGCCGTCGAGCCGCATGGCCTCGGGGGACAGCTCGAGCGCCAGCCGGTGCTTTCGCCGAGAGAGTTGCGGCCGGGCCGCCTCGGCGGCGCGATGGAGGATCGAGGCCAGGTCGACCGACTCTCGACGCAGGGTGATCACGCCGCGCATGGCCCGCGACACGTCGAGCAGGTCGTCGGTGATCCGGGCGAGGTGGCGGACCTGCCGCTTGACCGTGTCGAGGCACCACGCGACGTCATCCTCGCTCCCGGAGTGCTTCGCCAGGTGCACCGCGTTGGAGATGGCGGCGAGCGGGTTCCGGAGCTCGTGGGCGAGCATCGCGAGGTGCTCGTCCTTGCGACGATCGGCCTCGCGGAGCTTGTCCTCGGCCCTCTTGCGGGCGGTGGCGTCCCGCGTGACCTTGGCGTAGCCCCGGAGCTCCCCCGCCGGGTCGCGCAGCGCCGTCAAGACGCCCGTCGCCCAGAAGCGGGCCCCGTCCTTCCTGAGGTGCCAGCGTTCGTCGTCGGCGCGCCCGGTCAGGAGGGCCGTGGCCAGCTCCGATTCGTGCTGCCCCATCTCGACGTCCTCCGGCGTGAAGACCCGGCCGAACGGCTCACCCAGGATCTCCCGCTCGGAGTATCCGAAGATGCGCTCGGCCCCTGCGTTCCAGCCCGCGATGCGCCCCTGGGGGTCGAGCAGGAAGATCGCGAAGTCGGTCACGCATTCCATCAGCAAGTGGTACTGCTCCTCGACCCCCATCGCGGGCGACGGCGCATCGTGGTTGTTGCCTCGTGGCTCGGTCATATCTGACACCGTAACTGTTCGGTTATTGAATAAAACGGAAGCTCCGCGGGATGACGGCGAGACCTCGGGGCCACGCCGGACGAGTCGCGGGGGTGCTGTTCTTACCGGGCATTGTCAGTGATCCAGGGAACCAAGTATGCCGGCATAAGTCCGCGACTCGTGCCGGGATTTGCCCTGCAATTCGCGCTCGGCATGCTCTTCCGGGCCCACCGGACCCGCTCGGCATGACGCGATCCCCCGGCCCTCGCCCGGCGATCGGAATTCGCGTCGCGAGGCCGGGTCGGCCCCGAGGCGGTTCGAGTTCGATGCGCGAGGTGGGGGCCGAGGATCGGGCGACGACGCCCGTCACGGCAGACGGCGCGGATGGTGAGACCCCTTGGGAATTCTGGGCCGTCCCATCGACCGTTGATGCCGGGAAGATCCACTGGATCTTGCCGGGAAATCCCCGGCAAGACCCGCGTCCCGGACGTCCCGGCTCAGCGCTCCTGGAGCCACCCCTTCTGGATGGCGTAGTTGATGATGTCGGCCCGGCCGGAGAAGCCGAGCTTCAGCGAGGCGCGGGCCTTGTAGGACTCGATGCTCTTGACCCCGACCTCGAGCCGGGCGGCGATCTCCTTACTGCTGTAACCCTGGGCGAGGAGCCGCAGCACCTGCTCCTCGCGTTCGCTGAGGGCGACCTCGGGTTGGGAGGAGACCCCCGCCCGGCGATCGGCCCGGACGAAGCTACGGATGACCTTCCCGGCGAGCATCGGGTCGATGTAGTTGCCGCCCCCGGCGACCGTGCGAATGGCATGCACCAGCTCCTCGGCCGCGGCCCGCTTGAGGACGTAGCCGGCGGCCCCGGCCTCGAGCAGAGCCCGCAGGTAGCTCGTGTCCTGGTGGACCGTCAGCGCGAGGACCTTCAGCTCGGGGCGCCCGCGCCTGAGCGCCGCGGTCGCCTCCGCGCCCGTCATCCGCGGCATGGAGACGTCGATGACGACGACGTCCGGGCGGAGCCGCGGTGCCTCCGCCACGGCCGCCCCGCCGTCGGCCGCCTCGCCGATCACCTCCATGTCGGGCTGGGCGTTGATCACGGACTTCAGCCCCTCGCGGACGATCGCGTGGTCATCCACAAGGAAGACGCGGAGTTTGCTATTCATCGATTCCCCCCTTCCCGACACTGGGGGTGGGGCATGCGGACGATGACCGCGGTCCCCTTGCCCGGGGCCGACTCGATCTCTAGGTCGGCGCCGATCAGGGCGGCCCGCTCCCGCATGCTCAGCAGGCCGAGGCGCCCCTCGGACGCCGGCGACTCCGCGTCGAAGCCCACGCCGTCGTCCTCGACGACGAGGCGGAGCTCCCCGTCGAGGCACCGCAGGACCAGGGTAACTCGGCCCGCGGAGGCGTGCTTGAGAACGTTGGTGAGCGCCTCCTGGGCGATGCGATAGATGGCCGTCTCCACGGCGGGCGGCAGCCGCCGCTTCTCCATCTCGCCGCCGAAGTAATCGACGACGACCTTCGCCCGTTCGCCCCACTCCTCGCAGAGGTTGAGGAGGGTCGTGTGCAGGCCGAGGTCGTCGAGCGAGGTCGGCCGGAGCTCGCGGGCGATGCGGTGGACGTCGTCGTCGAGCTGCCGGGCGAGTTGCCGGAGCCCCGCGAGTGACCTGGCGGCCGGGGTGCCGTCGGGCAGGTCGCGACCGAGGGCGTCCATCCCGATGATCAGCGAGGCGAAGAGCTGCCCCAGCTGGTCGTGAAGTTCGCGCGAGATCCGGTGCCGCTCCTCTTCCTCGGCCCGGGCGAGCCTGGCCTCGAGCCTCGCGCGGGACTCCTCCAATCGCCTGCGCTCGGAGATGTCGGCGAAGAGCGACATTACCGCGGTCACCGTCCCGCCGCCGTCGCGCAGTGGGGCGGGCCACATGGCAACCTCGACGACGGAGCCGTCCTTGCGGAGGCGCCGCGACTCATAGGGCGTGAGCTCCCACCCTGCGAAGGCCCGCGCCAGGTTGCCCCGGAACTCGTCGACGAGCCCGGGGGGGATGGTGGGGAGGGCGTGGACCACCACTTCGTCCGCAGACCAGCCGAAGAGGCTCTCGGCCGCCGGGTTCCACAACGTCACGATCCCGTCCAAATCCACGATGACGACGCCCAGGGGAGAGGCGGTGTAGACCGCTCGCAACGCCTCGTTGGTCTCCCGGAGCGCCTCGTGCATCCGGGTCAGCTCCGCGAAGTGGTCGCGGACGGCGTACTGGCGGCGGCGATCGCGGAGGGCGGACTGGACGGTGGTGACGAGGTTGTGGATCTGGACGGGCCGGCGCACGAGCGTGGGGCTGCCGAACTCCTGCAGGGCCGCCAGCGCCGCCGGCGGGGTCGGCCCGGCCCGCAGGAGCACGACGAGCGGCAGGTCGGACCAGTCGGGCTGCGAGGCGATCAGCGACCGGAACCGGCCGGACCGATCCAGGAGGACGGCCTCCTCGGTCACGATCGCGGCCCCGGCCCCGACTTCGAGCGCCTCGCAGAGCGCGTCGAGGTCCGGGCAAGCGAAGGCCACCGCTCCGAAGTCGCCGAGGATCGCCGCCGTGATCTCGGCGTCTCCGACGCTCGGGGCCAGCACGAGCACTCGCTCCTCGGGCCCATCAAGTCCCATGGGAGGGCCCCGGGGGCGGACCATCGTCGCGGCGGAACCCCTCGCCCGAGAGCACGTCTCGGATGTCGGAGAGGGGCTCGCCGACCGATAGGCCCTCCGCCGTCATGCGGAATTCGTGCACGGTGCGGGCGTGACGGCCGACGCGTCGCTTCATCACGGAGATCGCCTTGTGTACCTCATCGCCCGCCTCATAGTAGCGGAGCACGATGACCGTATCGGCGATGTAGCTCGCGTCGATGGAGTTGCCGAGCCGGTGCCCGAGGAAGCCGTGCTGTGCCAGCGTGAGGATGGACACGACCCCTCGGCGGCTGAGGTAGGTCAGGAGCTCGCGGAGCTGGACGATGAGGAAGCGCTCCTCTGGCATCGCGTAGAGGAAGCCGATGAGGCTGTCGATCACCACGACCTTGTCGCCGGGCATCCCCTCCCAGGCGTCGGCCGTCCGCCGGACGAGCTGGATGAACTCGCCCGGCGACATCTCGGCCGGGTCGATGTCCTCCAGCCGGACCCGGCCCGATTCGAGGTGGGCCGCGAGGTCCATCCCCAGCCCGGCCGAGCGCTCGGCGAGGGCCTCCAGCGTCTCGTCGAACTCGAAGATCGCCGCGTTGCCCCCGCTGCGGGCCGCGTGGACGGCGCACTGGACCGCGAGCGAGGACTTGCCCGTCCCCGCCGGCCCGAGCAGCAGGACGCTCCGGCCCGGCCGGATGCCCCCGTCCAGGAGCCGGTCGAGCCCCACGATGCCGCTCTTGACCGTCCCTTCGGCGAGGTGCCGCGCCGGCTCGGATCCGACGAGGCGAGGGAATACGGCCAGCCCCCCGCGACGGATCGCGAAGTCATGGTATCCGCCCCGGAAATCCATCCCGCGCACCTTGATCACCTGCAACCGCCGGCGCGCCGCCCCGAATTCCGGCGACAGACGTTCGAGCTGGACGACGCCGTGGGCGATGCTATGGAGTTGCTGCGAACCGTGCTCGTCGTGCAACCGGTCGTTGAGGAGCAGGACCGTGCACTGCTTCCCGGCGAAATACTGCTTCAAAGCCAGGACTTGTCGGCGGAAACGTAACGGGGTCTGGGCCAAAAGCTGCATCTCCGCGAGCGAGTCGAAGACGACGCGCGACGGCTTGACCTGCTCGACGCGGGCGAGCACGGCCTTGGTCGACTCGATGAGCTCGACCTCCGGCGGCTCGTACATCGAATAGCGGACGTCTCGCTCGAGGCTCAACTCGGGAGGCGAGAGCTCGAAGACCTCGATGCCGTCGAGCGTCCAGCCGTGCGACTCGGCGACCGCGGCGAGTTCGTCCAGGGTCTCGGAGAGGGTGACGTGCAGGACTCGCTCGCCGTTGCGTACCCCCTCGCGGAGGAATTCGAGCGCCAGGGTCGTCTTGCCGGTGCCCGGAGACCCTTCCACGAGATAGACGCGGTGCGCGGCGAGCCCGCCCCCGAGGATGAGGTCCAAAGATCCGTTGCCGGTCCCGAGGAGGGGTCGCGTCTTATTTCCCGGAAACATTCGGCCCCTTCGATGAAGCGGGGCTCACGCCCGCAAGCTCCTGGCAGTCAATATCCCTATGCCCTGAGAGTACTTGGATAGACCCAGGCAATTTTTGGGCCACAAGTTGGTATCGTTCGCGCATTCCGGTTGCGGTCGCCATGTCCGAAGTCATGGGTCGCCCGCAGCCAGGGGCCGGGCGGCTGGAACAGGCCCAACGGGTGCGTCGGAAGGAACGCCTGACGGAGGGCCCGAGAGCGACGTCGATCATCGTGGCTCGCTCCGGCCCGACCATTCAGGGGCATCGAGGGACACGCCGCGTGATTTCCTGCCTCCACACGGGAGCACGTGCTTCGCGACTCGCAGTCGCCTCGCAATGCCGGTGCACCCGGCCGACGCGCTCAGGCGGTCACCTGACCCTTGGGTATGAGCGACGCTTGGGGCCGAAGTCCGACAACAGCACGTCGGACCCCCGCGAGCCTCATGGGCCCGGATGATATCATCAGGCACCGTTTTTCGGTTACAATGACCGAATCGAAAATTGAAAAACCATGCTAGCTCGAAACTTAGAGCGGCAGTCGAAGGGCTCACCATGTCGAAGGCCGCCGAGAAGCAGCTCGAATCCAACCTCACCGCCGAGACGGTGATGACCTGGTATCAGGTGACCCTCTCGGCCATCGACGCCGCGGTCCTGACTGCCGACCCCGAGGGCCGCGTCACCTACATGAACCCCGTCGCCGAGTCGCTCACCGGATGGGTGGCCGCCGAGTCTCATGGCAAGCCCCTGGAAGAGGTCCTCCGCCTCGTCAACGAGCGGACCCGCGAGGTCGTCGAGCAGCCGGTGAGGAAGGTCATCGAGACGGGGCTCGTCCGCGGCATGGCCAATCACACGCTGCTCATCGCCAAGGACGGCACCGAGCGGCCCATCGACGACAGCGCCGCCCCGGTCCGCGACGCGGCCGGGAGCCTCATCGGAATCGTCATGGTCTTCCGGGACATCACCGAGCAGAGGAAGAAGGAGCGCGAAGTGCGGGATGCCCTCACCTACGCCGAGAGCATCATCGACACCGTCCGGGACCCGCTGGTGGTCCTCGATGCCGGCCTCCGCGTCCGGTCGGCGAGCCGCTCGTTCTACGAGACCTTCGGCGTGGACCCCGGGACGACCGAGGGATGCCTCGTCTACGAGCTGGGCAACGGGCAGTGGGACATCCCCGAGCTCAGGACGCTCCTCGAAGACGTCCTCCCCCAAAAGAAGTCATTCCGCGACTTCGAGGTCGCGCACCACTTCGAGGGGATCGGCCGAAGGCGGATGCTCCTGAACGGCCGCATGCTCGATCGACCCGGGAGCGACTCGGAGCTCATCCTCCTCTCGATGGAGGACGTGACGCCGATGTGGCGGGCGGGCGTCGACTTCGCCGACAACCGCGAGCGATACCGGGTCATCGTCGAGGGGGCCGTCGGCTTCGCCATCTTCACGTTCGACACCGACGGCGTCATCACGAGCTGGAACCCCGGTTCGAGGGAGATGCTCGGCTACACCGAGGAGGAAATCCTCGGCGCGAACTTCAGCATCATCTTCACGCCCGAGGACCTCGAAGCCCGCCAGGCGGACCAGGAGATGCGGACGGCGGCCGAGGAGGGGCGGGCCCTCGACGAACGCTGGCACCTGAGGAAGGGCGGCGAGCTGTTCTGGGCCCAGGGGCTCGTCATGCCGCTCAAGGACGACGCCGACGAGGTCCGTGGCTTTCTGAAGATTATCCGCGACAAGACCGAGGAGCGGCGGCTCCAGGAGACCCTCAAGGTGCGGACCGACGAGCTGGAGGAGGCCGACGCGAACAAGAACGAGTTCCTGGCGATGCTCGCCCACGAGCTGCGGAACCCGCTGGCGGCCATCGCCAGTGCCATCCGGCTGGCCCAGCGGGGAGGTCTGGAGAAAGAAATTCCCTATGCCCACCAGGTCATCGAGCGGCAGACGAAGAACCTCGGTCGCCTCATCGACGACCTCCTCGACGTCGCCCGCATCACGCAAGGGAAGGTCGAGCTCAGGCGGGAAGTCCTGGACGTGTCGTCCTCAATCAATCGTGCCGCCGAGTCCATCCGGCCGCTCATCGAGCAGCGGCGGCATGAATTGACGGTGCAAGTCACCGCCGGGCCGATGCACGTGGACGCCGACCCGACGCGGCTCGAGCAGATTATCGGGAACCTCCTCACCAATGCCGCGAAGTACACCGCGGAAGGGGGGCTCATCGCGGTCTCGGCCAGGAAGCGGGGCCGTTATGTCCTCGTCGCCGTCAAGGATACCGGGGCCGGCATCCCGCCCGAGATGCTCCCCAAGGTGTTCGACCTTTTTACCCAGGTCGACCGCACGGTGGCCCGCTCCGAAGGGGGGCTCGGCATCGGGCTCACCCTGGTCAGGCGGCTCGTGGAGATGCACGGCGGGAGCGTTTCGGCCACAAGCGAGGTCGGCAAGGGGAGCGAGTTCACCGTCCGCCTCCCGCTCGTCGAGAAGGCCCCGGAAGAGGCGAGGCCCGGGGAGGTACCGGGAATCTCGTGTGCAGGGAAGAAGCTGCTCATCGTCGACGACAACGTCGACACGGCCCGACTGACCGGCCGGATGCTCCAGGCGATGGGCTTCGAGGTGCAGGTCGTCCACGACGGCCCGGCGTCCATCGTGGCGGCTCGCCAGCATCACCCCGAGGTGATCCTCCTCGATATCGTCCTGCCGGGCATGAACGGGTATGAAATAGCACGCCAACTCCGGCAGGAGGAGTGCTGCCGGGACTCGCTCATCATCGGCGTCTCGGGCTACGGCGACGACAAGGCACGCGGAGAGGGCCGCGATGCGGGCTTCGACCACCACCTCGTCAAGCCCGTCGACGTCGATTCGCTGGTCTCGCTCATCGGACAAGGGATGAGCTGAAGATGATATCTGCCCTCGACAGCCCCGGCACTGCCGACTCCTCTCTCCGGCTCTCGGGCCATGGCCCCGCCCAACGCCCCGCCGAAGGCGATCGGCATCGGCTGAATGTGGGTGCGGTGCGAGTCCTCGCGGCGGCCGACGGGGACACCCGTTATCATCCCCTTGGTCCGTCCGAGACCCGCCGGATGCTCGCGTTCGGCGTTGAGAAGCAATGGCGGGCTCGCCGCCGGCAAAAGGCTAAACTTCAAGGTATGTTTGGTGATAGAATTACGCCCCTATAGTCGGACGGTCCGCGTCCCGGCGAGCATGCACGGGGCCTGGTGTGGGAAGGAGACAGCGTGGAAGCCATCAAATCGAACTCGACCTCGGCCCTGCACATCATGCAGGAGCTCCCGATCCCGCTGGAGCGGGACGTCTTCCTGCGGACGCTCATCCGGGAGCTGGCCGGGACGCTCCAGGACGTGGTGGGCCTGGAAGAGGCCTCG
>JANOBY010000483.1:0-2409 GCA_031411935.1 Planctomycetales bacterium | reverse complement strand
CTCGGTCATCCCCGCCATGAACGAAGTCCGGGCCTCCGGCGACAAGCTCGAAGGCATGGTCGCCGCCGACCTCTGGCCGCTTCCGACCTATCAAGAGATGCTATTTATCAAGTAATGTTTAGTTAGGTCAGAGTGAGCGGTAAATCGGAAGAGCCGTCTACGGTCGTAAGCGTGGGCGGCTCTTTTTTCACTCATACCTATGTGTATGTCTTGGTTTGCGCCCCCAAAAGGCATAATGACCAACTCTGGACGACTTCCTATTCTCGCCACAACGTATCTTGATGAACACGAAAGAGCCGGAATTTACGCCGAAACCACACTTTGTCGCTCAGACGGAAGGAGGGAAAACCCTCCCTCTGTTTGTGGTTTATGGTAAGTCTTCAGAGGCTATCCCTGCCTTTGGAAGAGGACAAATGTCGATCAAACTTATCGATGCGGCTTACTCGCCCACTGAACTGTATAATCTAGATGCTAATTGGCCATTGCGTGTTGGTCGAGATCCAGAAGAGGCTAGAAAGCTAGTACGCAGTTGGACGGATCACAAGAATAAATTTGAGTATTTTGTCCAGTTTGGATCCGATGTAGATCGACAGAAAATCCACTTCTTACATGAGCACACGGCGGCCGTATCTGAGTTGTGTGACTCCAGACTCGGTGTGGACACGGGTGAGCTTTGGGCGGCATTCGATACGGCCTTACGTTTTGAGATGCACCACGCAGAATATTGGGACGACCCAAAACGCGAGGAACACTACCACCAGCACGCGAGGAAGCTGACGGATCGGTTTGAAGGATCAACTGGATTCTCGATGGCTAGCCATCGCGTCATCCCTCGCATCTTGCGGCAGATCGACGGGAAGGCATCCGTCTGGGGTAGCCTGTCACCGATCAGGCACCACCCTACAAATGCAAGTGAGATTGAGAGTGAGAAAATGATCAACCTCTTCTACAGCTACTCCCATAAGGATGAAAAGCTTCGAGACCAGCTCGAATCACATCTAGCTCTCTTGCGAAGGCAAGGATTTATCAAAGGCTGGCATGACAGAAAAATAGGGGCAGGTGATGAGTGGAAGGACTCGATCGATAAGAACTTGGAGGCGGCGAAGGTCATTCTGCTTCTAGTCAGCTCGGATTTTTTGAATTCTGACTATTGCTACGATTTGGAGATGAAGCGAGCAATTGAGTTGCATGACAGCGGTGTGGCCAAAGTCATCCCGATTGTACTTCGAGCTTGTGACTGGACAGAATCTCCATTTGGAAAGCTCCAAGCCCTTCCGACCGATGCGAAGGCTATCACGAGCTGGACGAATCGAGACGAAGCCTTCACCGATATTGCCAAAGGAATTCGAAAAGCCATAAAGAAGTCGTTGACCGAGTGAGCACGTGTTCCCATCGGGCCTCATGGGAAAACGGGAGGGTGTCAAGCCTTGTACCCACAAGTCGAGTAGAACTCAAAGAACGGAGCGGAAATACTCCAGGGTCTTCGCGAGCCCCTCGGCGCGGTCGATCTTCGGCTCCCAGCCGAGGATCTCGCGGGCCCGGGTAATATCCGGCTTGCGGCGCTTGGGGTCGTCCTGCGGGAGGGGCTCGTAAATGACCTTGCTCTTCGATTCGGGCACCATCGCGAGGATCTCCTCGGCGAGCTGCATGACCGTGATCTCGGACGGGTTGCCGATGTTCACCGGCCCGGATTCGTCGGACATGAGCAGCCGGTAGATCCCGTCCACGAGGTCGGTCACGTAGCAGAAGCTCCGGGTCTGCTCCCCCTGGCCGAAGACGGTCAGGTCCTCGTTGCGCAAGACCTGGCCCATGAAGGCGGGGAGGACTCGCCCGTCATTCAGGCGCATTCGGGGTCCGTAGGTGTTGAAGATGCGGACGATGCGGGTCTTCACGCCGTGGAAGCGGTGATAGGCCATGGTGATGGCCTCGGCGAAGCGTTTGGCCTCGTCGTAGCAGCCTCTCGGGCCGATCGGGTTGACGTTGCCCCAGTAGTCCTCGCGCTGGGGGTGGACCTCGGGGTCTCCGTAGATCTCGGAGGTGCTGGCCAGGAGCAGGCGCGCGTCCTTGGCCATCGCCAGGCCGAGCGCGTTGTGGGTGCCGAGCGAGCCGACTTTGAGCGTCGGGATGGGGTGCGCCAGGTAGTCGGCCGGGCTCGCGGGGCTGGCGAAGTGGAGGATCGCGTCCACCGGGCCTTCGACCAGGAGCGGCTCGGAGATGTTGTGCTTGCGGAACGAGAATCGGGGGTTGGAGCCCAGGTGCTCGATGTTGCGGAGGTGGCCGGTTAAGAGGTTGTCGACCGCGATGACCTCGTGCCCCTCGTCCAGTAACCGCTCGCAGAGGTGAGACCCTACAAACCCCGCTCCGCCGGTGATGACCGTCCTCACAATTGGATTTCTCCTTGAGCTTTCC
>JANOBY010000482.1:0-7662 GCA_031411935.1 Planctomycetales bacterium | reverse complement strand
CCACGGAGGAACGGGGGCATCACCGAAGCCAATCAGGCATCCTTCTCATACGCCGCGCGGAGCCAGCCCTCGACTTCCTAGTCGATGTCCTCCGGTTTCGTGATCGCCACCCGGTGCGTGATCCGATCCTTCCTGGCGAGTCCCCCGGTGTCGAGCAACCGATCGGTGAAGGGGGTGTCCTTGAGCGCCAACCCCAGGTCGATCCGGGTCTTCGTGGTGGGCTTGATCTGCGCGAACACGTGCTCGCGATAGAGCGGCACCATCGTCTGGCAGGGGCACGCTTTCACGTCCGGACCCATCGAAAACCCCAGCGCAAGCAATCGATCATGGAGCGGACGCAACGGAGCCTTCGCGCCTGAATACATGGCCTCGACGTATTGCTCGGCGGCCTTCAGGTAGGTCTCGGGGTCGTCTTCCAGGATCCCCTTCGGCGACTCCCCGGCGCGTTCGGCCAGCCAGGTCGCGATCACGGTGCCGAATTTGTGCACGTCCTTGAGCCACTGCCGCCGCTCCTTTTCCGCGGGCGGTCCTTCCTCGCGGATGAGGGCGATCCACTGATCGAGCGACTTCCCCGTCTTCTCGGGAAGTTCGGCGATCCATTTCTGGACGCGGCTTACGCCGGCGTGGACGCTGTATACGTCTTTTGGGGGCGGGTTGCGGTTTGGTGGCCATGGAACGGGTTTCGTGTGGACGTTTGTCCATAAGGCCAGGATGCTCGTTCCGGGCGATCGGCCATCCCCAGTTTTCTTCCAGCCCCGGCGTGCCGAAGCCCCGCTGGTCGTGGTCGTGCGGATCCGCGAGGGCCAGATCTTCTGCGAGCGGATCGACGGGGATTAGGCCTCGGTGCTGGTGCAATTAGGGCTGATCGACGCCGCCAGGCTCCCCGTCGCCGGGGCCGAGACCGCCCGCAAGGTTCTCAACACCGCTCTGCCCTCCAATGAGTTGATCCTGCGGGGATGAGGGGCCGCTCGGCGGGTCATCGTCACGGCTGAGCTGGCGGTCGGCCCAGGGGGACGGCCAGAGGTGGGGGAGCAGCCTCACCGCGGCCTCTCGGCCGACGAAGCCGGTCATGAAGATTGCGAACACGTGGCCCAGGGACCATCCAGGGAAGCCCCAGTGAGAGCCCATCCGCGGAAGGACGAGCGGGAGGATCACGCCGTAAGTGGAGAGGGCGAAGAACGCCGACAAGGTCAGCAGGACGGAAGCCACGGCGAGCGAACCCGCCAGCGTGATCGCCCAGCGAGAGGCCGACAGGGGCACCCCTCCCGCCCGGCACCGATCGCTGATCTCGAAGGTCCGGATCGGGGCGAGCAGGAGCACGCAGGTGACGAACGATCCCAGGCTGGGATGCACGCGGAACGCGGCCAGGCCCACGCCCACGCAGGCCGTCAGGCCCATCATCCTCGTGATTGTGAAGCGAAAACGAGGTGCCCGGAACGCCCTGGACACCGGTTCGGCGGCAGTTCCTCTCATGGGTGGGAATGTCCGTCGGGCGGGAGGTCGTCCTCGCTCGCGGGGAAGACCTTTCGGGGCGGCTTGCCGATTCCCAGATGCAGGTCGGCCCACTCCGAAGGCCACCAGGAAGGCGCGATCTGGCCGGCGGCCGCGAGGCTGACGGCGACCGCGAGGAGGGCCGTCAGGAGGAAGGAGTCCGGCATCGCGCCGAGTCCGACGAGGACGGAACAGGCGACGCATGCGGCAAAGCCGATGAGTGCCGAGAACGTTGTGATGATGGCGCCAACCGGGATCGAGCCCAGGAAGACGCCCAGCGCGTCCACGGTCGTGAGCGGCTTGCCCCCGGCGCGGCAGCGGTCGGCGATCGTGAACGCTCGATAGGCCGCGAGCAGGAGTGTCGCCCCGACCATGAGGCCGAGGACGAGGCTCTCGCGAGAGACGGCGAACGCCACCCCCGCGCAGGCGACCGCCGCCATGAGCCTCTGCAACGTGGGGCGGAAGCGAGGAAGGTCCGCAAGGCGGCTCCGGGGAGGAGAATCGGAAAGCCGGCGATCGATCCCTCGCGACCGCCACCAGCGTTGCCTGGCCGCATACAGGGGGAAGGCGCCCAGGGCCGCGCCGATCGCCACGCGGAGCCACAACTCCGCCTGCGAGTTGTTCTTCCCGTTCCGCCCCGAGGTGAACATCACGACGAGCGCGAAGAAGCCCATCGAGAGGACTCCCCACGCCACGAAGACCCCGGCGGACATCGTCACCGATTCGAACAGGAGGCCCACCCACCCGGCGGCCGACAGCGGCTTGCCCGCGATCCGGCTCCGTCGCGCCAGGGCGAACGACCGGCCGGACGCGGCGATCGCGAGCCCCAGAAGGACCACGATCGGGAGATACCACGTCTCGGCGGAGAGAGATTGGGGATCGAACACCACGCCCTCCCCTCATCGGGCTGGAATCCTGGCCGGACGGGCGGCAGGGCCCGTCCGACCGATTGGTATAGGAAACGGCACCATTCCCGTGCCTACTCCAGGCCCTAATGTGGCCTGGACAGCTACAGGTGATGGTGTTAGGCGATATCTTCGCTGGAGTGGCGATATGACAACATTGATGAATTCCACCCAGGGCTACTCAATCGCTACCTTCGCAATTGTTTTTGCAGATCAAATCCAGCCTCTTTCATCGCGCGATCGACCTCGCTCATCCACACGCACTCCATCTTCGTTTACATTCGTTGTAAACCAAATGGTGGTCGTCATCGCATCTTATGATGTCGCAACTGTTGAGCACAGCAGAGGAGAGTCTATAGATGAAAATAACTCTGCGGTTGCGGTGGCTTTTAATCATCGTCGCCGTGGTCGCTCTCCTTTTGGCGTATCTCGCCTCGGTTTGGCGACAGGGCGAGTTCCCTTACCAGAGACGGAACGCCCTTGAAGCCGCGAAATGGGCACGAAGGTGCATGGAACTTCGATTTCATCTCCAGTTTCTTGATGTTCACAGCCGTCATGGAGCTACAAAAGCTAACTGCCAGGTGTGCCAGACGTTACCCCAGCCGATTTCCAAGCTGAGGGAAGACGCTGAGAAGGACTTGCGGCAAGCCGAAGAATCCTATGAGTATCATCGTGGCATGGCAGGCAAGGAAGCTATGCGACGTGTCACTCGATCGAGCAGCACGTGACTCGATCGTTGGCGGCCAGATCCTCGTCCCAGGGCGGTGCATGGGAACAAGGGTGGGGCGTGGGCTCCTTCGGCTTCAACGGCCTCGCCCTCGCGTTCAAGACGATGTCGGCCTGGGACCAGGGTCGGGCGGGCCGTGCAGCCCTCCCGACGGGTAGGCGGGCGACAAATTATCTTGCCGCCGATTCCGAGGGCTTCTCGGCCGGCTTGTCGAGCACCAGGGCCTCGATGAAGAACTCCATCATGCGGTCCATGCGCAGGGCGGTGTGGCCCATGTCGGGGCCGACCTGGACCTCGAAGCTCTTTCCGGCGGCTTGCAGGGCCTTGATCAGTTGCAGGGTGTTCGAGGGGTGCACGTTGTCGTCGGCCGTGCCGTAGTAGAGCATGAGCTTGCCCTTCAGGTCCTTCGCGTAGGTCATGGCGCTGCCCTTGTCGAACCCCTCCTTGTTCTCCTGGGGAATCCACATGTAACGCTCGGCGTAGATGCTGTCATAGTTGCGGAAGTCGGTCACGGACGAGTTGGCGCAGGCGGCCTGGAACACGTCGGGGTGGCGGAGCAGGCAGAGGGCCGACGCCGTGCCTCCGTACGACGTGCCGAAGATCCCCACGCGGTTTTTATCGACATACGCGCGAGTCCCCAGGGCCTTCACGCCCTCGGCCTGGTCGTCGATCTCGGGCACGCCGAGCTTCCCGTAGATGGCGTCGAGGAACTTCTTGCCTCGTCCCGCGGCGCTCCGGGAGTCGAGCGAGGCCACGAGGAACCCGTACTCCGTGAGGGCGCTGGGCGTCATGAACGTCTCGCGAGCCCCGTTGGTGGCCGGGCCGGCGTACACGGTCACGATCAGGGGGTACTTCTTGTTCGGGTCGAAGTTCGACGGCTTGTGGAGCATCCCGTGCAGCTCGGTCGTGCCGTCGGCGGCCTTGTAGGTGAACATCTCCACCTTCTCCAGGCCCAGCTTGTCGAACTTGGACGTGTCGCTCTCGGCGAGCGTGGCGAGCTCCTTGCCGTCGATGTCGTAGAGCTTGGTCACGGGAGGCATGTCGTGGGTCTGGGCCACGTCGACGAAGTGCTTGCCGTCGGGCGACACGTCCACGCTGTGGTTGAGCCTGGGGTCGGTGAGGCGCTTGTCGTTCTTGCCGTCGACCCCTACGCGGTGGAGCTGCATCTTCATGGGGTTGTCGCCGCTGCGGGCCATGTAGTCGATCACGCCCGCCTCCTCATCCACGCGGACGATCGGCCCGACCTCGAAGTCGTGCTGCGTGACGGGGTTCACGAGCGTCCCGTCGAGGTTGTAGAGGTAATAGTTCTTGAACCCGTTGCGCTCGGACTCCCAGAGGAACCGCTTGTTGTCCTTGAGCATCCTCATGGTGGGGGTGTTCTCGACCCAGCTCGCGGGCCACTCCTCGCGGACGACCACGCGGAGCTTGCCCGAGTCGGGGTCGGCGGCGGAGAGCTCCATGATGTTCTGCTTGCGGTTCGTGCGGTGGAGGAGGACCTCCTTGCCGTCGGGCGTCCAGGAGATGCCATAAACGTAGTGGCCCACGGCGCTGTTGTCGAACGGCTTGCCGTCGCGGACGTCGAGCTTGACTGTCTTCTTCGTGGCGAGGTCGTAGACCAGCACGTCGACCACCGGGTTGGGGTCGCCGACCTTCACGTAGGGTTCGTCGTTCAGGGTGCTGGAGATCTTGGTCTGGTCGAGCGCGAGGTAGTAGGGTTTGACCGCGGACTCGTCGAACCGGTAGAAGGCGAGCTTCTTGCTGTCGGGCGACCACCACCTCGCGGTGGTCTGGTAAAGCTCCTCGCCATAGACCCAGGTGGCGGTGCCGGACTTCACGCGGTTGGCGTCGTTGCCGTCGGAGGTCACGGCCATCTCGATCACGCCCTTGGGGTCGCTCAGATAGAGATTACGGTCGCGATAGAGGGCCCTGAGCGTGCCGTCGGGCGAGAGCGCCTGGGTGAACTGGCGGCCTCGCTCGGGGAACGGACCCTGGCCGATCGGAGTGGCGCGTCGGCCCCTGCGGACGGGCTGAGCGGTCTCGGAGGCCGGCGCACTGCTGGGCTTCTCAGTGGCCTTGTTCTCGGCGAGGTCGTAGCGATACGTCTTGCCGTCCTTGCGGTACTCGAACGCCTTGCCGTCCTCAACCCAGGTCACGGAGAGCGAGCCCATCTTCACGGAGCCGGGGATCTCGCGGCTCATGGACTGATACTGGTCGTAGCCCGGCATGGACTTGAGACGGTCCTGGGCCTGCGCCACGGCGCTCGCGATCATCGCCAGGGCGAGCGTCCCGGCGGCAAGCTTCCACGATCTCGTCATGCGAATCTCCTTGGTTGCGGATCCCTGGCTGGCGTCGTGCTCGATCATAACGAGCGCCGGATCAGAACTGAATCAATTCGTTTCACGCAGAGGGCGCGGAGATCCGCGGAGGACGCAGAGAAGACGAGCATCCTCTGCGCAGAACGACTTCAACCTAGTTCCCGGGCAAACCGAACCACGGCGTCGGCGAAATCGGCGGGGTGGGTGATGAGCCAGTCGTGGCTGGCGGGGTGCCAGGCGATCCGGCTGTTGGGGATCGCGGCGTGGAATCGCTCGGCGCACTCGGGCGGGAAGGTGTGGTCGCGCCTTCCCCAGGCGAGCAAGGTCGGTACCGCGATCTGCGGGGCGACCTCCAGCGGCTGGGTGTCGGCCGCGAGCTTGAAGGCGTGGTCGAGCCAGTTGCGCGGGTGCTTGATCAGCCCTGCGAGCATGTGGGGCGTGAGCGGCAGGTTCAGCCGGGGCTCCTCGAACGTCCCATCGCGCATCCTTCGCAGAGCCAGCTTCCACCAGGTGGCGCCCGGCTCCGCCCCCACGCTGTCGGCCAGGACGAGGCCTCGGAGCCACCCGGGATGCCTCGCCCCGAGCACGGCGGCCATCCCCCCGGAGTCGGAGTGGCCCAGCACGATCGCGCGATCCAGGCCCAGGGCCGCGATCAGCGCGACGGTCCAGTCGGCCCCGTCGTCGAACCCCCAGGGCTTCTCCACCCGCGCCGACCCGCCCGAGCCCGGTATCTCGGCCGCGATCACGTGGAAGTCCGCCGAGAGGGCCTCGATCGTGCCCTTGTAGCTCGACGCCCGCAGGAAGGCGCTCGGCACGAGGATCAGCGGAGGCCCCTGCCCCGCGCGGAAGATCCGTGTACGATGCCCTGCTACGTCGAGAAAATCTTCGAGGTTCGTCGGCAGCGACGGGGGGGCGACCAGCGGCACGGTCGGGTCTTCGGGATCGATGGACATCGGTTGACGGTCGTCTCCGCGACGGGACAATAAAGGCTCTCGCCGAACGACCCTTGGCGAGGATCGGGCCCGGGAATTCTACCCATGAAGACGGCGGACGAAATCCTGGAGATCATCCTGCGAACCATCGCCGGGATCTACAAGAGGCCGCGGATGTACGGAGGGACCGCGGGCGAAGTGGACAACGCGCTGTGGCATTACCATTTATTATGGGTCGAGATCACCGAGAGGGATATCGACGTGTTCCGCGACGCGTTGACCACGGTCCACGGGCGTCGTCATCGGTGCAACACGTCGTTCTGCAACCATTATCGAAATCATACGGCGCGAGGGGCCTCGGCAAGCGAGGATGAGGTCACCGATTTCGCCATCGGTCGATGGAAGAAGCTTGACGGGATCCTGGGGATGGTCGTGCCGGACGCATGAGGACTCGTAGACGCGATCGGCGGGAGGATTCCTGGGTGCATCCGAGGCAACGTTTTGTTACAATGGGGCCATTGCATGCCCCAACCTGCCCGCCCGCCTGCCCATGCACGGGATCCCTCCCCTGGCCGTGCTCGAAGTTATCACGGGAGACACGATGACGCGACTTGTGTTTCGGGTGATGCTGATCGTCGCCCTCTTCGGTTCGCGAGCGATCCCCGCTTCCGCCCAGGAGCCCTCTACGGTCAAGCCCACGGAGGAGCAGGCCCGCTTCTTCGAGACCCGGATCCGCCCCCTGCTGGCCGACCACTGCATCAAGTGCCACGGCCCTGAGAAGCAGAAGAGCGGCCTGAGGCTGGACTCGCTCGCGGCCATGACCTCCGGAGGCGACACCGGCCCCGCGATCGTGCCCGGCAACGTCGAGGAGAGCCCGCTCGTCACCGCGCTCCTGTACGACGAGGAGCCCAAGATGCCCCCCTCGGGCAAGCTCTCCGAGGCGCAGATCGACGCCGTGAGGAAGTGGGTCAAGATGGGCGCCCCCTGGCCCGGCTCCGACGCCGCACCGGCCGCCGCGGCGGGAGGCTCGGGCGTCCGCAAGGGCGTGTTCGAGATCAAGGACTCCGACCGCGACCACTGGGCCTTCCGCCCGATCAAACGGCCCGATGCTCCTAAGGTGAATGACCCGTCGTGGGTGCTCAACCCGGTCGATGCCTTCGTCCTGGCGAAGCTCGAAGCGAAGGGCCTGAAGCCGAACGGCCCCGCCACGAAGCTCGAACTGATCCGTCGCGCGACCTATGACCTCACCGGCCTTCCGCCCACGCCCACAGAGGTGGACGACTTCCTGGCCG
>JANOBY010000481.1:0-6572 GCA_031411935.1 Planctomycetales bacterium | reverse complement strand
CAAAAGAAGTTCCTGTTTATGTATTACCAAAATTCAAAACATTTTTGGGATAACGAGGTGCCGTTGATTTTGGAACAGGCTTTCCGGCTCATCGTCCAGGAAAATCGGGGCGGGTGAAGATGGGAGAAGGAAGCCGGAACGCACCCAAAACGAAGCCATTTGGGGGCCCCCGAGCGAGAGACGAATTTGTTGCGGGGAGAATCTCCTGGACAAACTGGGCCCTGTGGGCTGGTAGGGCGGTCGGCCCAAAAGGATCTACGATCCGAGGGCCCGGATCCGATGACTTAACGGGACTGTAGCGTCCAGGCTACAGGCCTTGACAGTCGTGCATCCGGGCCGGGATACTAACAACCATTACATGCTGGGTCGAACACAAGATGGGCCACTCTCCGCCCGGGTCCCTTCCGATCATCGCGATTTCACGTCCCGGCCGCGAACGATTAGCCAGGAACTCTCCATGAATGCATCCGCCACGGTGGCGGCACATCTTGACGACCATACCGAGGCGATCATCGACCTTTGGCGGTCGGTCGTCCGGAGATCGGGCGATGTCCCTCAGGCCGACTCGTTGAGCCACGCGCAGTTTCGGGATCATGTCCCGATCCTGATCGAACGCATGGTCGATCGTCTGCATGGCCGACCCGCCGACGTGACTAAGGCGGCCGAGAAGCACGGACATGAGCGCTGGGTGCAGGGCTACGACATCGTGGAGGTCGTCACCGAGCTCGGGCACCTTCGCACGGCCCTGGTCCACGCCACATTCACGATCGCCCGTCAACAAGGGCTGGACCTGGCGACCGTGGAATCGGCCCAGAAGGTCATCCACGAGATCCTGAACGAATCCCAGTCCGAGAGCGTCCGGCAGTTCCAGCTGGAGAGCCGCGACGAGCAGACATCGATCCTCGCGCAGATCGAAGATCGCGGGAGAGTGCTGGAGACGGCCACCCTCGCGGCCGAGCTCGAGAAAACCAAGCTGATGGTCCTGCTGGAAGGTCTCCCCGTCGGCGTATGGGTGGCCGACGCGACGGGTCAGATCGTGAATCTCAACCGAGAGGCTGAGTCTCTCCAGCTCGTCCCCGCCGAGGACACGATCGGTCGGGTGAACATCAACGCAAATACGCCACTGTACCAGTTTTTCCGGCCCGACGGGACCGGTTACCGTCCCCACGAGCTTCCCCTAGCCAGGGCGATTCAGGGCGAGACCGTCGATCAGGAAGAGATGCTCTGGGCCCAGCCCCAGGGTGTACGGATCATCGTGGCGAGCGCCCGCCCCATGAGGGACCTGTCCGGACAGGTCATTGGCGCGGTGGGGGTGGCCCAGGATATGACCCTCAAGAGGCGTCTCCAGGCCGAGCTTGTCGCCGCCTCGGCCCAGCTCAAGGGCATCGTCGAGCAGTCGCCTGTGATGATCTGGCGGACAGGCCCCGACGGGGTGAATAATTTCGTCAATCGGACCTACCTCGATTTTCTGGGAGTTCCCGCAAGGATCGCGACCAGCGAGCGATGGCTGGAAGTCGTTCATCCCGAGGACGTGGATGGGGTCGTCTCCCGGTTCCTGATCGCCCTCGAGGCCAGGGCCCCCTTCTTCCATGAATTCCGGGTCACGGACGCGAAGGGGAGATCCCGCTGGTTGGCCTCCAATGCCGTGCCGTTTTTCGACGAGAAGAATTCCTTCCTGGGTTACCTCGGCACCTGCATCGATATCACCGATCAACATGAGCTGGAGCGCGCACTCCAGCGACAGCGAGAGATCGCCGAGCAGTCCTCGCAGCACAAGACGAGGCTCATGTCGGCCCTCTCGCACGACGCGAGGACCCCGCTGAACGCCGTGGTCCTCTCGGCCCAGCTCCTGGAGATGCACGTCCAGGACGGCGAGGACCCCGAGGTGGGCGAGTGCCTGCGGACGATACGCAACGGCGTGAAGAATGTGCTCGACCTCCTGGGCGACATGCTCGACCTCACGCGGATCGACGCCGGTGCCATGCCCGTGGACCTCAGCCGATTCGCCATCGACGGGCCGATCCTCGAATGCGTGTCGAGCATCCAGACCCCGGCCCGCCTGAAGGGCCTGGACTGCCGGGTCGAACTCGACGGACTGAAAGGTCTGACCGTGGTCACGGACCGCGCGAAGCTCAAGCAGATCCTCTCGAATTTCCTGTCCAACGCCCTCCGCTACACCGAACGAGGCCACATCCTCCTGAGCGCGGAGCTGCGAGACAAGGAGATGCGTATCTCGGTCGAGGATAGCGGCACGGGGATCGCCGAGGCCGATCAGGTTCGCGTGTTCGACGAATTCGCCGTGCTCGAGAATCCGCACCGGACCCCGGGCGAAGGCACAGGTCTGGGCCTGGCCATCTGTCGCCGACTTGCCGGCCTGCTTGGCGGAAAGATCGAGCTTCAAAGCGTGATCGGTGTGGGGACCACGTTCACTCTGGTTCTGCCAACTTCCACGGTCGAACGCCAAGCGCCCTCGAACCCGGCCGTGGTCGCGATTTCACGGGTGAGGAGCCAGGGGTCGATCCTGGTGGTGGAAGATCATGCCGACAGCCGACGGACCCTGGCCCGGGTCCTTCGGAAGATGGGCTATGAGGTTCGCGAGGCTTGCGACGGTCTGGAAGCCCTGGCCCTTGCGCGCGAGGAGCGCCCCGCAGCCATCCTCATGGACGTCAACATGCCCGGGATGGACGGGATCGATGCCACCTTCGCGATTCGCGCCGATGCCGGGCTCAGGGACGTCGCGATTTTTGCCTTGACCGGCGACGTGACGACCGAGAATCAGACGCGTATTGAAAAGGCCGGCGTGCAAGGCTATCTGGAGAAGCCTGTCACGGCCGACGCCCTGCGAAACGCCCTGGCCGCCATCGAGCTCCTCTCGTCCGGAACGGACGGAATCCTCAACTCCGCCAGGATCAATGGCGGAGGATCCACAGACTCAGGGCATAAAGAGCCGCCAGCAGGCCAGTCATCGATGCGGCGGCGATGAAGACGAGTCTCCCGATGCGTTCACGTGCGGAGAGCTTGAGGATCGTCGTAAGGATCCTCCTCCCGTCCCGAAACGGTCGAAGCTTGCTGACGGTGCCCTCGATCCTCGGAGAGTAGGTCACCCCGATCTCGATCGTTCGCATCCCATAAAAGACCGCCGCCGCGGCGATCTCGGTCTCGATCTCGAAGCCCGACGACCGAATCGGAACGGTCGCGAGGAACCGCGGCGAAAATACGCGATAGCCCGAGAGCAGGTCCCCCGGGCCTCTCCCGATGAACAGTCGGAAGGCCGACCGGATCAGGACGTTTCCCGCCCCGCGGAGAGGACTCATCGCGCCCTCGCCTTGCACGGGAACGCGTGCACCGATCACCATGTCGGCGCGGCCTTCGAGCACGGCCTGGAGCATGAGAGGCCCGGCCGATGCCGGGTAGGTCCCGTCCCCATCGATCATGATGACCGCGTCGAGTTCGCGAAAAACCCGGAAGATCTCGCGAACGACATGGCCCTTGCCTTGATCCACCACGGGGATCACGCGAATCCCCAGGGAGCGGGCGACCTCGCCCGTTCCGTCCGACGAGTTGTTATCAAACACGACGATGACAGCCCCGGGCATGGCCTCTTGCCAGTCCCGGATGACCGAGGCGATTGCCGCGGCCTCGTTATAGCAAGGTATGGCCACCGCGACGTTTGGTAAGGCATCGGCTTGAGACATCGCGGCCATCATAAAATAAAAGGCCCGCAAGACGCGGGCCGAGGGTCGGTCGTGACACGCCCCTGGGACGCCTGCCCGCGGGTTAACCACGGGCAAGCTTACCCCAGATTTACTGCGCCGAGACGCGCGCCGCCTCGCCCGCGGCGAATTCCACCGGTTTGGCCGCGATGAAGGTCACCACGAGGTTCGCCTCCGCACCTCCGGGCACGCGGATCACCAGATCCGAAGCTCCCTGGGACAACTTCACGGTCACGGACCGAGGCTCGCCCTCGGTGGGGGGCGGTAGTTCCACCATTCGCCCGCCGATCCAGGCGCGGATCTCGGCCTTCGTGTCGATCACGAGCCGGGCCTCCTGGTCGACGGGCGAGGCGATCGGCGTGTAGAGGTAGGCACTCTTGTCTTGGGCCTCGCCCACAACGGGAGAGAGGTCCACAAGGCCCTCGGCGTTGGCGCTCAGGCGGCGGAAGGCCAGGCTCTTCGCCTCGGCCGACTTCAACGGGCTGGCCGGGTCGATCATCGGGTGATCGGCCGAGTCGGCGATCGGCCCGACGACCGAGAACTGGCCCACAATCGAAACCGGCTGCTTCAGCGTGGAAAGATACGCAAGCAAGTCCACGATCTCTTGCTCCTGAAGCGCCTGGGCGAGCCCCTCGGGCATGAGCGAGACCTCGCTGATGCGACGATCTTCGATGTCCGCGGGCTTGATCGCCGTCCGCTTGCCGTCGGCCATCTTAAGGAGGAGCCGGTCGGCCGAATCCTCGACAAGGAGGCCGGTCAAGAGACGACCGTCGTTGAGCGAAACCACGTGGCTGCGATCGTTATAGCCGATCGCGGCGCTCGGGTTGAGGATCGACCTGAGGATCTCGTCCTTGCCGTACTTCGAGCCGATCGTTGAGAGGTCGGGACCGATCCACTGGCCTCGTCCCTGGACGCGGTGGCAGCTTGCGCAGGCGGTGGAGCCCGCCTTGAAGAAGACCTCTCGGCCCCGGTCGGCCTGTCCGTCCCGACGCACCAGCTCCCCGTTGGAGGGGAGAGGGCGTCCGCTGGCCGAGACGATTGGCATGGCCTCAATGGCAGCGTTTCGGATGCCGCCATCGGGGTGCCCGCGGAGCACGGTGGCGGCCTCGGTTTTCAGGGCGTCGGGGATGGACTTGTCCTTCGCCATGGCCAGGAGCTGCCTGGCACCGTCGCCTTGCGTGGCCAGGGAGCGCAACGCTTCGCGCCGGAGCCCGAGCGGAGCCCCGTCGTTCGTGAGGATGGACTTTAGCCGGTCGCGAGCGTCGCCCAGTCGGGTCATCGACCGCAGGGCGGCCTCGGCGGCCGGGTCGGACTGCTTGCGGGCCATGGCCAGACCGACAAGCTCTTCGATCATTTTCGGGGCATTGGTGGCCTTCACGCGGGCGGCGGCCTCGACCGCTGCAATGCGTACGGGCTCGGGCTGCTTTGTGTCGGTCGCGATCGCCGTGAGCCGATCGCCGTACGTGGCGTTGCCCGTGGCTCCCGCGAGCTCGATGCCCTGGGCCAGCGTGGCCTGGTCGCCCAGGGCCGTCTCGATCGCCTTCAAGACCGAGGGCTCACCCTGGGCACTCCGCCAGGCGCCGTCGAGCTTCCGTGCGAGCGTCGAGAGGATCTGCTTACGACGGGCCGGGTCGGTCACCACCAGGGCCTGCTCGGCAAGCGTCGAAGCACCCGCGGGGTCGGTGATCTGCGTCATCACGTCATCGGCCGCCTGCTGGAGCTCGGGGGCCGAGAGCGAGGGCAGGGTCTTGCCAACCAGCGGAAGCACCTCGGCGCGGTGGATCATCCAGGCCAGGCCCAGCGTCTTGCTCAGCGCGTTCGCTGGCGGAAGTTCCGGGTCGGACGCCGAGAGGAAGGCCTCGTTTCGATCCACGGGGAAATAAGGCGGCAGGGCCACGTTGCCGTCTCTGCCGGTCTTGTCCAGATCCAGATCACCGTAGAGCGAGCCGTCGAAAAGCTCCTTCAGGTAGGCAGGCTCGCGGTTGCCCAGGGCCAGGCCCAGGGCCTCGAGGTACCAGCGGTCCTGACCGTCCCAGGAGCCGGCAAGCTTTCGGAGGGCCTGCCCCACCTTGTCCGTCGACATGTCCCGCAAGGCCAGGATCAACTCGCGGCGTACGCCCGGGTCGGGGTCGTCGACCATGGCCAGCAGCGCGTCGAGGTTCGCCTCCGCCTTGAGCGGCTTGCGATCTTCGGGCTTCGCGTACTCGACCTGACCCTTGCGGCTCACATCCCTTCCGAAGATACGCACGATCATCTCGCGTAGGCGGGGATCGAAGGCGCTCAGTGCTTTGGGGTTCTCCAGGATCCGAGCCTTCAGTGGGGCGATCATCATTTCGGAGGGCAGGGCCTGTGCGACCCACATGGCACGAGCCACCTCGGTCGGAGTTCCCTCGTGTACGAGCTTCAGAATCGCGCCCGCGGCCTCGTTACCCTGCTCCAGAAGCCCTCGGCGGGCGGCGTCGCGGGTGGCGACCACTGGAGACTTGAGCCCCTCGATCAGGCCGGAGACCGTGGCAAAGTCATACGAGACCTTCTTGCTCTTGGTCCCCTTGGGAGCGACCCGGTAGATGCGTCCCGTGGTCTGGTCGCGGAAGGCGTGGCCGCCCACCCCTCCGTCGTACCAGTCGGCCACGAAGACCGAGCCGTCGGGGGCCGCCGTCACGTCGACCGGTCGGAACCAGGGATCATCGCTCGCGAGCATGATCCTGTGCTCGGTGCGGAAAGCTGCCCCTTTGCGGGTGATCGGGAAGAAGTTGATCACTCGCGGCCCCGCCTCGGCCTCGAGCACCGCGCCCTGATAGTCTTTCGGGAACAGGCCCCCCTCGTAGACCATGACTCCGCAGGGCGATCCGTTGCCCG
>JANOBY010000480.1:0-4884 GCA_031411935.1 Planctomycetales bacterium | reverse complement strand
ACGGGTTTGCAGCGTCCGCCGGAGATCGGGGGCCGGGGCACTCGCGATAGTAGGAGTTGTGACACCCCCGCTCCTTGACAACCAGGACCACCACACCGGGCACGGCCCGACCGCCAGGAGGTCGGCATTTCGCGAAAACGTGAATTTGCAGAACGAACCCAATTTGGCCGCCCGGGACGAGGGGCGGGATCGCGCGGATGTGACCATAGGAGAAGGAGTTAAGTCTGGCTATCGGGGCAAACCTTGGGAGCTTTCGACGGGAAAACGAAGCCAAAACGAACCCAAAACGAAGCCAATATTGGGTTTCCGGGCGGGAAACGAACCCACTTTGGGCTAGCCCTCGCCCCTCCGGGGAGAGGCCGGACTGAGGGGGTTGGGCGCAGCGTGTCCCAGGATCCCTGCCCCGCCGAACGCCCCCTCACCCGGCCTTCGGCCGGCCTCTCCCCCACAGGGGGCGAGGCGAAGAGGATGGCCCCCGCTCTTCGGCCCTCCAGTTGCCGTACCGTAACGGGTTGCGGACGCTACGGGCTTGGATGCCCCGGGGCGACTTCGTATCCTAGGAGGCCGAATCGCACCCAACGACGCAGCCGCAAGAGAGCAGGGGGAGACGCACGCCCATGGGTATCCCGACGATGTCCGAGTCCCTCGGTGAGGCCGCCGAGCAGGCCGTGGCCGAGACGATCGAGGACTGGCAGTCCTCCGGCAAGATCAAGAAGCTGTGGAACAAGGACGCCTTCCTCTGGTCGGGCGAGGACGAGGGCAAGTGGCTGGGCTGGCTCCACTCGATCGACGAGCCCGGCCGGCGCGACCTCGTGGCCAACCTCAAGGCGATCGCCGCCGACGTGAAGAGCCTGGGCGTGAAGGACGTCCTGGTCATGGGCATGGGCGGGTCGAGCATGTGCCCCGAGGTCTTCAAGATGACCTTCGGCCACCTGGCCGGATGGCCCGAGCTGCACGTGCTGGACTCGACCGTCCCCGCTCAGGTGGCCGCCTTCCGGGACGCCGTGGACCTGAAGTCCACGGTGGGGATCGTGGCCTCGAAGTCGGGCGGGACGACCGAGCCCAACGTCTTCCGGCAGTTCTTCCAGAACGAGATCCAGTACGCCCTGGGCCTGGAGCCCGCGGGGTCGCGGATGATCGCCATCACCGACCCCGGCACCAAGATGCAGAAGGTGGCCGAGGCGAACGGGTTCCGCCACATCGCTTATGGCGACCCGACGATCGGCGGGCGGTTCTCGGCCCTGTCCAACTTCGGCCTCGTGCCCGCCGCGGTGATGGGGCTGGACGTCGAGGACTTCCTCCGACGCGCCGGCGACATGGTCAAGGCGTGCGGCCCCACCTCGGCCGCGGCCGTGAACCCCGGGGTGCGCCTGGGGTGCATCCTCGGCACGATGGCCAAGTCGTTCCACCGCGACAAGGTCACGCTGATCACCTCCCCCATGATCGGCGACCTGGGCGCGTGGCTCGAGCAGCTGATCGCCGAGTCGACGGGCAAGACGGGCAAGGGGCTGGTGCCGGTGGACGGCGAAGTGGTGGGCGAGCCCTCGGTTTACGGCGACGACCGCCTGTTCGTGTATATCCGGCTGGACCGCGCCCCCTCGGTCGAGCAGGACGCGAAGGTCGTGGCGCTCGAGGCCGCGGGGCAGCCGGTGGTGCGGATCCTGATGGAAGACCCGATGGACCTGGGCGCGGAGTTCTTCCGCTGGGAGGTCGCCACGGCGGTCGCCGGGTCGATCCTGGGCATCAACGCCTTCAACCAGCCCGACGTGGAGGCCAGCAAGATCAAGACCCGCGAGCTCTCCGAGGAGTTCGCCAAGACCGGCGTGATCCCGACCGAGATCCCGGTCTCCGAGGGCTCAGGGGTGAAGCTGTTCACCGACGACAAGAACGCCGACAGCCTCAGCCGCGCGGCGCTCACGCCCGAGCCGGTGGACTACTTGCGGGCCCACCTGGCCCGGTTCGAGATCGGCGACTACTTCGCCATGACCGCGTACGTGCCCATGAACGAGGAGAATCACCTGCTCCTGGGCGAGATCCGCCACCTGGTGCGCGACTCCCGCAACGTGGCGACCACGCTGGGCTTCGGGCCGAGGTTCCTGCACTCGACCGGTCAGCTCCACAAGGGCGGGCCGAACTCCGGGGTGTTCCTCCAGATCACCAGCGACGACGCCGTGGACCTGCCCATCCCGGGCGAGACCTTCACCTTCGGCCAGCTCAAGGGGTTCCAGGCCCAGGGCGACTTCGCGGTGCTGGTGGAGAGGGACCGAAGGGCCTTGCGGGTCCACCTCGGCCCGGATGTGGCGGATGGCCTGCGGAAGCTCAAGGCGATGGTGGAGCAGGCTCTTTGAGGAGTCTCGCCCGGCCCGGGTAATCTCCCTCTGATCCCCTCTCCCCGCTCGCGGGGAGAGGGTTAGGGTGAGGGGGCATCCTCCCGGCAAAGGGCTGGGGCATCCTCGAACTCTGCGGAAGCGTGCGACGACTGGTCGAAACCGATGACGACATCTGAGCCACAACCCTCAGCCCCTCACCCTAACCCTCTCCCCACATGTGGGGAGAGGGGACCAGAAAGCCAGCCTTGGATGAATCGCGATCCGATCCAGGTCCAACGACGTCGCGAGCTTCGCAAGCGGTCCACGTCCGCCGAGACGATCCTCTGGCGTGCGCTCAGGAATCGCCGCTTCGCCTCGCGCAAGTTTCGCCGTCAGCACGGGATTGGTCCGTTCATTGTCGACTTCTATTCGGCGCAACTGAACCTCATCATCGAGCTCGATGGCGATAGCCATCTCGGCCGCGAAGCCTACGACTCCAATCGTCAATCCTGGCTCGAGTCGCAGGGACATCGCGTCATGCGGATCCTCAACCTCCATGTCTGCGAAAATCTCGAAGGCGTCCTCGACCAGATCGACCGCGAATGTGAGCGACTCCGCTCCCTGGACCCCCAACGTCTCCCTCTACTTCAACTCACGAACGCGACCCCCGAGGACCTCCGATGACCGCGACCGCGACCGATCTCGACCTGAGCTGCATCAACACCATTCGTACGCTTTCCATGGACGGGGTCCAGGCGGCGAACTCGGGCCATCCGGGCACCCCGATGGCGCTAGCCCCGGTGACCTACACCCTCTGGCAGGAGTTCCTCCGGTTCGACCCGCAGGACCCGATCTGGCCGAACCGCGACCGCTTCGTGCTGTCGGTCGGCCATGCGTCGATGCTGCTCTATTCGATGCTCCACCTCGCGGGCGTGAAGTCGGTGAGCAAGGACTATGAGATCCTGGGCTCGCCCGCCGTGTCGCTCGACGACATCAAGAAGTTCCGCCAGATCGACAGCAAGACCCCGGGGCATCCCGAGTATCGCCTCACGTCGGGCGTGGAGACCACCACCGGGCCGCTCGGACAGGGCGTGGCCACCAGCGTGGGGATGGCCATCGGCGGCAAGTGGCTCGCCGCGCACTACAACAAGCCCGGCTTCGACCTGTTCGACTACGACGTGTACGCCCTCTGCGGCGACGGCGACATGATGGAGGGCGTGTCCTCCGAGGCCGCCAGCCTCGCCGGGCACCTCAAGCTCTCCAACCTCTGCTGGATCTACGACTCCAACCGGATCACGATCGACGGCTCGACGGACCTGACCTTCTCCGAGGACACCGCCGCCCGCTTCGCCGCCTACGGGTGGCACGTGATCGTGGTCAAGGACGCCAACGACACCGCCGAGCTCTCCGCCGCGTTCCGGAGCTTCAAGGATAATCAGGATCGCCCGACCTTCATCCTGGTGCATAGCCACATCGGCTACGGGTCGTCCAAGCAGGACACGAACAAGGCCCACGGGTCTCCCCTGGGCGACGACGTGATCGCCGCCTGGAAAGCCAAGTTCGGCGTGAGCCCCGAGAAGTTCTTCGTGCCCGACGGCGTTTACGACCACTTCGCCCAGGGCCTCGGCAAGCGCGGCAAGGAGCAGCGCGACGCCTGGTTCGCGAAGATCGCCGACTACAAGACCCAGTTCCCCGCCGAGGCCGACGGCCTGGAGCGCATGCAGCGCAGGCAGCTGCCCGAAGGCTGGGACAAGGCCCTGCCCGAGTTCCCCGCCGACCCGAAGGGCATCAGCGGCCGCAAGTCGTCGAGCAAGGTGCTCCAGGTCCTGGCGAAGAACGTGCCCTGGCTCATCGGCGGGTCGGCCGACCTGAACGAGTCCACGTTCACCGACATCGAGGACTCCGGCAGCTTCGAGCCGGGCTCGTACGGAGGCCGGAACCTCCACTTCGGCATCCGCGAGCATGAGATGGCCGCCGTCCTGAACGGCCTGGCCCTGGTCAAGGTCCGCCCCCTGGGCTCGGGCTTCTTCATCTTCAGCGACTACGCCCGCCCGGCCATCCGCCTGAGTGCGATCATGGAGATCCCCACGATCCACGTGTTCACGCACGACTCGATCGGCGTGGGGGAGGACGGACCCACCCACCAGCCGGTCGAGCAGCTCGCCTCGCTTCGGGCCGTTCCGGGCCTGCGGGTCATCCGCCCGGCCGACGCCAACGAGGTGGTCGAGGCCTGGAAGGTCATCATGCCGCTCACGCACGAGCCGGTGGCGCTCGTGCTGTCGAGGCAGGACCTGCCCGTGTTCGACCGCACGAAGTACGCCAGCGCCGCGGGGCTGGCGAAGGGGGCGTACATCCTGGCCGACGCCGAGGACGGCAAGCCCGACGTGCTGCTCATCGGCACCGGCAGCGAGGTCCAGCACTGCATCGCCGCGTATGAAACCCTGAAGGCCGAGGGCATCAAGGCCCGCGTGATCAGCATGCCGAGCTGGGACCTCTTCGAGCACCAGCCCGAAGAATACCGCCACTCGGTCATCCCGCCCTCGGTCACGGCCCGCGTGACGGTGGAGCAGGCCAG
>JANOBY010000479.1:0-2807 GCA_031411935.1 Planctomycetales bacterium | reverse complement strand
ACCGGTGGCACCGGCCCGGCCGATGTGCTTCGGATCTGCCATGGGAGCCTGGCCGGGACACATCGATCGCACCGGCCTCCGCCTCGAGGACGCGTCCCCCGCAGACCCGCTCGGGGTCGCTCATCCCCGAATGGTCGTCCGAGCGTTCATCGCCCATGACGGGCAGGCGTGGGGCCGAGGACATTCTTGACGGGTGAAGGCGGCGTGAGCGCAGCCCAGTGTGGCATGGGGAGCGCCGATCTCAGCCCCCTGCAAGGATGCGGCGGCCCGAGGTCCGGCCGATCCCCAACCACCACCCGATCTCCGAGAGGCTGGAGACGGCCTCCGTACCAAGGCGATGCCAGGCCCGTATACTCAAGTGACGGGCCTGGCGTCGATCGGTTGTCCATCCTCGAACTTTCAACCCTTCGCCCCATACCTCCTGAGAACTGCCTTCACCAACCCCGTTCCGCCCGCCGCCTCCGGGACCGTCGCCCCGGCGGCGAGCAGCGCCTCGACGGCACCGGCGTAGTCGCCCGAGCCCGAATACCAACCGTGCTCGGACCCGTGGATCGCCCAACCGAGCGGCTTCGACTTGTAGTCGTTCTCGATGTCTTCCAGGGGCGGACCGAACGGCAGGATCGCCCGGATCATGGCGAGGTTCCCGTGGAAAGCGGCCCAGTGGATCGGCGTGGCCCCGTGCTGTCCGCGAGCGGTGACCGGCAGACCGGCCTGGAGCAGCAGACGCACGGCCTCCGTGTCGTTCCGCGTGGCGGCCCTGGCGACCTCGGCCCGATCGTCGGTCGGAACGACGAGACCGGGATTCGCGGCAAGAAGTTCCTTCACCCCTGCCGCATCGTGCAGCCAGCTCAGGGCGATGAGCCGCTCGGTCACCGAGCTTCGCTCCAGGAGCAGCCGGATCACGTCCTGGTGGCCGTATTTGGCGGCCGCCTGGTACGGCGAGGCGTTGGGGCCGAGGGACCACTGATAGATCGTGCCCCCGGCGTGCCGGTTCGCCATCGGGAAGAACGTGGCGTTGCCGCGCACGCGGATGGATGCGGGGTCGGCATCGAGGCACGCCCGGACCCGCTCCAGGTCGCCGATCGCCGAGGCCATGAGGATGTCGGTCCTGCAGCCTCGTTCGACGAGGTATCGGGCCACGTCGAGCCGGTCGCCGAGCATGTACTGGGCCGGGGTCGATTCGTGATCGACATCCTTCGCGTCGATGTCGGCGCCGTGATCGAGCAGGAACGCGGCGATCTCGACCGTGCTGGCAAAGTGAAGCGGCGTCTGGCCGTCTCCTCCCCGGGCATGGACCAGCCCAGGTTCGTGCTCGATTAGTTCGAGGACCCGGTCGATACGCCCGAGACGGGCGGCGGCGTGGATATCCAGCTCGGCCCCTCGCTCGACGGCGTAGGCGGCCAGTTCGGGGCTCGTCAGGTGTGTCACCCCGAAGCCGCCTGCCCACCACGTGCTCTTGGCGTTGAGGTCGGCCCCGGCTTCCACCAGGGCGTCGATCATCTGCGTGCTCCGGACGCTGTTTAACGGAGGCGAGTCGAAAGAGCCGATCGGGTCGTTGATCCGCTTGCGGAGCGATGTTGATCGCTCGAGCATCAGCCGGACGCCGGCGACGTCATCGTCCTCGATGGCACGCATCAGCTTCTCGGGGTCGTCGGGTGTCAGCGAATCGATGTGGGCCTTGAGCGCGGGCCATCCGGCGAATCCGTACTCGCGGGCGATCACGAATTGGGCGCCGCTGAGGGTCTGCTCGGCAGAATGCTCCTCGAATCGTTTCAACGCGTCCGCGTCGCCCGAGGCAGAGGCCTTCAGGAGATCTTTGGCCTGGTTCTTGAGCTGGTCGAGATTGGGGTGCGCAGGGAGATGCACGGCGAACGCTCCTTCGGTTGGCCCTGTTGTCCGCGGTTACAGGTCGAAGAAGGTTCGTATCGAATCTTCGATTGTTCTGCCGAGTGGCCTCAGGCCTTCCCCGCGGACCGGACGCGCCTCGTAACGCGTTGGTCAGATCATAACCGGGCGAGGAGGATTATTGAAGGCGGGTTGGCGTCAGGGTGGGCAAAGGAATGGGCCGGGCCATCCGGTCCCCGCATCAAGTCCGGCACCCATGGTTTGACCGTCCGTGGCCAGGCGCGACGATCAGCTCCGCCCGTTTCCAGCAGGCCGTCCAGCGTACGCTCGACCTCGATCATTCCGGATGATTGACTCCACAAGCGGCGCTGACTCTTCCACCGCCCGGCGAGCCAGCGAGGACATGAACCTCGCCCGTTTGTCCATCGACTGGCCCGGGGGATTCATGTCCCCTCCTTGAGCGTCCGCTCCACTTCCTCCTGCAACTCCTCGCGTCGGGGAAGGTGGAGCTGATATTTCGACACGAAGAGCTGATTGTCCATCCCCGCCAGGGCGTATTCCGCCAGCGCGTGGTCCTTCCGCGTGCAGAGGAGGATGCCGATGGGCGGACTGTCGCCCTCGCCTCTCACGTTCTTCGCGTACCAGCTCACATAGGTGTTGAGCTGGCCGATGTTCTCGTGGTTGAACTCCTGAAGTTTGAGCTCGATGAGCACGTGACACTTCAGAATGCGATGGTAGAACACGAGGTCGATAAAATAGTGCACGTCGCCGATGAGGATGCGTTTCTGGCGAGCCTCGAAGCAGAATCCGTGGCCGAGCTCGAGCAGGAACTCCTGAAGCCTGTCCAGGAGCTGATCCTCAAGATGCGATTCGCTCATCACCTCCCTCGGCCTGATGCCGAGGAATTCGAAGATGTAGGGATCGCGAACCGTCAGGCCGGGCGTCGCCCGCTCCGAGGAGGC
>JANOBY010000478.1:0-3044 GCA_031411935.1 Planctomycetales bacterium | reverse complement strand
ATCGTAGATCCCTCGGACGGTGAGATTGAGCGGAAACTCGTAGAATTCGCTCTTCATCGGGTAGGAGTCGCCCACCTTGATGTTCTTCTCGTTCGCCAGCTTACGCCCGATGATGCACCCGGCTTTATCCTCCCGAAACGCCTTGATCTCCTCGGGGCTGACCTTGCACTCGGTCACGATGGCGAAAATCGTTTCGGGGTCCACGCCGAACTGGGCCCCCATGATCTGCTCTTCCTTGTAATGACCACCGTAGAACGCGAACGGGCTGGCCGCCTTCTTGTCCTTGAAGGCGGAGTCCTCGGGCATGATCTCGCCCACGGTGGCGACATCATCCAGGCCGCTGATGGTCCCCACGTTGGCGATCGGCACGGGTTGCGAGAACCCTTGCGAGCTCATCGTGATGAGGCGGTTCGTATCCTTCATCGAGTTGGCCACGTCGTCGCCGACCGAGATGTAGGAGAGGAGCACCATCATGAGGAACAGGCAGACCGCGATCGACGCGACGGTGAGGAAGGTGCGGATCTTGTTGCGGCGGATGTTCCGAAACACATATCCCAAATATTTCATGACGCCACCCCCTCGGCGCGGATCACGTCTCCCACGAGCTTGCCCTTGTCGAGCTTGAGCAGTCGCGAGGCCCGATTCGCGGCCTGCGGGTCGTGGGTCACCATCACAATGGTCTTCTGGAATTCGGTGTGAAGCTGTTCGAGGAGTTCGAGAATCTCCTCGGCGCTCTGGCGGTCGAGGTCCCCCGTGGGCTCGTCGGCCACGAGGAGGTAGGGGTCGGTCACGATCGCCCGGGCGATCGCCACGCGTTGCTCCTGCCCGCCGGAGAGTTGACGGGGATAATGATCCTCGCGGCCGTCGAGCCCCACCACGCGGAGGGCGGTCCGGACGTTGTTACGGCGTTGTTTCTTGCTCAATTTGGTCAGGAGCAGGGGCATCTCGACGTTCTCGAACGCCGTGAGCACGGGGATGAGGTTGTAGAGCTGGAAGATGAAGCCCACGTTCTGCGAGCGCCATCGGGTCACGTCGCCGTCACCCATCTGGGCCAGATCCTGCCCGTGCACGATGACCTCGCCGTGGGTGGGTCGATCGAGGCCGGCGATCAGGTTCAGGAGCGTAGTCTTGCCCGAGCCGGAGGGGCCCATCAACGCGAGGAACTCCCCCTCATCGACGTTGAGGCTGAGGTCGCTGAGCACCGGGACCTGGATCTGATCTCGACGATAAATCTTGGAGACGTCGCGAAGGACGATGGCAGCCTCTTGACCCATCACACACTCTCCAGTGGGGCGTCGCCCTGGGGCGACAGGTAGGGATCACCGGGCTGGGTCCGGCACCGCGCTCGGGCGGTTGAACCCTGCGTTATTCGTCGATCTTGACCTCGTCGCCCTCGCGCAGGTTCGGCCTGGGCTCGAGGACGATCTGCTCGCCGGGCACCAGGCCCTTCTCGACCCGGGCGAGTTCCTCGTTCGTCACGACGACCTCGATCGCCCTCTTGGTCACCACGTTCTTGCTCGTGACGACCCATGCGTGGGTGAGGCCGTTCTCCTCGAAGATCGCCTTCTTCGGGATGAAGATCGAGGGCTTCGCGGAGTTGGGATTCTGGACGGACTTGTCGGGCAGGAAGTGGACGGTCGAAACCAGCTCGGGGAAGAGATTGTCGTCGGGGTCCAGGATTTCCACCTTCACGCGGACCGTCCCGCGGGCCCGGTCTCCCATGGGGATGATTCGTCGCAACCGCCCCCGGTAATAACGGTTGGGCACGGCCGAGACCGAGATCTCGGCGGGCTGACCCACCGCGACTCGCGACAGGAGCGTCTCGGTGATGTCGGTCTCGACCTCCAGCTGGTCCAAATTCGCGAGCGTGACGACCGACCCTCGTCCGCTGGCGGCGCCCATCCCGCCCGGGGTGATCGTCTCGCCGACCTCAGCCCCCTTCTCGACGACGGTGCCGTCGAAAGGGGCGAAGATGTTCATGTTGCGAATCGTTTCCTCGACCTCGGTCAACCCGGCTCTCTGGAGCTTCAGGTTGGCCTCCAACGCCTTGAGCCGGGCGGCGCTCATGTCTCGGGCCGCGTTCGCCTCTTCGACGATGTCGGTCGAAACCTGCTTGCGGGAGTAGAGGCTGAGCTGGAGCTTCGCCTTGCGATCCTTCTCCTTCAGGTCGGCATTCGCCTCTTCCATCTCGGCTTGCACGCGGGAGATGGAGGCTTTGCGCGACTCCAGCATGGCATCCATGTCATTGTGCTCGAGCACGGCAATCAACTGTCCGGACGAGACCTTCGTCCCCTCCTCGACAAGCATCCGCTCGACCCGTCCAGGGGTCTTGGCTCCGATCATGGCCTGATTGCGCGACTTGATGTAGCCCTTGGCCGAGAGGAGCTTCTGGGCCTCGCCCGCGGTCATGGCCTGAACCGAGGCCACCTTCACCAGCGGCTTGGCCTGGATCTTTCGGTACTGGGAATACGCGAAGTAAGCCCCCCCGCCCACGATCCCGAGCGGCAGGAGCCAGATCAAGAGCGAGAGCAGCTTGAGCACGAACCCGCCACCGGAATCCGTGCGGACCCTGGCTTTGCGCTCCGATTTCGCAGCCGGACGGGTGGGCTTGCGGTCGAGCTTCAGCGACGCGAGGTCATCTTTGAGAGACCGAGGCGCGACTCGGCCGGCGATCTCTTCCCGAGGTGGATTCGACATCAACCGATCCCCAAGGAGTCCTGATGAGACGTCAACCCGCCCGAGCGGAATCGAACTCGCGCATTGTGTGCGCTCTCTAAGTGACGACAAGACCGAATGGATTCGGCCCCGGCGATCGAATCTTGGAAGGGAACACCATCAAGAACTCTCAGCCTGGCTTGCGATCGCTCGAACTTCCGAGAAGGATTCTCCACGGTCCGCCTGACGGCCATGAAGACAAGGGGCAAGGAGCCCGACTCTCCAGAGCGGAATCGTGGTCGCCAAAACCGGAATCGTGAAGGGTCGCTCAGCCGGACTTGAAGTCGACTAGCGACCCGGAAACATACCTGCTCAGGGCATCTGTGTAT
>JANOBY010000477.1:0-2172 GCA_031411935.1 Planctomycetales bacterium | reverse complement strand
AGGCTATGTGCCAGCTTCGCCTTCTCCTCGACGCTCGAGGCGGCCTGCCAGCGAGCAAGCACGGAATTCTCGGGGATGACCCACTGCGGGCCGCCCCGGTCGGGCTCGCTGGCGAAGAGCCAGACCCCCTCGTTGCCGAGGGAGTCGGCGTGGGGATTGCCCGCAAGCAGGTCCGACGACACATCCCGCGCGAGATCCCACCGGCGATCGCGCGACTTGAGCACGAGGTCCACCGAGGTCAGGTCGCAGGAGTGATTCCCGTCACGAGGGCTGACCGTCATGGTCACGAGGTCACCCCGCCTCACCGCCAGATCTTCGATCGCCTGAAGCGGTACCACGGCAGGGCCATGGGCCAGGCCACCGGCAAGTTTCCGCCGCGTGTTGCCGCGTCTCAGCTCAAGGATCCAGCTCACGCCGTTGCCGCACTCAGGATGGGCGTGCTGCATCGCTCCCTCGATGCGACTCGAGCCCTCCACCGGACTTCTCCAACCGACGATCACTCTCTGATCTGGCGAGGGGTGGACGGCCACACTGTGGGGCCTGAGGTTGCCGGGGATGCGGACGTGCTGATCGGATGAATTGGCAACGACGCTCAGAGCGTTGGCCCCCACCCAGCCCTTCACGAAGTCGAACG
This sequence comes from Planctomycetales bacterium, assembly GCA_031411935.1. Taxonomy (GTDB): domain Bacteria; phylum Planctomycetota; class Planctomycetia; order Isosphaerales; family Isosphaeraceae; genus JAQGHR01. The sequence goes on along the minus strand of JANOBY010000477.1, from coordinate 1,538 downwards.
ATTCCGTCTTTTCCAGCTTCTGGAGCAACAGGGCATCTACCTTAGCTTCCTCAGCTCCGACGCCAAGGTATTCCATCCAGGCGAAAAGGATGGCGGGGTCGATTCCCCGCTCCTTCGAGAGTTTCACCAACGACGCACGCTCGGGACCGGAGCCCAGGCTCGCAATGATCGACAGGCTTTGCTCGGCACTGCGATCAATCTGCTCGCGCTTTCGGGAGAGTTCGGCCGCGAAACGGCGGATGTCGCGAAGGGGAAGGTCCGGACGGCCCGGCGTGACCAGGCGGGGATTTTCCCAGACGAGGAAATCCTCGTCGCTTCCATCGCCCGCGTCCGATGCGTTGAGATCGAGACGAACTTCGTTGCTCCCGGGCTCGGGCACCAGTTTCACTCGAAATTCCTGCCGGCCCACCAGGGGGACGACCGGCTCCATCCAGGACTGAGGCCCGTCGTTCCGGCCCAGGGTCCGTCCGATATGGCCGATCGAGTTGAATTTCCAGAGCGCAACCTGCCACCGACCGATCTCGGCGGTCAACCCCGCCGCGGCCTCCGGCTTGGCCGATTTCCACCTCGTCCGGATTGGACCCAGGATCGGCGAATCCGGGTCATTCGAATCGACAGTCAGGGCATTCCAGAGAATCTGAAGATACTTCGCGTTGAGGCCGTTCTGGTGTGCCACCTCGGCGAGGGTGGTCTTCCCGCCGAGCAGATCATCGCGGGAAGTGAGGGTGGCCTTCAGGTAATCCTCGAGCGCCAGCAGACCGCCCTCGTTGGTCTTGAACTGGATCCCCTGAAGGTTGACCGACGATCCTCCTCCCGAGGTGGTGAAACGCCCGTAAAATTCGCGAATGCGCGCCAAGGATTCTTCGGTCCAGTCGCGGCGAGTGGTCTGGGGCGAGAACCGAAATCCATCCGGGAGCAACACCGCGTGGTCGGCCACGGATTTGGCGGCGTCGAGATACTTGGCAACCAGCGACGGGGACATGACCAATGCATTGCCCGTGTTGGTGAATCCCTCGCCCGCGGCGCCATCCACGGGGAACTCGCGCGCCGGGTCGAGCGAAGGCTGGCCCGTCAAATCGCGGATGGTGTAGGTGTATTCCGCGTTGTCGAGCCTTCGCAGGACGACTCGTCCGGGGTCGCCGGCTCGTGCCGTGGCTTCCTGAGTGAGGAACGTCCTGACCCACTTCTGGAGGGTGGAGCGCTCTTCATCCGTGGGCTGCCTGGCCTCTTTCGGCGGCATCTGCCGGCTTTCCAGGACGTCGCCAGCCCTCTGCCAGAGGCGAAGCTGCTTGCGGAGATCTTTCACGGAATTGAAGGATTCGAGGTCGAATTCGGCCTCAATGAGGTCTCCCGAATGGCACTCGAAGCAAAAGCGGCGAAGCAGGGGTTGGATGTCGCGTTCGAAGCTCTCCTGGAGCACATTGCGATCGTCGGCCCGGCTGGGCGTCGTGGTGCCGAGGATGAGCGCGACGATCCCTCCCACAAGAGCGAGGGGGCTCCACCGGATGGGGCGAGTCGCGTGTCGAACGCACGCGTAG
>JANOBY010000476.1:0-2038 GCA_031411935.1 Planctomycetales bacterium | reverse complement strand
ACAGGTGGCTTCATGGTCACGAGTTGGATGCGTTCGGCCGTGGCGGTGCTTTGCCTCGCCGTGGAGGGCTCGACCGTAGGGCGGATCGCCGCGCATGAGGCCCCTCGCGAGGGCGACCTGAAGGCGATCGCCGAGGAGGCGTTCGTCTACGGATTCCCGATGGTCATGAACTACGGGGTCCTGTACGAGACGTTCCTCGACCGCACGTCCTCGCAGTTCCGGACCCCGCTGAACGAGATCGGCAACACGGCCCGCGTGTTCACGCCCAAGGACACGTCGGTGGTCACGCCCAACAGCGACACGCCCTACTCCATGTTCTGCGCGGACCTGCGGGCCGAGCCGTTCGTCTTCACGGTGCCGAGGATCGAGCCCGAGCGATTCTTCTCGTTCCAGCTGATCGACCTGTACACGTTCAATTATGGGTATGTGGGGAGCCGGACCACGGGCAACGGCGGGGGGTCCTTCATGATTGCGGGCCCCTCGTGGATGGGGGAGAAGCCCGAGGGGATCGACCGGGTGTTCCGGTGCGAGACCGAGTTCACCTTCGCCATCGTCCGCACCCAGCTCTTCCGGCCCGACGACCTCTCCAACGTGGTGCGCATCCAGTCCGGATACCGGCTCCAGCCGCTGTCGAGCTTCCTGAAGACGCCCGCGCCTGCTTCCTCCGCGGCGATCGCCTGGCCGAAGATCGACAAGGGCCTGGCCGCGTCCCAGCCGTTCGCCTACCTGGGCTTCCTGCTCCAGTTCTGCCCTCCGGTGGGGGATGCCAAGAGCGAACTCCCCCTGCGGGCCAGGCTCGCGAAGATCGGCATCGAGCCGGGCAAGCCGTTCCCCTCCGAGAGCTTCTCCCCCGAGCAGAAGGCGGAGCTGGCGGCGGGGATCCGCAGCGGGATCGAGAAGATCAACGCGCAGGTCCGCACCGTGGGGCAGGGCGTGAACGGCTGGAGGGTCACGACCAGGGGCATCGGCGACCGGTCGGTGTACGCGGGCGACTGGCTCCTCCGCGCCGCGGTGGCCCGCGCGGGGATCTACGCCAACGACCCCGCCGAGGCGATCTACCCCATCCTGGCGACCGACAGCGACGGCAACCCGCCCGACGGCCACGCGCACCGCTACACGCTCACCTTCCCGGCGGGCGAACTCCCGCCCGTGGACTCGTTCTGGTCGGTGACCATGTACGACGCGAAGACGCAGCTCCTGATCGAGAACCCGATCGACCGCTACCTGATCAACTCGCCCATGCTGCCGGACATGGCGAAGGACGCAGACGGGTCGCTGACCCTGTACCTCCAGAAGGATTCGCCGGGCAAGGCGCACGAGGCGAACTGGCTGCCCGCGCCCGACGGCCCGATCTACCTCGTGATGAGGCTCTACCGGCCCCGGCCCGAGGCCCTGGAGCTGAAGTGGAAGCCCCCCGCCCTGAAGCGCGTGGATTGACCGGGGCGGGGACCGGCATGGACTCGCCCCCCTCGGTACAATGGGCCGCGCAGAGACCGAGCGCGCCGGGCTGAAGCGTTCACACCGGCCGGCGATCGGCGCGACCTCTCCCGACCCGAGGACTCCTCCATGCAGCTCCCCCTGATTCTGGCCCTGATGGGCCCGGCCCTGGCCCCCCCCTGCCCGGCCCCCGACGAGCCGAGCTTCACCCGCAAGGAAGACGTGATCTACGGCCGCAAGTTCGGCACGGCGCTCACGCTCGACGTGTTCACGCCGAAGGAGAAGGCCAACGGCCTGGGGGCCATCTTCGTGGTGAGCGGCGGGTGGTTCTCGGCGCACGAGGTCATCTCCCTGCCCTACGTGAAGAGCATGACCGACCGGGGCTACACCGTGTTCGCCGTGGTGCACGGGAGCCAGCCGAAGTTCACGATCACCGAGGTCGTGGAGGACATGAACCGCGCGGTGAGGTTCATCCGCCATCACGCGAAGGACTACGGGATCGACCCCGACCGCCTGGGCATCTACGGGGGGTCGGCCGGGGGGCACCTGTCGCTCATGATGGGCACCGCGGGCGAGCCCGGGAACCCCAGGGCGACAGACC